>CAZMOD010000010.1:34797-42144 GCA_964567885.1 uncultured Christensenella sp.
CAAAAAAGTAGACATTGACGCCAAAAAAGTAGACATTGACGCCAAAAAAGTAGACGTTGACGCCAAAAAAGTAGACGTTGTCGCCGAAAAAGGTGACGTTAGGGCACGTAATGAGAGGTTTGAAAGGTCGGTTTCCGAAAAAACCAAGGATTTCAACGTTCAAACGATAGCACACGTTTATAGAATTTTTGCTGCCAACGGTTACGACGGCGTTTTCGGGCGCGGTGCGATAGTGCAATTACTTTCGCTAAAAAATTCCAGCGCGTCTAAACTTATTTCAAAACTATTGCGCGCCGACGTTATCGAGCCCGTAGTCGGCTACGGCAAAGGCAAATACAAATTTAAAGATTAACCTCACGCAAAAACGCGGTCGCCGCGTATTAAAAAGAGGTATCGCAGCCGAAGTTTTCTTCGACATAGCATTATAAAAAACACAGGTGATAAATATGACTAACGTAATGGAAACGCTAAAAGCGCGTGGATTTTTAAAACAAACCGTTAATGGTGAAGACTTAGAAAAATTGCTTTCCGAAAAGAAAGTTACTTTTTACGTAGGTTTCGATCCTACCGCGGACTCACTTCATATAGGACATTATATTCCCATTATGGCGATGGCTCATATGCAAAAGGCGGGGCATCGTCCCATTTGCCTTTTCGGCGGCGGAACGGGTATGATTGGCGATCCTTCGGGAAGGAGCGATATGCGTTCTATGCTCACTAAAGAGCAAATCGCGCATAATATCGAACGTTTTAAAGTTCAAATGTCGCGCTTTTTAGACTTCGAAGGTGAAAACGCCGCGATTATGGTTAACAACGCCGATTGGCTTTTAAACCTTAATTACGTCGACTTTTTGCGCGATATCGGCGTTTGCTTTTCGGTAAACCGTATGCTTACCGCCGAGTGTTTCAAACAACGCCTTGAAAAAGGTCTTAGCTTTTTGGAATTCAACTATATGCTTATGCAAGGCTACGACTTTTACCGTTTGCACCAAGACTACGGCTGTATGCTTCAAGTCGGCGGCGACGATCAATGGTCAAACATGATTGCCGGCGAAGATTTAATAAGAAGAAAATGCGGTAAGGACGTTTACGCGCTTACTTGTACCCTTTTACTTACTAGCGAAGGCAAAAAGATGGGCAAGACCGCAAAGGGCGCGTTGTGGCTTGACGAAAACAAGACTACCCCTTACGAATTCTATCAATATTTTAGAAACGTCGAGGACGTAAAGGTTGCCGAATGTATGAAACTTTTAACCTTTATGGACTTAGACGAAATCGAAGAACTCACTAAGTATCAAGACGAGCGCATAAACGCCGCGAAGGAAAGACTTGCGTACGAGGTTACGAAGCTCGTTCACGGCGAAGAAAAGGCGAACGCCGCAAGAAAACAAGCACAAGCGGCTTTTTCCGGTAACCTTGACGATATGCCGACCGTCGAAGTCGATAAAACAGATTTTATCCCCGATATTATGGTGGCGGCGGGCATTACCAAGTCGAAAGGCGAAGCGCGTACCTTAATTGCAGGCGGCGGCGTTTCGGTCAACGATACTAAAGTTACCAGCCTTACTTTGGATGCGGAAGTCCTTTCGAAAGGCGAATTCGTCCTTCACAAAGGCAAAAAAGTCCACGTAAAAATTATTTTAAAGTAATCAAGTAATTTCAAAGCGGTTAATTCAAAAATTCAACTTTACGTTGTTTTTTTGGTTAACTTACAATAAGGCTTCGAAAGCCCGAACGAAAAACGGGTGCTTTCGAAGCCTTTTAAGGAAAAACCGTTAAGTTGTAGTTTATATATTAAGGAAAAATTATGGAAAGTTTTTTATCGGTTGAAAAGGACGGGAATATCGAAACGGTGATAGAGCGGTCGAGGTTTATCACGCACGTTTTTTACGTCGAAACCGAAGCCGCCGCGAGGGGAGTTTTAGATAAATTACGTAAAAAATACTCGGACGCGACGCATAATTGTTACGCGTATATTACCGATTTCGGGCTTACCACCAAGTCGTCGGACGACGGTGAGCCTTCGGGTACCGCCGGCGTGCCTATTTTAGAAGTTTTGAAAAACAAGAAACTCGTTAACACGTTGGTCGTCGTGACGCGTTATTTCGGCGGGATAAAACTCGGCGCGGGTGGATTGGTTAGGGCGTATTCCGGCGCTTCCCGCGACGGTGTTTTAGCGTGCGGAATAAAAGAATTTTCCGTTTGCGACCTTTTGGAAATTACGGTAAAATACGAAGAGTTGAATATTTTTAAAAGGGACGTTTTGCCGCTTTGCTACAAGGTCTTAAACACCGAATATTTAAACGAGGTAAAACTTACCGTTGCGGTCAAAAAGTCGGGCTATAAGCCGTTTATCGACAAATTTAAGTTGATTTTTTACGATAAAGAAGCGGTTAAAATCGGGGAGAATTATTATTAAAATGAAGCAAATTACCGATATCGTTGCTCAAAAAAACGACAAAAAACGCGTTAGTTTATATATCGACGGGGAATATTTTTCGGGCGCACAAAAGATAGTTTTGCTTACCGAAAATTTACATGTAGGCGATTTCGTCGACGATAAAAAACTTGCGGAAATTTTGGCGGAGTCGGAATACGACGCGTGTTTTCAAAAGGCGTCTTCCTACGTGTTAAAAGGTGGACACACGATAAAACAAGTCGCAGGGTATCTTAAAAACAAGGGGTTTGACGGCAAAATTATCGCAAAAGTTATAAACAAACTTGAAGAATACGGATATTTAGACGACGGTTTTTTTGCTAAAAACTACGTGGAACTTAAAAGCCAAAAACACGGTAAACGGCTTTTAGAGGTAGAACTAAAGCAAAAAGGCGTTAGCGACGAGGATATCGCCGCCGCGATAGACTGCGTGAAAGACGAGGACGAAACGGCTTACGCGGTTGCTAAAAAATATTTAAAAGGCAAAGCCCTCGATATACAGTTAAAGCAAAAATGTTTCCGTTACGTTTTATCTAAAGGATTTTCTTACGATAGCGCTAAATTTGCCGTGGATAAAATAGAGCGGGAAACGGAAGATTTTTAATATGAAAATTATAATTTTAAAAAAAGTTTCTTCAACCGAAGATTATATTCGCAAAATTTTAAAAAAGCAGCAAAAAACTCGTGAGGACGCCGTGGTAGTCGCCCAAGTGCAAAAAAAAGGGCGCGGCACTAAAGGAAGGGATTTTTCTTCCTTAAAAGGCGGCGTTTATCTATCGTATTTGAGGTTTCACGACGGTTTTAAGGCGGCGGACGCGTTTAAACTTAACGAAGGTTTTTCGGTAGCAGTGGTAAAAACCTTGCTTGCTTTCGGCGTAAAAAGCGGTTTAAAATGGCCCAACGACGTTTACGCTTTAGATAAAAAAATTTGTGGAATGCTAATAAATAATTGCGTTGACGGCGAAGATTTAGACTATACGATAGTAGGAATCGGCGTAAACGTAAACAACGAAATCCCGTCGGATTTAGCCGATATTGCAATTTCAGTAAAGCAAATTTTAGGTGAAAATTGCGACATCGACGCCTTTACCGCAACCTTGATTTTTAATCTTGCTAATTTAGAAGAAGTCGACCTATACGCCCGTTATTCGATAGTTTTAGGTAAAAAAATTAAAGTAATTCCTATAACGGGAGAGCCGTATTTTACCGTTGCCGAAAAGATTTTGGACGATGGAAGACTACTTTGCTCGGACGGTAAAATTCTTTCCGCCGAAGAAGTTTCCGTGCGGTTTTAACGCCGTAAACGGCTTTATTGTAAACTAATGAAAACGGTTTTTATCCAAACCGTTTTTATTTTTTTGCCGAAAATCGCACGGTTTTTCTTACTTAAAAAAATCCTTTAAAAACTTAAACGAAAACTCTCTAAAACTAAAAAATATATATTTTTATGCCAAATTTTAAAAAAAGTGCGGAAAAACGTAACGCAAATTATTGAAAAATTTTCTATTTTACTATATAATAAAAAAGGTGCGATTTATTTTCGAGCGTTTTTAACGGAAAAACCGCCGAAATTCGCGAAAAAAGTTATCGTTACCGCAACAAGAAAAAAATAATAATATAGATAGGATGGATAATTATGGGAATTTCTACTTCCAACATCAGAAACGTTGCTTTGATCGGTCACGCCGGTGAAGGCAAAACCACGCTTGCCGAAGCGATTTTATATAATTGCAAGGCTATCGACCGTCAAGGCAGAGTCGACGACGGAAACACTTGCTGTGACTTCGATCCCGAAGAAATCGCAAGAAAGACGTCTATTTCGCTTGCATGCGCTTACGGCGAATACAAAGGTTACAAAATCAACCTTTTCGACGTACCCGGATTTTTTGATTTCGAAGGAGAAATGGTACAAGCCTTAACCGTTGCCGACGGCGCTATAGTAGTTACCGGCGCTTCCGGTTCTATGACGGTTGGTACCGAACTTGCTTTAGATTACTGCATTAAAAACAACATCCCTACGATGATTTTCGTAAGCGGATTGGATAAAGATAACACCAACTATGACGGAACCGTTCAAGCAATCCGTCAAAAATACCCCAGCTTAATCGCGCCTATGTTTATTCCTTATAAGGAAGGGGATAAGTTTGCCGGTTGGGTTGACGTTGCCGTTGGTAAACTTTTCGATTTACAAGGAAGTGAAAAGGGATCCGTTCCCGCTAACTTACAAGGCTCTTACGACGAGGCTTTCGCTGAATTAGCCGAAGCCGCCGCGGGTAACGACGAAGAATTAATGGAAAAATTCTTCGAGGAAGGAACGCTTTCCGCCGACGACGTTTTAAAGGGCGTTAAAATCGGTGTTAAGACTTGTTCTTCTATCCCCGTATTCGGTGGCGCCGGCGCTTCTAACAAGGGCGTTTTCAACTTAATGGACAAGATTATAGCCCTTCTTCCTTCTCCCGTCGAAGCAAAAGAACAAGTTATGCTTAAAGGCGAAGAACCCGTTGCGATTAAATGCGATCCGAGCGGCAAGGTTATTCTTCACGTCTTTAAGACTATCGTCGACCCCTTCGTCGGCAGACTTAATATGTTCAAGGTCGTAAGCGGTACGCTTAATTCCGGTGCCGTATTAAAAGACGTAAACAAAGATAACGACGAAAAGATAAGTTCTATTTACTATATAAAAGGAAAGAAGCAAGAAACCACTTCTTCCATCGTTGCGGGCGACGTCGGCGCGTTGGCTAAACTTGGCGACGTAACCACCGGCGACACTTTATCGGAAGATCCTTCCTTGAAGTTTGAACCTATCGTTACCCCCGCACCCGTATATTCCATGGCGGTATTCGCGGCGAAGAAAGGCGACGAAGATAAAGTTTTCGGCAGCTTAAACAAACTTAAAGACGAAGACATTTCCTTTACCGTATCCAAGAACGCGGAAACCAACGAAATGCTTTTATCCGGTATCGGCGAAACTCAACTTTCCATCCTTTGTAAAAAGTTGAAAAACAAATTCGGTTGCGAGGCTATTTTGAAAGAACCCCGTATCGCTTACCGTGAAACCATTAGAAAGACTTCCGAAGCCGAAGGTAAACATAAGAAACAATCGGGCGGCGCTGGTCAGTTCGGCGACTGCTGGGTAAGATTCGAACCGGGTGCCGAGGACGGTGTATACGAATTCGTCGACGCGGTAGTAGGCGGCGCGGTTCCCAGACAATTTATCCCTGCGGTTGATAAAGGTTTAAGAGAGGCTATAAAGGAAGGCGTTTTGGCGGGTTATCCTATGGTTAACTTAAAATGCACCTTATTCGACGGTAAGTATCACCCCGTTGACTCCAAGGAAATCGCTTTCGTTACCGCCGCTAAACTTGCATACGCCGACGGTATAGCAAAGGCAAGCCCCGTTATCTTAGAGCCCGTTATGCACTTAGAAGTAACCGTTCCCGATTCTTATATGGGCGACGTTATGGGTGATATGAATAAACGCCGCGGTAGAATTTTAGGCACCGACCAAGTTGAGGGCAAGTCCATCGTTTCCGCGGAAGCACCTCAATCGGAATTATCCAAATACGCTACCGACCTTCGTTCGATGACGCAAGGCAGAGGAAGATTTACTTCCGAATTCGCTAGATACGAAGAAGTTCCTCCTATGGCTCAAGATAAGATTATCAAAGAAGCCAAGGAAAGAGCCGCTAACAACTAATTTCAAAGTTAAAGCGCGCGCATAAGAAAATTTGCGCGCGCTTAATTACGGCTTTTTTAGCGTAAAAATGGGAGATAATCGGCTTATAGCCCGACTTTTATATAAAAATGATACTAACCGTTTGTCCTAATCCTTGCATAGATTATACGATAGAGGTTGAAAACCTTAACGTCGGACGGCTAACGAGGATAGATAATAAAATTAAACACTACGCGGGCAAGGCTTGCAATACGGCGATCGGCGCCGCGCGATTAGGCTTAGACGTCGTCGCAAGCGGCTTTACGTTCGACCAAGACCGCGAAGCCTTCCAAAATTACCTCGAAAAAGAAGGGGTGAAATGCAACTTCGTTTTAAACGAAGGCGCACTTAGGGTAAACTTTAAGATAATCGACGGCAAATCGATGCTTACCGAACTCAACGACAGCGGACAAGAAGTTACCTCTGAAAAGCAAAAAGAACTTTTAGATTTGATAAAAAACGTCAAAGAGGATATTTCGGCGACGGTAATATCCGGTTCGCTACCGAAAGGCATTAAGGCGGACTATTATTACGCGCTCGTTAAAGCCGCGAAAGGCAAAGTCGTCGTCGACTGCGAAAAGGACAACTTAAAAAAGGCTATATCCGCGGGCGTTTATATGATAAAGCCTAATTTGTACGAACTCGAAAGTTTTAATAAAGAATCGTATAAATCTTACGACGAAATGCTTAAAGGCTGCCGTAAGCTTATAAACGCCGGTGCCGAAAACGTTTTACTGTCTTTAGGTACGCAAGGCGCGGTGTTGACCGACGGCGTAAATAGTTACTATTGCCGTAGCGAAAACGTCGCGGTAAACTCTACCGTCGGCGCGGGGGACTCTATGATAGCCGCCGCTTGCCACTGTATCGAAAACGGCGGTTACGGTGAGGAATTATTGCGTTCCGCGGTCGCGGCGGGCACGGCTTCCGTAACTACGCCGGGGACTAGTCTTTTTACCAAGAAGAAATATCTTGAAATTTATAAAAAACTCAAAGTTTCCAAAATTACCAATATATAACGGCATACCCCGCAATCCGTTTTTTGCTACACAAACTGCAAAAAATATCGCGGACGATTGCAAAAAAACGAGTACGCTTGTCGGCAAGCAACCGACCGAACGTTAAATGAAAACAACCTACCTTAAAGGCACACTTATACCCGAGTGTGTCTTTTTTTGTTTACAAGGCACTCCTTGTG
>CAZMOD010000010.1:42244-47286 GCA_964567885.1 uncultured Christensenella sp.
TAACAAAGCAAGGCTCTCCCTTGGGAGAGCTCCCGCGTAGCGGGTGAGAGGGTACGACGATAGTCGCAAAATAAAAAATAATCAGCAGAAACGGGGTTTTTTCGTTCGCGAACACAGTTTGTAGTGACGTAACAAAGCAAGGCTCTCCCTTGGGAGAGCTCCCGCGTAGCGGGTGAGAGGGTACCGCGTAGCGGCGTAGCAAAGCAAGGCTTTCCCTTGAGGGTGAGACTCTCTTGATAAGTGAGACGTCAACGGAGTTGATAGAGGGTTTCGGAAGCTCCGCCGTAATAGGTAGAGAGGTGACAAGGTAGGGACGGTGGCTTGCACCGTCAGTAAATCGTAGCCGTTTTTTTAATTAAAAACTATCCTCTAATGAAATATCGGCTATTTTGTTTTCCGATACGGTAAACTTGGCGTATTTGGTGTGGTTTTCGTATACGAGCGCGTAGGTGTCCTTAAGATCTTGGTAAAATGGCGGCAAGACGAACGAAAAATTGCCGAAAAATTCTTTTAACAGTTCCTGCTCCGCAAGAAGGTTGTCGCCCAAAAAACGCCGATAATCGACCCCGAGGCGGACTTCTTCCAAAAAAGCAAGGGGAATAAGCGGCGAAGGTAAGGTGTGATAGTTATCGAATGTTTGGTAAGATTTGTGTTTTAAAAACACCTTGCCGTCGTACCCGTAAGTGTAAGTGATTTTATGTAAAGATATTCCGTGGTGGATTTTCGTCAAAGAAAGTTCGCCGCTTAAACTATATTCGTCCGCTAGGTCGCAAAATTCAAGTTTAAGGCTCGGATACGACAGTACCGCAATATAAGTCAATTTGCCTTTTAACTCGACTAATATCAAATTTCCGCCCGCGTTTAAAACGTTTACGCTATCTGGGACGAACGGGAGGTTTATAATTACTTCTTCGTAAGAATTTCGGCATTTAAGTTTTATGCCAAAGTCCTTATAAACGGTAAAAATATACTCCGCGTTTTCGATAACGACCGACTTGTTTAGCATCGTTTCATACGGAAAATTCAACCTTGGTTTTAGCAAAGGATAAACCAAAAAGTCTCCGTATAGGTCGGTTATCGCGATATTTTCATTAAAATCTTTATCAAAAGAAAACTTTGCGGGTAAAAAATTTCCCCCTAAATTTATCGACAAAACCTCGTCTTTTGAAAGGTCTTTTAAGACGAGGTTTTTTCCTATTATAAAAGAAGCGTTGTTTGCGGTTACTTGCGCGCGTATCGGCGAATACAAAAAAACTTTCATAATTTATTATATTAAAGCGGCGGTAAAAATATAGTTTTCAACTAAAATTTATCGCCGCCTCGTTTGAAATAATTTTTTTCGTCAATAATGATAGTAAACCATTTTAAGGAGAATTACCAAAATGAAAGGATTTACCAAAACGGAAACGGAATTATTATTGCAAGAAGCGTTGAAGGCAAAGCGTGAAAACAAAAGTTTAAGCCTCGTTTTTGAAGAGGTTGCAAGAAAAACCGCGCGCGCCAAAGGAAGCGTAAGAAATTACTATTACACCCTTATTAAAGACGAAAACAAGATGCAAGAAGCGTCAAGAACCGTTTTTGGCGTTGAAACTTTAAAAGCCTATCCCGCCGAAAGTTTTTCAAAAGAAGACGAAGATTTTTTGTTTTCCGCGGTGTTAGAAGGCAAAAAGCAAGGCAAATCGGTGCGTAGAATTATCTCGGAAATCTCAAACGGCGACCAAAAACTTGCACTTAGATACCAAAACAAGTACCGCAACTATTTATCGAAAATGGAAAAGGAAAGGTTAGAAACGAGTCCGCTCCGTGCCGAAGATTTTAAATATTTCGATAAACTTTCCAAAGAAATCGACGGGTTAGTGGAAAGGATAAAGGATAAGTACGCGTCGGAGTGCGTAAAACTTAAAAAGGAAAACGAAGAACTTTTAAAGGAAGTTAAATTCCTCAAGCGTCAAGGCTTTCAACGGGGCGTTGAGTCTTACTTTTTACTTGGCGACAAAAGAAATTGAACGTGTAAAAGAATATAAAAAAATTCCTTCAATATAATATTAGCAAGGGGTTTTTATATGGAAGAACATCGTTTATTGATTTGCCAAACGGGCGTAGAGGGTAAGGGGATAAAAGAGGTCGACGGGTTTTCGGACAAGGAAGTCAAACTTACCGACTCGGACGACAGAAAAATAGTTTTGCAAGGAAGTGGACTAAAAATAGTGGATTTTTCAAAAAACAGCGGAGATTTAACCGTTTGCGGCAAGGTGAGAGGCATTTATTATCGAGAAAAGGCAGGAAAGTTTTTAAAAGGTTTTTTTAAATGATATTTTTATCTAATGGGCAGTTTGAAAACTTGCTCGTCTTTTTTGCGGCGGGACTTTTTATAGGCGTTATAGCAGACCTCTTGACGCCGTTAAAAGATTCTAAACGTATATTTTTAAAAGTATTAGGGATAGCGGTATATTTTTCAATATCTTTCGTATTTTTCGTTTTCGTAAAGATTTTTAAAAACGCGGGGGATATAAGGGGGTATATGCCGCTAATTTTTCTTTCGGGGCTATATCTAAGTTATATAATATTTCACAAAACGCTTGCGTTTTTCAGTTTAAAAGTGTATAATATATTCGTTAAAAAGATTAACGTATTTACAAAATTCGTGAAAAATATCTTTTCAAGGAGTAGTTATGCCGGAAGAAAAACTGAAAAAATTAATAGTTTCGTCGGTAGTGACGGCGGTTTTACTGCTGTTCATACTACTCAGTATTATGGTCTATCAAATGATCGCGATAAAAAACGAAAAGAAAAGGATAGACGCTTACGATCAAAAAATACAAGAATTAGAAACCGAAATAGCAAAGACCGAAGGCGAGATTAATCTTTGGCTTTCCGATTGGAAGCAAGAGGAAAGACAACGTGAACTCGGCTGGACGTACCCCGAAGACAAATGAAATACGCAATTATAGATATTGGTTCAAATTCCGTCCGTTTAGCGATTTTTGCGGACGGAAAAGTTATTTATAGAGATAAAATCACCGCGCGTTTGGGCGAGGGGATTGCCGCGGATAATACGCTGAAGGATTTTGCCGTGCGTCGCGCGTTGAACGCCGTTATCGCTTTTTATAAAACTGCGAAAGATTACGGCGTAGAGGCGGAAAATATTTTGCCTTTCGCGACGGCTGCCGTTCGCCAAACTAAAAACGGAAGTGATTTCGTTGCCGCGGTTTACGACGCTACCGGTATATCCGTCGACGTTTTGTCAGAGGACGGCGAGTGCGAAGTTGCCCTTATCGGTGCTTTAGGCGGCAAAGACGGCGCGGTTTTGGACGTCGGCGGCGCTTCGAGCGAGTTAGTCGTATCTCAAAACGGAAAAATCGTTTACGCAAAAAGTTTGCCGATAGGCGCCGTTAAACTTCGCGACGCTTTTTTAGGAAAAGAAGACGAGATTTTTAGCGCGCTTTCTAAAGCCGCACGCGACTATTCCGTAAAATCTTTAAAATCAATTACCGCGATAGGCGGCACGGCGTGCTGTTTATCTTTCGTTTTAAGCGGCGATAAAGAATACGACCGCGACAAAAATCACGGCAGATTCGTGCCGATAACCGACCTATACGCCAACTTATTAAAAATTAAGGAACTTAGCGGAGAAGAAATAAGCCGCGTTTACGGGCTTGAGAAATCGCGCGCGGAAACTATTTTTTACGGAGGCGCGCTAATTTACGAAGTTTTAAAATATTTCAAGTTAGACGGCTATACTTTAAGTGAAAACGATAATTTGGAAGGGTATTATTTACTAAAAACTAGGGGGAAGGGCTATGAAAAAAAATAGCGGAACCGTCGGCACTATCGTCGGAATTATTTTAAGCGTAATAATTGCGTGCGCAACAATTCTTTTAATCGCTTTAAAGTTTGAAAACTTAAAAATATACGATTGGTTGTTAGTTGCGTTTTTTGCCGTTATCGGGCTTATAGACGGATATTTGTGCCATAATTTATTGCACGAAACCGGGCATTTGATTTTCGCAAAACTAAAAGGCGCTAAGATTTTTGAAGTTGCTTTTTGCGGGTTCGTTTTCACTTCGGGTAAAAAACCGAAAATCAATTTAAAAAGCGGAGTTGGCGGTTGGACGTCTTTCGTCCCAAGTAAACCTTCTCAATCCGAAAAGGTTTTAAACGCGTCTTTATACGGCGGTTTAACCGGCAGTTTCTTATCTCTCTTAATATCTTACGCGCTTTTTCAAGTAGGTAGATTGATTTTATCACCTTCGCTTATCGTTGCTTTCGGCTTTTATAACGCCGTTAACTTCTATTTAATCGTCCTTAATTTCTTTTCTTTGAAAAGCGGCACCGACGGTTTGTTAATGATAAACAAGAACGGCAAAACGAACGATTATTTTTTATATAAGGTGGCGGAACTTGAGTATCAATCGCATATGCTAAACGGTAAAGCGGCTGAAGAAATCGAAAAATTAACCGCGACAAATTACGATTCACCTACTATTTTCGACGTTGAAAAATCCTTACAAGAGGGCAAGTTCGTCGCAGCAAAAGACTATATAGAAAAGATAATCTCGGACGGAAAAATCGACGATAACGGGCTTATAGACCTACTTTTAGAAGATTTGTTTATTGCGTCCGTACATGAAACCATAGACGTTATAGAGAAAAAGGCTGAAAAAGTTTATTCTTATATTTTAGAACCCGATTCGCTTTTATCGTATCGCGCCGCTATATTTTATCGTAGATGCACGGGCGAAACCGCGTGGGCTGACGGCTTAGAAAAAACTTATTTTAAACTTATCGAATCTTGCCCGCTTGAAGGACTAAAAAAACAAGAGAAACGTATTTACGACCTATATACCGCCTTTTAACGATTGCGTAACTGAAAATCCGACTAAGATGGAATGCTATTCCGTTTTGGTCGATTTTTTTATCGTTAAGTTTAATTTAACCTAATAAGTGTTTTACGGCTTTTTGTAAAAGTTCGTTTGAAAGTAGGATGTGTAAGTTTTTTAAAAAAACTTTAAAAAACGCTTTACTTATATTATATATTATTG
>CAZMOD010000011.1:0-10292 GCA_964567885.1 uncultured Christensenella sp.
TTTTAAACGCCGAATATTTTTATTCTAAAAACGCTTGCAACGTTTTAAAAGAAGAGAACCTAAGCCCTGAAACCTTGAAAGAAAAAATCGACGAAACTTATAAAAACTCTTCCTGTTATATAAATAATATGAAAAAACTAAGTTTAAAAAACGGCAATAAAAACGTTGCCGAGATTTTAAAACGTTATTAGCCGTACGGTGTACAAAAATATTACCCGCTGACCGTTGACTTAAAAAAGATTAAATGCTATTATTTGCTAAAGAAAACGCGTGCGCCGCAAAAATCTTAAACGCTTAATATCTAAACCAAGATTTTACCGCGCCGAAAAAACGCCGCGTTTTATTATTAGTTTTTCGGGAGGGGTAATATGAAGTTTCAAATACTTATCGAACTTATCTTTTTGTTACTTGCGCGCAAAAAAGTTACGGTATCTCAAATTATGCGCCGCTTTGAAATTTCAAGAAGCACCGCGTTTAGATACGTGGACGCGCTTACTTTGGCTAATATCCCTATCGCGGTGGATAGGGGTAGAAACGGCGGATTTTTTATACCCGACGACTATAAACTTAAATACGGTTTTTTCACCAAAGACGAAGTGGATATTTTAAAGTCGGCTATCCCCTTTTTGCAAGAAAAAACGCCCGCGAACGAAAACGCAACGCTTTCATCCGCGGACTCTTTATTAAAAACGTCTTTAATAGAAAAACTAACCGCCTTCACCGACTTTTCGGAATAAAAATATAGTTAAACAAACGGTTTTTATTTATAAGGGAAACGGGCATAGCAAAACGCTATAGCCCGTTAAATTATTATTGCAAATTGTTTTTTATAAATTAAAGTTTCACTTTGTAAGAAAATTATTCTTCGTCGGTGATAAGGTCGCTATAAGTCTTTTTGAACAAAGTAACCGCGTATTTATCGTCGTCTTCGTCAAGATACGGATTGATCTTCTTTTCAACGAGTTTATTGATTTCGGTGCTTATTATAGCGTCTTTCTTAACTTCTCTATAGTCGTAAGCAAGACCGGTCTTACTAGCGATATCCGCCTCGAAAGCGGCTTTACCGGCGTCGCTAATCGCGTAAGGAGCGGTAACGAGTTTAGTGCACATAATAACGTGATAACCGTAATCGGTAGCGACTATCGTGTAAGCGCCTACGCCCTTGGATACTACGAGTTCCGCCGCGTTAGCGAATTCTTCTACGTAAGTATCTTTGGAAGTGAAACTCGAATATAAGTAACCGTATTCTTTATTCAAGCAACCGGGATCGGTGCTGAAAGCGAATAACAAGTCGCTAAACTCGTCGTAAAGTTCGTCGGTGTAAGTAGCGGTGCCGTATCTATCGGCTTCGTTAACGGCCTCAAAATACTTCGCGTCGCCTAACAAACCTTTTACGTAAGTGTCGTAGAAAGAAGTAAAGCCGATCTTGTCGGGGGTTACTTCGGAATAACTCCAAACGGTCTTTTTAACGCCGCTGGCGTCTTCTTCAACGGTGCCTTCGGGGTTCTTAGCGGTAACGGTGCCTATAAATTCGTTTACGGAAGATAAATCGGAAACTCTGTAGTCGTCGCCGAAAGTGAACTTGCCGCTTTCGTAAGTACCGTAGTTATTTTGTACCCAAGTGGTTCTTTGGTCGTAAGCAACTAAATCGTTTAAAAGTCTTGCCCTATAAGCGACGATATCCGCTTCGGTAACGCCTTGCTTAGAGGAATAAGCGGATAAAAGCGCGGATTGTTCTTCGGTGAAGCCGATTAACAAGTTAGTAACGTAGCCGTACTTGCCGTCGAACGGAGCGTATAATACGAAAGAGGTTTCGGACGCGTTGCCCAAAGCGGTTTCGTAAGAAGTTATATCGTTTCTGTATAATGCTTCTTGAGTTTCGTATTCGACTTTATATTGTTGCCATAATTTATCGGTATCGAGTTCGGAATTTTCAATGCCGTCGGTTAAAGTATCTTCGTACTTAGAGATGACGGCGCTTTCCAAACGGGAAATCAAAAGGCTTTCAATATAAGCGCTGTTTAAGCAAGCGTCGGGATTAGCAACGTTGAAGTATAAGTCTTTATCGGACTTTTTGTCGGTTTCGAGTAAAGCCCATTTGTTGCCTTGTCTATTTAAGCCGTTGGTTGCAAGATAATCGAAAAGTTTGCTTGCCGCTTGTTTTCTATCGCCGCTAAAATCGATTTCGTAATGAGCGTAAAGATATTCGTTAAGTGCCTTTACGGTAACGGTTTCGGTTCCGTCGAGCCACTTTTTGAAAGTATCGTCTACGGTAGCGCCTTCTTCATCGTATTTTAAAGTTGCCGCAACGACTTTGATTTCGTATTCGGTAGCGTCTTTCGCAAGTTCTTCTTCCTCGGTAAGGTGTTCGTGTTCCGCGGTAGGAGTGGTGCGGGCGGTAAAGGTTTCGTCTTCCTTTTCGTCCTCATCGTCGTCTTCTGCGTCGCTAAAACTGTCGACCATAGAGTTTACGGAAGATTTAACGAGGTAAATAGCGTTTGCGATTTCGTATTCGTCCAAATAACTTTCAAGGTGTTTTACGTAAGCGTTGTCGAGTCCGCGTGCGTCGGTTTTGTCGAACTTTGCGGAATTATCGCCCGCCAAGGAAAGCCTTGCAAGTTGGGTGATGACTTTGTTGTTGATTACGTTGTCCAATACGAGTTGATACGCTTGGCTGGTGGTGTAACTGCCGCTAGATACGTATTGGTAGCCGTAAGACATATAGCCGGCGATAAGATCTCTTTTTAAAATATTATCGTCGTTTAGCTTGCTATCGTCGATATTGACGGAAGCAACGACTTGCGCCATATCTTTGTCAACGATGGTTGTAACCCAATCGCAAGCGGCAAAGGTCGATAACACGAAGGTTGCCGAAAGAATTAAGATTACGAGTTTTGCAATAAGTTTTTTCATAAATTCTCCTGCGCCGAAAGCTTAAATTTTGGTTTTCGTCGGTTTTAAACCTAAAAAGATTTCGACGGTAATGATTTGTAATTTTGCGCCGCGCGATATTATTTTTCGCTAAACGCGTTCGTACTTGAACTATTATACTAAATTATAACGAGTAAAGCAAGGTTTTTGAGGCGTTATTTCGGTTAAATTATTATTTATTTTTAAAATTAGGTCGATTTTTTTACTAAATCACCCTAACTTAGGTTGACTTGCAAGAGCGAATTTAACGAAATCGACGGCTAAACCTAAGTTAAAAGCCGAATCGTCGGTAGCCGCGTTCAGCGTTACGACGGGATTTACGTCAAAAGAAAGCGTCGAAACTTTTTCGTATCTATCCAGCGCTGCGTTTATTCCGCCGCCTTCGAAGGCGTTCAAATCTTTCAAAAATATCGCCGCGCATTTTTTGGTAACCGTAACTTTTACGACTTCAAGCCTTTTAGCAAGATATTTAAGTTCGGCAACGGCAATGAGGTTTCTAACTTCCTTAGGCGGTTTTCCGTAAGTTTCGGTAAGTTCTTTTCCAACACGTATTTCGTCTTCTTCGGAAGCAATTTCGGCAATGGTTTTATAGGCGTCCATCCTCGTCGTCGCAACGGAAATATAGTCGTTAGGAATAAACGCGTCGAGGCGTACGTCGAGTTCGGTTTCGTAGTCCTTGGTAACCTCTCCCAACTGCTCTTTCAAAAGTTTGGAGTACAGTTCGTACCCGATTTTATCCATATGACCGTGTTGTTCTTTGCCTAAAACGTTGCCGGCGCCGCGGATTTCCAAATCGCGCATTGCAATTTTGTAGCCGCTGCCGAGTTCGTTATGCTCTATAAGCGCGGATAAACGTTTGTAGGCGGCTTCTCCGATAACCTTGTCTTGTTTGAAAGTAAAATAAGCGTGCGCCATTTTATCACCTCTTCCCACCCTTCCTTTCAGTTGGTAGAGGGTAAAAAGACCGAATCGGTCAGCGTCGATTACGATAAGCGTATTGGCGTTCGGAAGGTCTATTCCGTTTTCGATAATGGTGGTGCAAAGCAAGACGTCGTACTCGCCGTTATAGAAAGCCATTATGTTGTTTTCAAGCTTCCTTTTTTCCATTTGACCGTGGCAAACGACTATCCTTGCTTCGGGCAAAAGTGAGGCTATATGCCCGTAAAACGCATTTATCGATTCAACGCGGTTGTATAAAATAAAGGTTTGTCCGCCGCGGGATAATTCCTTTAAAACGGCGTCTTTTATAAGCGCGTCGGATTCTTCTAAAACGTAAGTTTGCACGGGTATGCGTTTTACCGGCGGAGTGTTGATAAGGCTCATTTCACGTATGCCGGAAAGCGACATATGCAAAGTCCGAGGAATCGGCGTTGCCGTCATCGTTAAAGTGTCTATCGAACTTTTTAACGAACGAAGTTTTTCTTTTGCTTCGACGCCGAAACATTGTTCTTCGTCCAAAATAAGAAGTCCCAGGTCTTTAAAAACGACGTCTTTACCGAGTAATTTATGGGTACCGACTATAATATCGTACGTTCCGTCGGCGATACCTTGCAGATAGCCTTTTAACCTTTGCGCGGTTACGAATCTGTTTAAAACGGCTATTTTTACGCCGAACCCTTTAAATCTTTCGGTCGCGGTACGGTAATGTTGCTCGCTTAAAATGGTGGTCGGCGTCATTATAACGACTTGTTTTCCGTCTAAAACCGCCTTGAAAGCCGCTCTGAAAGCAACTTCTGTTTTGCCGAATCCCACGTCGCCCATTAAAAGCCTGTCCATTATTTTATCGCTTTCCATATCCTTTTTGATTTCCATAACCGATTGGGCTTGGTCTTCGGTAAGGTCGTATTCGAAAGCGTCGTCGAACTCTTTAGTCATCTCGTTGTCGGGCGAGAACCTGAAACCTTTCTTTTCCGCCCTTTCGCGGTAAAGTTTTTTAAGGTTTATGGTCATACGGGAAATGGATTCCCGCGCGCGCCGTTTGATTTTATCGAATTCCGCACCGCCTATTTTGTTTAAGTGAGGGGCTTTTTCGCCGCCCAAATATTTGGTGAGTTTATCCAACTGCTCGACGGGAACGTACAAAAAGTCGCCGCCAGCGTATTCTAACGCGACGTAGTCTTTGGTGCCGTCGGTGGTGGAAATTCTTTCGGTTCCCCTGACTATACCGATTCCGTGCGTTTCGTGAACGGCAAAATCACCCGCTTCGGGGGCGGTGAAGGTATCCTTACGGCGTTTTACGATCTTTTTTTCGCGTACGCCGCTTAAAAAGACGTCGCAAGTGCCGATTACGACGAGTTTCTCGTCGTGAAGCACGAAGCCTTCCTTTATATACGACGGAACGAGGTACACCCCGGCGTTTTCGGAAGGCGTGTCGGTAATTGCCGCCAAAACCCCTTGCAAATACAAATTATCTTTTAATCGGTTGGCTCTTTCAGCGTTTCCAGTGGCGATAATCGACCTATAGCCCGACTTTTGCCAATTACTTAAATCTATCGCCAAGTCTTCGGGCTTGGTTACGTACCTCGGCGACGGGGTGCAGTTTACGCGCCGCGTAACGTTAGGTTTGAAAAAACCGGTTACCGTCGTTATATTTTGAAAGGCAACGCCTTGTTTGCTTCTGAAAGCCGCATATAAAGTTTCGGGCGAAATAATTTGGTCTTTTGTAAAATCCAAAGCCTCGCCGGCTTCGTATAAGCCTAAGCACCTTTCGGTATGCTCTCTTGCCACCCCCGTGACGGCGTCGGCTATCATTTTGGGTTCTATATAACAAACGGTTACGTCGCCTTGAATAACCGAAAATAGGTTGGAAGTGCAATTTTTTAATAACGGATACAAATACGACAAGGAAAAATCGGAAAAGTTTCCGTCTTCTAAAAGCGAGGTGAGTTCGCCGATTATTCTTCTTGCCTTCGTGGTTTGTCTAATGGTTTTAAGTTTTTTAAAAGACGCGTTAAGTCGGTCTATAAGCCCGTTAACCTCGTTTTTTTCAATCGTAAAGTCAACCGAGGGAAGAATTTTTATACTTCTTACTTCGTCAAGTCCTACGTGCTCGGCGGCGTCTAAAATGCGAATTTTTTCAATCTCGTCCCCGAAAAAGTCTATTCTGAAAGCGTCGTCGGAATTTATAGGATAGACCTCGAAAATGTCCCCTCTTAAAGAAAACTCGCCTTTGTTTTCGGAAAATTCCGTCCGCTTGTAGCCCATTTCGACCATCGTTTTAAGTAAATCGTCAAGGGGGATTTCGCTTGCGACCGACAGTTTTAACGTTTTTAAATTTTTAGGAAAAAGTTGAGTTAAACTTTCGGGCGTAGCGGTGATAAACCTTGCGCCTTCGAATATTTTAGATATCGCTGTTATCCTTGCGAATAAACTTTCCTTATTAAAGAACTTTTTATATAATAAAACATCGTCTTTAGGAGGAAGGTACACTGCGGTTTCACCGACGTAAAAAGGCAATTCTTCGGCAACCGACTTTGCGGTTATAGAGTCCTTGCAAACGATTAAAACCCTTCCTTCCATTAAAGACGCAAGATATACGGCAAGCGGCTTAGAAACGCCAAACGCCGCAGTGGAACTTCCACTGCGGGTGTCTTGATAAAGATTTATTAAATCTTCGTTATATTTAGGTAATATATATCTATTAAGCATAGTCCATCGTTTGAAAACGAAAAACGGGTGATAACGGGCTTATAGGTGGACTTATTCGATGCGTTTATTGTATTCTTGCATTAAGCCGTCGGGGGTTACACCCTTCACGAAGTCCAACGCGCAAAGTGCGGATTTTTCTATAGCCTTGTTTAAACTTTCGTATTCCGACTTATCGATTTTGGAAAGCACGTAGTCGATGAGCGGAATATTCGGATTATTGGGTTTAGAACCTATTCTTACCCTTCTAAACTCGTTAGTACCTATAAGTAAACTTATATTGCGCATACCGTTGTGGGTACCCGAGGAACCGTGCGGGCGAAAACGAATTTGTCCGATTTCTATATCGATATCGTCGTAGATAACCAATAAATCTTCGGGGTTAACCCCGTAAAAGGATAAAACCTTTTGCACGCACTCTCCGCTTAAATTCATATAAGTGGTAGGCTTTACGAGAAGAAACTTTTGCCCCTCGTAAACGCCTTGCGCAATCGCGCATTTTAAGGAAGATTTTAATTTGTATTCTAAATTGAGTTTAGCCGCTACGTTGTCCGCCGCCAAAAAGCCGAGGTTATGATAAGTGTATTCGTACTTTTTTTCGGGGTTCCCGAGCCCTACTATTACTTTCATTATATTCTTAACTTTGATAAATATCCGCCATTTGCATATCGGCGTAAATAAATTGAATTGCCTTCGCGACTAACGGCGCGACCGATAAAATCTCGATTTTATCTATTCTCTTTTCCGTGGGAAGGTTTATAGTGTCTAATACGACTAACTTATCGATATAGGAATTTTGAATTCTTTCTATTGCGGGACCGCTTAAAACTGGGTGCGTGCAGCAAGCGTAAATCTTTTGAACGCCTGCGTTATGCAAAGCCTCCGCACCGTAGCACAAAGTCCCGGCGGTGTCGACCATATCGTCTACTATAAGGCAGTTTTTACCTTTCACGTCGCCGATTATGTTCATAATTTCCACTTGGTTAGCCTTGGGACGACGTTTATCTATAATCGCCATAGGAACGTTTAATTTGGAAGCGACGTTTCTTGCCCTTCCGACGCTTCCCATATCGGGGGAAACGACGACGAAGTTATCGTCGGCTATTTTTTCGAAATATTTGCATAAGATGGGGTTGCCGACTAAATGGTCGACGGGGATATCGAAAAAGCCTTGGATTTGCGGCGCGTGGAGATCTATAGACAAAAGCCTATCAGCCCCGGCGGAAGTTATAATGTCTGCAACGAGTTTTGCGGTGATAGGATCACGCGGTTTAGCCTTTCTATCTTGACGGGCGTATCCAAAGTAAGGAATAACCGCCGTAATACGCCCTGCCGAAGCGCGACGCGCGGCGTCAATCATAACCAAAAGTTCCATAAGGTTTTCGTTGACGGGATAAGAAGTAGACTGAATAATGAATACGTCCTTACCACGAATACTATTGGTAATATGAACGCTGGTTTCTCCGTCGGAAAAATGTCCGACTTCGATATCGAACAACTTCATTTTAAGTTCTTTGGCGATTGCTTCAGCTAAAGGTCTATTGGAGGTACCGCTAAACAGTACTAATTCCGTATCGTGTGTAATCATTGGATCTCCTTACGGCGTTTTGCCTTTTCTTAATCGTTTTTTTGTAATGATTTTTTACCGCGTAAAAAATATTATGCTAATATAATAATGTAAAAAAAATTTTAAGTCAAACTAACTAACCCCGATTTCGCAAAAACCTTATATATTTTCTAACGAATCCGAAGATTTTTCTTGCGGCGGTTTTGCCTTTTCTCGTTTCGCTTTGAAAAAGTCCGTAATAAGAAATGAACACTCTTTTTCCATAACGCCGCCTTCGTAGTCGGTTTGCCAATTCAGCACCCCCGACGATAAAAGGGAAAACTTACTTTCGCAAGCGCCGCCTTTGGGCTCTTTAGCACCGTAATACACCTTTTTAATCCTTGCGTTGATAATAGCACCGGCGCACATTATACAAGGCTCTAAGGTAACGTAAAGGTCGCAATCGTCGAGCCGCCAACTATTAAGTTTTTTACAAGCCTTTTCTATGGCTAAAAGTTCGGCGTGGTGCGTCGCGACGTTTTTTCTTTCCCTTTGATTATGGGCTTTCGCAATAATTTTATCCCCGCGCACCACTACGGCGCCGACGGGAACTTCGTCTTCTAAAAACGCTTTTTTCGCCTCGTTTAGCGCGGCTTTCATAAAGAATTCGTTCATTTGTGGTACGTTGCGTTATTTATAATAGTAAACGCTCTATAAATTTGTTCGACTAATATAAGTCTTGCCAAGGTGTGCGGAAAGGTCATATCGGAAAAAGAAATTTTGCTATCCGCTAAATCTTTTACTTTTTTCGAAAGCCCGTAAGAACCGCCGATAACGAAAGTTAATTCCTCGCCGCAATCGACGCGTTTTTTTATATCGGCGGCGAATTTTTCACTTGATTTTTTATCGCCTTCGATGCAAAGTGCAATAACTTTGCCTCTTAAATTTTTAATTATTTCCTCCCCTTCTTTATCTATAAGCCTTTGCCTCTCTAAAGGGTTGTCCCCTTGTAAAAAGGTTTCCTCTTTTACTTCAATTATTTTTACCGAGGCGTATTTAGAAAGCCGTTTAAGATACTCTAAAACGCCTTCTTGAAAGTATTTTTCTTTAACGCGGCCGACCGCCACGACGTTGATTTTTATCATATAAAAATGCCTCCCGTCGATAAAAAGTAAGGCTATAAGCCCGTTATCACGCAAAAAGGTTTGCCACCCACAAAACTATGCAAACCAAAAAACCCGGTGCTACGGTTAAAAAGTATTCCAAGAAGTCGGTCTTGTTTTTCTTGTGGTCGTCGCTTGAAAACTTTACGCCTTTAAGCGAAATACAAAGTCCCGCCGCAACGAAAAGAACGCCTAAGACGACGGTTACTATCTTTAATCCGCCGATAAGCAAAAAGTCGGGTAAATAATAATTAAAGATAATTATTATAAAGTTGTTTAAAAAGTGGATTACCGTCGTAGGAATAACGCTTTTTGAAGTCGTCGCTATAATCGCGTAAATTACGCCTATTACGAATTGGTATATCGTTTGCGACGGCGAGGTATGATACAACGAAAACGCCGCGGCGCTTATCAAAACGGCTGGGATATTGCCGAGCGATAAACTTCCTTTAAGCACTAATCCGCGAAACAAAAACTCTTCCGTAATTGCCGGAATCAACGCTATAAACACGACGCATAAAATTACGTTTAAAGGGGTTTTATCGGGAAGCGTTACCATATCCGGCACGTACCCGAACTTTTGCAAAAACGCCACGAAATAGTCGTTTAAACCGCTCAGCCCGAACAACGCGCCGACCGCGACTAAAAGTATTACGATTAAATATTTATAGTCGAATTTTACTTCGGTAACGTCGCTAAACAAAAGTTTTTGCCTTTTGTAGATTATAAGACTTCCGATTATTAAAGAAAGACTCATAACGAAGTAGCGCGCGAAAAAGTAAACGGTGTTATCCTCTAATTTTTCGGCACCGTAAGCCGCGGTAATTATCCCCATGCAAAAATAAGCGATTACGACGACGAGCATAGAAGTCGTAAACGCACCCGCCGCCTTCATCGGCGTTGATATTTGCGTTTTTTTATCGTACAGGGGGTTTTTCATTAAAATTACCTCTTTACCGATTATTCTTGAAAATCGGCGTTTTCCGCCTTTTCATTGGCGTTTTCCG
>CAZMOD010000011.1:10392-19859 GCA_964567885.1 uncultured Christensenella sp.
GGCGTTTTCCGCCTTTTCATTGGCGTTTTCCGTTAGTTTGACGGTTTCTTTATTTTCCGCTTCTTGTTTCAATTTCTTCTTAAGTTTCAAGTCTTTTATCATTTGAAGCCACTCGGTAGGGTGTTCGTCGCCGGATAAAAGCCGTTTTATGTTTTGCCTGTGCGCAATCCAAGTTAGCGCGACTATGCCTAATATGAACAAGTTTACGAATATTAGGTAAACTACTTTGTATTCCACTTTAGACTCGTTGACGAGGTAATCGTTATATATGCTCATACTTGCAAATATAGCGGGAGGGGTGGTCGCTAAAAACGAGCCCATCGAACCTATCCCCGTAAACAATATAAAGGCAAGCGCGACAAGGGCGAATATTACCGCGACTACCGTATCGCAAACCAAGAAAACGCCTATCGTGGTAGCAATGCCCTTTCCGCCCTTAAAACGGTAAAAGCACGGAAAAATATGCCCGAGCACCACGAAAAAACCCGCCATATATTTAGCCATTTCTCTTACGGGAAGGGTGGAAGATTCAAAAACCTCGTTAGAAAAAACCAGCGATGCGATTAAAGTCGGGATAACCCCTTTTAAAATATCGAGGGCGAGAATAACGACCGCCGCTTTTAAACCGAGCGTACGGCTGACGTTCATAGTTCCCGGATTACCGCTTCCCATTTTTCTAATGTCTTTACCCATTAAACGAGTCATTGTAATCGCGTTGTTGACGCTTCCTAACAAGTAGGAGCCTATTATAAGCAGCGCGAAAGACCACCATAACGATGCAAAATTCATTTTATTCCTCGTTCTTTTCTCTAAAAATTATTCTTATCGGCGTGCCGCTAAAATCAAAAGCCTTTCTGATAACGTTTTCCAAATATCTTCTGTAAGAAAAATGCACGAGTTTAGAATCGTTTACGAAAATAATGAAAGTCGGCGGACAAACTCCGTCTTGAACGCTATAATAGATTTTGAGGCGTCTGCCATGGAAGGAAGGCGGCTCGTTCATTCTTACGGCGTCGTTTATAACGTCGTTTAAAGTGCCTGTGGTTATTCTTCGTTTGGCGTTTTCCAAAGACTCTTTTGCGGTATCTAAGGCTTTTGATACCCTTTGTCCCGTTTTTGCCGAGATAAATACCGACTTATAGTAGTCCATAAACGCTAAATCGCAGTTAAGCTTCTTTTTAAACGATTCGACGGTAAACGTATCCTTTTCGACGGCGTCCCACTTATTCATGACGACGACGGAAGGCTTTGCTTGCTCGTGAATATAACCGGCGATTTTTACGTCTTGCTCGGTAAGCCCTTGCGTAGAATCCACAACGAGTAAACTCACGTCCGCACGCCTTACCGCGCCGAAAGCGCGTATTACCGAATAATACTCGATATCTTCGTCGACGGCTTTTTTCTTTCTTATGCCGGCGGTGTCGATTATTTTGTATTTTTGCCCGTCTATTTCAAACGGGGTGTCGATGGCGTCGCGCGTCGTGCCCGCAACGCCGGAAACTATGGTTCTGTCGTAGCCTAAAACGGTGTTAACCAAACTCGACTTACCCGCGTTGGGTTTTCCGACGACGGCGATTTTAATTACGTCGCTTTCGTCTTCTTCTTCGATTTTGTCGACGTAGCGGCAAACTTCTTCCAAGCAATCTCCGAACCCCTTCGATTGTTCGGCGGAAACCCCGAAAGGCTCGCCCAAACCTAATTCGTAAAATTCAAAAAGGTCCTCTCGCTTATAGTTGTCAAGTTTGTTGACGACTAAAACGATAGGTTTTTTGGAACGACGAAGTTTATCCGCGACGTCGCGGTCGGCGGAAGTTACACCTTCTTTGGCGCTGCACATAAAAATTATGACGTCGGCGGTTTCGATTGCGATTTCCGCTTGCTTTTTTATATGAAGCCACATTTCGTCTTCGCTTTTAAGTTCTATACCGCCGGTGTCAATCATCGTAAAGTTGTATCCGCACCACTCGGCGTCGCAATAAATTCTATCGCGGGTAACGCCCGGCTTGTCCTCGACGATGGCGATTTTAGTGCCTGTTATTTTATTGAAAAACGTGGATTTACCAACGTTAGGTCTGCCGACTATTGCTACTATCGGTTTCATAATTATTACTCCTTGCCCGCCAAAACGTTAAAGAAATGGTTTCCTTGAACGTCCGCAAGCTTTACGGGTTTTCCTATTTTTTCTATTAACTCTTCAAGCGTCATACCGTCCAAAAAGACGTTTTCCGTTTCCTTCATCATATTTTTCGGAAGCACTACTTCGTCAAAGTCTTTATCGAAGTTAAGTATCGCTTCCGAAACGTCTCCGCCCGTCAAAAGCCCCGATGCAGTTATCGTGGGGCCGAAAAATTTGTTTACGGGCGCTATTACGTACACCTTTAATCCTTCGACCATGCTTTCGGTTTTTTGGGCGTATTCTTCGATAAAAGGTCTTGCGGCGACGCCCGTTACTATCAATAAAGTCCGCCTATAGGTCGATTTTTCGCATACTTCGGCGTAATCGTGCATAAAAGACGTAAACATACCGACGCCGTTTTCGATTTGGTCGAAAGCACCGTAACTTTCGTATTTAGGGAAAGGAAGTTTCGCCCTTACGTAAAAGTCGTCGGCGGCAAAAATAAAGTTACGACCGAGCCTTTGATTAAGATTTTCCACGGTACGTATAAGGTTTTTTGCGTACTCGCCGTCGATATCGTCAATCTTGGTAAGACCTTCCCTGTGGCCCGAAATCCCGCAAGGCACGACCGCCAACGTTTTGACGTTTTTTATCGGCGCTAAATACTCGCACGTGGTTTCTAACGCAACGCCGTCGTTTACGCCTTTAACCAAAACTATTTGCGCGTGTATTTCTATTCCGCCGTCCGTAAGGCGTTTTATCATATCGTAAAGACGCCCGGCAAAGCGGTTGCCCATCATCGTTTGGCGCAAATCCTTATAAAGCGTGTGCACCGAAATATATAACGGGGATAAGTGAAGCCTTATAATCCTTTCGATATCGCTATCGTCGACGTTGGTTAAAGTTACGTAATTGCCGCACAAAAAACTTTGGCGGTAATCGTCGTCTTTGACGTACAAACTGTCGCGCATACCTTTGGGAAGCTGTTGAACGAAGCAAAAAATGCAGTTGTTTCGGCAAAGTTTCATCTCTAATCCGTCGGACTCGAAAGTAAGTCCTAAAGTTTCGTCGTCTTCTTTTTCGATTTCGCACTCGACCTCTTTACCGCGCGTACCGATAGTCATTAGGAAACTTTCTTTTGCGTCGTAATAAAGGTAATCCAAAATATCTACGACGGGATGACCGTCGAATTTAAGCAAAGTATCGCCGACTTCTAAGCCGATTTCTTCACCGATGCTATTTTTTTCAATCTCTTTAATAACCAACATATAATTATTTTATAATAAAAACGTAAGTTTGTAAAGTAGTTTTAAACGAAAAAAGGCGGTTTTACGATAACCGCCGAAAATTTAAGCCTTTTCGTTTTTATCTTGCGCAGCGTTTTTAGAAAATACACAACCGCAATAATTCTGTCTATATAGTCCGTATTCCTTCGATAGTTCGATAGACCTTACGTACCCTTGCTTCTTTTTAAAGTCGGAAGGCAAAAAGTCGACGCCAATTTCTTTGGAAAGTTCAAGACCGATCTCGTTCAACTTTTCCGCGTTTTTGTAAGGGCTTACCGTCAAAGTAGTGCAAAAACAGTCGTATAGCCCGACTTTTGCGGTTTTTGCCGTTTCCAAAAGTCTTTCTTTATAGCAAGAAAAACAACGTTCTCCACCCTCTTTTAAACCCTCTTTTCCTTTCGCGAAGCGGAAAAATCTATCGGGGTTATATTCGCCTTCCAAAATTTTTACTTTATCCCCGTAAACGGCGGACGCGAAGCGGTAAAGTTCGGAAAGTCTATAATCGTATTCTTCTTTATCCGTTATATTCGGATTGTAAAAGAACAAAGTAACGTCGAAATACGGGGTTACGCGCTCTAAAACGCTTGACGAGCACGGCGCGCAACACGCGTGCAACAAAAGTCTTTCTTTTTTATTTAGTTTTTCAACGTAAGAAGTAAATTCTTTATCGTAATTTATCATTTTAAACGCACCTTTTAAGCATAAAAGCCCATCTATAGGTCGATTATCGGCTTATTTTTGATTTTCGTTTTCTTTAGTTTCGGGTTTTGCAAGCGCGATTTTCACTATCAAAACTATAAGCATAATAATCGCCAAAATAAGCATACAAGTAATTATTACGTCGACGTATTCTTGAAAGAAAAACGTAAGCAAAGTTATCACAAGCCCCGCTATAAAATTACCCGCAGCAAGCGGAATTATAGAATCCTTAAAACTAAGATTTAAAAATACGGCAATCGCAGCACCCGTCCACACGCCCGTAAGCGGCAACGGAACCGCAACGAAGATAAAAAGCGCGGTGGTTAAAAATTTTCTTTTAACGTCCTCGGGCTTGCCGTTTGACTTTCGAGATAATTCTTCCGCTTTGCGTTCAAAGATGAGTTCTAATTTTACTATTACCTTTTTGACTAAAGGTATCTTTTTTAAAAGTTTGAAAACGAAAATCAGCAAAAAGAATATCGGTATAACGACGAGCGTCGAGCCTAAATAAGACAAAAGAGCGCTTTGGTAAAGTTTTAAACCCGACTTTAAACCTATGGGGATAGCCCCTTTGAGTTCGACAAGCGGAAACATAGAAACTATTATAACCAAAATATACGGATTTTTTATAAACGATTGCAAAAAATTAACTACTATATCTGCCATTTCGGCTCCAAAAAATTGATTTTTAATTAAAAATGTTATATTATATGTAATAAAGTTTGCTTTTACCAAAAAAACTTTGCTTCTTATTTATTGTAGCAAAGTTTACGCCGTTTGTAAAGGCTTTTTAAGAGGAATTGTTATGACGACTCAACAAATGTTATCCCCCTTAAGACGGGCGATTGAAGATTTTAAGATGATAGAAGAAAACGACCGTATAGCCGTCGGTCTTTCGGGCGGAAAAGACAGCGTTACGTTGTTAACGCTTTTAGCAAAGTTGCGGATTTTTTACCCGAAAAAGTTTTCCGTGGTCGCTATAAGAATCGATATGGGGCTTAACTGCGACCAAGAAGAAGTTACGGCTATGGAAAATTATTGCCGCGATTTAGACGTTGAATACGTGGTTGAAAAAACCGATATAGGCGCTATACTTTTCGATATAAGAAAAGAGTCCAACCCTTGTAGTTTGTGCAGTAAAATGCGGCGCGGCGCCTTAAACACCGTCGCGGCAAGGCTTGGCTGCAATAAATTGGCGTTAGGACACCACGCCGACGACTTAGTTGAAACCTTCTTTTTGTCGATGATTTACGAAGGAAGATTTTCCACCTTCGAGCCGGTAACTTATCTAACGCGGACGGGTATGACTGTTATAAGACCGATGATTTATATCGAGGAAAAAGACGTTGCGGCGTTTTCAAAAGACAAGCCGATTATCCATAACCCTTGCCCCGCGGATAAACACACCAAGCGCCAATACGTAAAGGAACTTATCGCTTCGATAAAAAAAGACGTACCGTTTGCGAAAGACAGAATGCTTTCCGCAATTTATCATCCCGAAAGAAACCACCTTTTCGATAAAACCTTCGAAAAGATGAAAAACAACTTAGGTTTACCGCCCGAAAAGTGCGAATAACCGACCTATAGCCCGACTTTTATTAAAAAACCGCCGTTGCAAGAAGCGTACCTGCAACGGCGTTTTTCGTATATTGTTATATCGTTTTTTAGTTTTTATATAACGCCGCTTTAGCGCTAAAAAGCCTGTCAAGATTAGTTATTCTTTCTTGAAGCCAAGTCTTTAAATAATTTGCGGAGTCCTTTTGCGTTTTAAAAGTATAAGTCAAATTGGTTTGAGAATCCTCTATCTTATTACCCATACATTCTTTCCATTTGTTAAAGTTTGTTGCGTAATAAGAAGCGTACGAGTTTGCGTAATAGTCTATCATACCGATAACTCCGTCGAAAGTGCCCGCCGTTTTTAAAGCATTCCATTTAGCGTCGACGTGCGTCCAGAACCAGCCTTGTTTAACCAAAACCGTGAGCCAAGGGTTATCGCTATTAGCGCCGAAAAGCGAGTCGTTTGCGGTAACTATATTACCGAGCGCCGAATCGAAATCCCAAGGGGCTACAAACGTCAGTTTTCTGTTTCCGCTATCACTCATATCGAGACTCATATAGAACGACGACCAGCCGATATCCATGTCCTCGCAAATTTCGTTTATAATATAAACGTCGACTAAAGATTTGACGTCGATAACCTTTTCAACCGCTTCACGCGTGGTTTTTATAGAAGTATCTTTAACCTTTTCGCCGTTGGCGTTTAGCGTGTAGAAGGGATTTTTGGTTAAATCGTAATGGTCTCCGTAAGTCGCGTCGTAAACGATATCCCATATATTTTGAACGCATTTTTTGATAAAATTACGTTGCTCGACGTAGTATACGTCGCTTTTTATGGTAAAACCTTTTTGGGAAGGCGTATATTTCCCGGAGGATTCCCGCTGTAAAACGCCGTACTCTATCGTAAACCTTTCCAAATCCTTTTCGTTAAAGTAATATCCGTCGTATTCGATAAGATAGCCGATTTTAACGTTTTTCAAATTAGGATTATCGGTGTTTTCCTCGTCGTCGGGATCTAACGCTTCGGGTAAATCAATTCTGTTTTGTCCTTCTTTGGATTCTTGTTGTTCGCAAAGAACGTACAATCCGTTATACGTGCCGTTTAGGTAGACTTCGACGTATCTAAAATCCGAACAATAATAGCCTTCGCTTTCTAAAATAGAATTGCCCAAGTAGAAAGCAACCGAGTTACGAAGCATCGAACTGTCTTTATATTCGGCTAAAAGCACCCAGTTTTTAAATTTTTCACCGCCGTTTAAGCCGCACATTTTTTGCTTTTTGTCAAACTTAATGCGGATTGGGCGTTTGGGATAGGTGGAAGAATAATTTCCCCTAACTTTTACGCTTGCCGCGACGCTATTTAGTTCGTAGCCGTCGCAATTCGATACCGTAACGGTTGCGTCGACGTAATCGTATTCCGGCACGTCGTGATTTAAGCCTTTATAGCCTTTTATTAAACTTTGGTCGTCTATCGCCTTTCCGCCCTTGGTTGCGATATCGATACGCGGTACTTCGGTAGTTTTATAGTATTGGTAATTACTAATAGACGAAAACGTCGGCGGCGTTACGTCGCTCGGCAAAAATACGCGAGATTTTACCACCTCTAAACAAGTAAGCGAATAGGCTTGATTGCTAATAACGTATTCTTTACCCTGGTAAATCAAAGTTTTTCCGATACTCTCGTAAACTTTTAAGTCCCCGAGGGAATTGCTAAACAAAAAATGCGGTATCCATAAAGTGTCTTCGGGAAGTTCCGAAACGTCCGCGTACACGCATAAGTCCTCACCGTTAGTCGTAACGGTTAAAGAGGGCTCTCGTCTAGACCAATCGTTGTAATTCTTGTTTCCGTATTCGGGGTAATTTTCTAAATCCAAATACGGGTATATAAGTTCGTCTATCGCGTAGTTTTGATAACTACATTTTATTACTAAGTGCGGAAGATTGTCGTAAAGTTCTAGGGTAACGTCGCGTTTAGTCAAGACTTTGTCCCCGTTGTTAAGTTTTGCGCTAACTTGTAAATTTACGGTGCCGTCCACGACGAAGGAATAAACGCCGTTGACCGCGGTTAACTTCGTGCCGTTGACTTTTACGGACAAGTCCACGTAACCGTCCAATTCTTTAGCGGTAAACGACACGGTTTCGCCCGCCTTCAGTCCGTTAAACTTGCCGCCGGAAGTTAGTTTTACGTCGGCGTTTCTAACGTCCAAATTGACGTCGTATAAAGGCTGTTTTACGCAGTCGCATTTTTGCTTGCACGCGTCATCGGCACAGGCTTCGTCGGTACACTTTTTGCAATCGACGCAGACGCTTTCGCATACGTGTTTTTCGTCGACGTTATCGGGTTTTGTACCACAAGCGGAAAAAGAAACGGTAAATAACGTCAAAAACGCAAGTGTTAGCGCGATAATCGCGCTCTTTCTTTTTTTAAAATTTTTCATAATATCGTACACCTCTATTTTTTAGAAAGTATTATAGTTTTTGATAAAATCGTCGCGCACGCCTGAATTGGAGTTACTCTTTTGCAAGCCCCCTGCTTAGGGGACGCCTTTTTGCAATTAAGGAAGGCTTTAGATAGCATAGGAAAACGGTGATAACGGGCTTATAGGCGGACTTTATGAGTGTGAAAGGTCGGATTTAGCAGTAGTCCGAATAGGGTTATCGGGTATGAAAAAAGACTGAACGAAAAAAAGGGGGTTCAGCCTTAAACGTAAATATACTTATGCAGACTCGAGGGCATAGCACCGCCTATCACTTCAGCAACGAAAGATAAGGGTTCGCCTCTAAATTGTTTGACGTAAAGCGCGGAAATATCGGTTATCGAATGCGCGCAAACTTGAATATAAAAAACGTTTTCTTTAAGTTCGACGTTCATACCGTTCCTTTTTGCAACGTTAGTCAAAACACCGTTGATAAGGCTTTCGTTATAAGCCCTTGGCGAATTGATATCGTTAGAAGCGAAAGCGTTATTCAAAACGTCGGCGTTATCGAAGACGAGCGTTAGGTAATTTTTGATGAAAGTCCTCCAATTAGTTTCCTCGACGTTAAGCTTTGAATAAACGCCGCTTTTTAAGGCGTTTACGCACAAATCGTACTTGTCGAGATAATACTTATAGAAGGTACCTTTGCAAGAACCTACGTCGTTGATAACTCTGCTTGCAGTAACGTCTTCAATGGCAACCTTTTCAAGCAATTCCAAAGCGCGGAGTTCGAAATGCTTTCTAATATCCATATATTAAATTCCTTATCCCTTATCTTTTTTCGGCGTAAACCGCAAAGCAATAAAAAGGGTTTTTATTCTTCGCGTTCGCTCCAAGAACCGAACGCGAAAAGGGACCCGTCCCTTTGTTTATTTATTGCTTTTTACTAAGATATTATACCATATTTTTTAGCAAATGTAAAAGGTTTTTCAAGGCATTTTTTAAACTGATTATAATAAAGAAAAAATAATTATCAAACGCAGCGATTTTTTGTAATATCGATTAAATAACCGACCTATAGCAAGACTTTTTGATTTTTAAATAAACGCCGCTATGCGTTACCCTCTCACCCGCTACGCGGGAGCTCTCCCAAGGGAGAGCCTTGCTTTGCTACGCCGCTATGCACCACCCTCTCACCCGCTACGCGGGAGCTCTCCCAAGGGAGAGCCTTGCTTTGCTACGCCGCTATGCACCACCCTCTCACCCGCTACGCGGGAGCTCTTCCAAGGAAGAGCCTTGCTTTGCTACGCCGCTATGCGTTACCCTCTCACCCGCTGCGCGGGAGCTCTTCCAAGGAAGAGCCTTGCTTTGCTACGCCGCTATGCGTTACCC
>CAZMOD010000011.1:19959-20106 GCA_964567885.1 uncultured Christensenella sp.
CGCTGCGCGGGAGCTCTTCCAAGGAAGAGCCTTGCTTTGCTACGCCGCTATGCGTCACCCTCTCACCCGCTGCGCGGGAGCTCTCCCAAGGGAGAGCCTTGCTTTGCTACGCCGCTATGCGTCACCCTCTCACCCGCTGCGCGGGAG
>CAZMOD010000011.1:20206-46487 GCA_964567885.1 uncultured Christensenella sp.
ACGCCGCTATGCGTCACCCTCTCACCCGCTGCGCGGGAGCTCTCCCAAGGGAGAGTCTTGCTTTTTGCACAAGGTGGGCTTTTGTGCAATCAGGTAAGAGTTTAGACAGAATAGTAAAACGGCGGAGCCGTTAGGCTTCGCCGTGTTTTTTGCTTGAATTCCCGATTCGTGTGAATTTTTCGAAAGGGAATTTTTAGTAAATATTATTTGGATAATTATTCTGCGTCGGAAATTTCAATCTTCGGGCAGCCCCAGCAATCATTACCGTCATCGCCGGCATTAGGATTTACGGAAATTTTGTAAACTTTTCCGCCTACGGTTACCGTGTTGGTATATTCTTCCACGGGTTTAAGGTCTACGCCGTTAAACTTACCGGTATAAATATAATTTTCAACGTCGGTTATATCGTAAGAAAGAACGAATTGTCCGTCTTTCATATCAAGTTTTGCGGCAGTGAAATCTAATTGTTCCCAGTCGCCCCCCCAATTGCCCTCTGCAGCAAAAGGATTCTTTTGAGCGTTGGCTTTAATTTTTAACATACGCTCTTTTGCTTCCGCTTCGGTGCAAGTATAACTATACGTACCGTGAACGTTGTAATATACCTTGCCTTCGCTTTCGGACAAAGTCACTTTAGTAGCGAGAATGGGCTCTTTAACCCAAATATACGTTAAGTATTTAGCCCAATCATCAAAGTCAGGTTTACCGACGTCAAGCGTATATTGAATTTCGCCCACAACGATACTTTGACCTTTAGTCCATTCAGGTGCAATCCAGTTCACGAAGTTTAAGTGCATATAATAACCGTAATTAACCAACAAACCGGCGGCGTTTTCATCAGCCGCATCGGGATCTAAGGATAAATCGATTTTGATGGTAAACTTTCCGTCGGCACAAGCAAAAGTTATGTTTCTGGGCAAACCGTTTTCAAAATGCTCGTAGTATAACCAGTTATCCCAATCGCCGCCGTCGAGTTTTTGAATGCCGAAACCGTCTTTTTGTTGAGCCATAGCAAGGAATACATCGGGTAAACTTAAATCATCGTCAACGTCGGGAGTACTTACGGTGCTATAAGCAGAACCATAGGTGCCGGAAATTACAGCGTAAGGCTTATCGTTTTCGGCTACGAGTTCAATCTTATCGTAAGTGATCCTTTCAGGTAAATAGACAACGGATAAGAAAGGTTCACTCCAGTCACAGCCGATTGCAACTTTGTATTCTCCAACGGTTTTTATAGTAGCGTAAGATCTTTCGCCGGTATAAATTCCGTCGGCATATTCAAACGCGGTTTCGCAACCCGAAAGGTCTAACTTACCTTCGTTAAGCATAGCGGCGTCTAAAACGGTTTCGCCGTCGGCAGAAGTGAAGGTAACTAAGCCTGCGACAGACGCATCCGTTTTGATATCGTTAAGTGCTTTTACTATCTTCCAAGTTCCGTCTGCGTTGATAGTGCCTTCCAAAGTATAATTGCCCCATTCAATAGCAACTTTACCGTTAGCGTATATCGAGAAGTCGTCCGCAAGAGAGGTATTTACCTTACCTTCGATAACCAAAGAAGGAACGCCGTCAACGTCTTTAGCGTCGATTGCGTAAGCGTACTTATAAGGACGGAACACTACTTTAAGTTCACAATTGTCGTCACTTACCCAATAATGGAATCTATAAGTATTCTTATTGTCGTTAATCATTTTACCAACTGTAGCGACGTCGGAATCGGCGTCTATAACGACGTTGGTAGAATAAGATATACCTTGAATATCTGTGTTAACGCGGATATCCATCCATTTACCTTCAAATGAAGAAAATTCCTCACTGCTTGCATCAGCCAATCTATTTAAATCTAACGACAAAGTTTTCGTTTCGCCTTTTTTACCTTCTACGTTATCACCTTTTACTTCTACGTTAGCATTGCCTTCGTAAAGGTATACGTACGCTTTACCGTCTTTTATGAAGTCAACTTCTACGTCCAAATAAGGCGTATTGTCGTCGATTCTTAAATCAACGTGTCTGATGGTATATAACGTAACTTTATATATGCCGACTAAATTCGTGCTCGTTACTATATCGTTGTTTGAAATACTTAAAACCTTAGCACCAACGACGGTAGGAATATCACTTTTTACACTCCAGAAATAGAACGGATAACCACCCTCGGATTCAGGTAATATAACCGCACTTTCACCGGGAAGCACAATCTTAGATTCGGTAGGAATATCGGCAAAAGTAAAGGATACGACGCCGTTTTCGTCTTCGACAACGTTGTGGAGAAGTTCGTTAGCTTTGAGCGCGTCGAGAGCAGTTTTAGAGATTTTGCCACCGGCGGGATCTAATACGACCTTAGTTTCAACGGGGGAAGCAAACGTAACGGGAGCGGAAACGATGCCTTTGTAAGTTACGGTGAAGCCGGTGTCGCCGCGAGAGAAAGAAGCGACTTCGTCACTTGCATAGTTGATACTATAGTTGGTAACGGGTTCGGTTTCGTTGGTTTTGTATTTTACGGTTACGACCATTCCGTCGGGATCTAATTCTTCACCGGTGTAATAGGTCATTCGGGTAGGATTGGTAGTGACGGAAACGGATTCGATAGCCCTTTCTGTTTTAACGATGATTTCTAAATCGTTAGTAACGGAAACGGTGTATTTGCCGTTTTTAGCGGAAATAGATCTTTCTTTGCCGCCAATCTTATAAGTAACGGAAGCGATTTGATAACCGCCTTTACCTTCTGCCGTGAAAGTAATGGTGGAGTTTTCTTCCGCCTTGGTGGGTAGTTTCTTTTCGCCTTCGACTGCTACGGTAGCGTGTTGTTCATCAATATTCCACTTGATTTCGTAGTTCTTAGCACAAGCCGTCATAAGCATACAGGAGCATACTAATAAAACGACTAAGAGACATGAAAGAATAATATTCTTTTTTGACATGTGGTTAAGTTCCTCCAAATAATATTTTCGTTTTTTTATTTACTTAATTTTTCCGCGGTCGGCGTAAAGTTCGGCATACCTTACGCCGTTTTTTGGAAAAATATAGTATTAAATTAAGGTTTTTGATAAGGATTGAAAGATTGTTTTTGAATTCAATCCCTTCAGTCGGCGTTCGCCGCCACCCACTTACAATCAAGGGGGGGGGTATTCGCGGACGGAGAAAGTTTCGTCCCTACCTCATCACCTTATCACCTCTCTACCTATTACGACGGAGCTTCCGAGATCCTACGTCAACTGCTTTGACGTCTTTCTTATCAAAGGAGTTTCCCCTCAAAGGGAAGTGACACGTAGTGCCGAAAGTGATAAGAGGCTTGAGATTGATGAAAGGTTATTCGTTAATTACTTCTTCGTTGAAAGGAAAGAAGGTTATTCGTTAATTACTTCGTTTGCGGCGGGGGCGGAAGCAACGAGGGATTTTTCCTTTTTAAGAGTAAGGAATACCCAAGCGACGCACGCGCCGACTGCTATTACGTCAACCGCGATTAAAACGGGAATCCACCAAGCGAAGGTGTTTCCGCCACGTTTTATCACGATGTCTTCGTCGGAAGCGTTTGCTTCACGGTATCTAGCGTTTAAAGTCATATAAAGAACGTGTTTAGACGCTTCTCTTGCCCTCGTGACGAAAGCAGCGGACTTGGTTTCGAATTGAGCGGTACCATTGTGCACCCAATTGTCCATCCATAAATCGCCGCCCGCACGAATCATTTGGTCGTAGTTCATATATTGATGGTGGTCAGAGTAGTCGGTAATAACTGCGCCCTTAAAGCCCCATTCGTCGCGTAAAACGTTGGTTAACAAGCCGGTGTTGCCACCCGCCCATACGCAGCCTACTCTTCCGTAAGAACTCATAAAGCCGGTAACTTTGCCGTCTTCGATTAAGGTCTTGAAGGGAGAAAGGTAAACTTCACGCAAGGTTTGTTCGGTAAGCCAAGTATACATACCGTCGCGACGGTCTTCTTGTTCGTATAAAGCGAAGTGTTTTACGTAAACGTAAACGCCGCCGTCCAAGCATCCGTTAACCGTTGCCGCGCCGATAGCACCGGTTAAGCAAGAGTCTTCGGAGTAATATTCGTAGTTTCTGCCGCCGAAAGGAGTTCTATGGATATTGACACCGGGTGCGTATAATCCTTCATAGCCGACACCTACCGCGTCCGCGGCAAGCGCTAAACCGAAACTTTTTGCAAGTTCGGTATCCCAAGATTGAGCAAGAACCGTTGCGTTAGGATAACCAACGCCGGCCTTCGGTTGGTTGAAGGAACCCGCTTGCGCAGGACCGTCGACAGAGTCGGTTTGTATTTTACCGATAGAAGAAACGGCGATTTCATGTGTGTATCCGTGTAAAGTGAAGTCTACCATTTCTTTAAGCGTCATTTGATCCAACAAATCGTCCCACAAAGCGGAATCATAATTGTCGGGATCTCCAAGTTCTAAACCGAGTTCGGTTATTTCACCGTTTTCGTAAAGGCGTAAATCACCTTTAAAATCGGTCGTGGGCATCGTAACGCTGCCTTGAGCGTTTTGCCACTTGTTGGCGTCCGCTTCGTCGTATAAGTGTTGATCGATCATTTCTTGAGTCATCGTTCTCGCTTCGTCTTTAGCGCCTTTGAAGGTCGCTTTGAAGTCTGCACGCGATAACCAAGTGATATTGCCGTTGGTGTTGGAACCGTCGATACTTAAACCGTCCCAAGCGGAGTCGCCCGTAAAGACGTTGGATACGGGGTTTCCCGTTTCGCTATCGATAGGATAAGTATGGTCTTTACCTAAACGGTAGGTGTAAGTCATATCTTTGCCCTTTTCGTCTTTAGCGACTTCGTGGGCGTTTTTCATAAATTTAATTTCGTAATCGCCTTCTTCCAAGATATATCCGCCGCCCGCGACTTTGATTTCTTGAGAGTCGTAAGAAGCCATATCTCTAACGTCGAAGGTTAAAGTAACGTCTTGGGTTTCACCGGGTAGTAGCATGGTTGGCGTTTTAGCAAACGCCGCTAATACTACGGAAGGCTTTTCGATACCGCCTTTAGTATAAGGCGCAGTGTAATATAATTGAACCACTTCTTTACCGGAATAAATCTTGCTAGTGTTTTTAACGCGTACGGTAATATCGATAGTTCCGTCGGGTTTTAACGTACCGCCTAAACCGGGGGTAACGACTTCCCAACTGAAAGTAGCGTAACTTAAACCGTAACCGAAGGGGTATTGAACTACGCCTTCGTAGCCTTTGCCGTATTTATTGTCTACGTCCGCCCAATAGCCTTCGGCGTCGGCGGTTTCATACCACTTGTAGCCGACGTAAACGCCTTCTACGTAATCGGTGTAACTTACGCCGCCACGATAGTGATCATCGCCGTTGACGGTAGAAGGAGTACCCGTCGCGGGATATAAGTTTTTACTGTCTTTATAGTAGTTAGTACCTACCGCGCCTTGAGAATAATAAGCGGGGCTATACTTAAAGTCGTAAGCGTAAGTGTCGGCAGTTCTGCCGGAAGGGCTAACCGCTCTGCCGTCTTTATCGCAACCGTATAAAACGTTGACTAAACCGGTTACCGCGTTGTTACCGGTGCCGCCCGCGATTAAGCAAGCGTCTAAACCGTCGATAGAATCCATAAAGCTAAGATTCATCACGTTGGTGGAGTTTATGATTACGATTACGGTTGTATAATTTTCGCCAACGTATTTTAAAAGATCTTCTTCTTCGGTGGAAATATCTAAATAAGTTCTTTCGCTATCAGTCTTTATACTTCCGTTTTTAGCGGTGCGTTTATATTGAACGGTAGGACAGTCGTTGGACTCACCCGCGACTCTTCCTAAAACGACGATAGCCGTTTCCGAAAAGTTTATAGCGTTGGTTTTGATTTCATTGGTATAATAATTGGTATCGTTAATAGAAGGTTCGTATAACCGATAGAATTGTTGAGCGCTTGCGTTTAACGTGCCCTCTGACCAATAGTCGCGCCCTGCTTGGAAACTTTCATACATTTTGGGAAGCGCAGGGTTATATTCGATGTCGCGCTCGTCTAAAGCCTTTAATAAATCGGTATTAGGCGTCATGCCGTTACTTTTATCGCTGTTAACGACTCTACCGGAGCCGGAGCCGCCGCCTACCCATTCGCTGGAGGCCCAACCGAAAACGTTTACTTTTTTTACGGTGTCGGATAAAGGTAGGGTGCTATCGTCGTTTTTGACCATAACCACGCCGTCTTCAACGATTTGGGTTGCTAATTTATCGCCCTTATCACGCGTGGCTCTATCCAACGAAGTGGTTGCGCAAAGGTAGTGCGTAATCCAAACGCCAAAAATACCGCACACCGCGTTTACGGCGATTAAAATCACCAAAACGATTGCGGACACGATATAGCAAGGTTTTAAAACGCTTTTTTTCGTGCTATTTTGCATTATCAAATTCTCCTAAAAAATATATTCATCGCAAAAACGCGTTGAAATTTTTCGTAAAATTTTTTATTTTTTTCGGTCGTAAAATCGCGATATTCGGTTACGCTAATGCACGACTTGTCGTTTTTACGACACGAAAGGTAAAAAATACCTACAAAAAACACTACACGCTTTTAGCGTTATAATTGTATCACGATATAACGTTTCACACCCCGAATTGAAATATTCGTTTTAATCAAAAAGTATAAATTTAGACCTTTTTTTGAAAAAGTCTATTTTTTTCTTTGGCTTTTCCGTAGTATGCGGGTATAATTGACAGTGTAACCGTAAATAAGGAGTGGTTAACGATGAAAAGATATTTAAGCGTATTCCTTTTAACAATATTTATAGCGGGGCTAACTTTCGGGTTTTCCGCGTGCAAAGACGAGGAAGTTACAAATGCGTTTTCACTATTAAAAGTCGACGGGACGAAAATAGTCGACGATAGCGGACAAGAGGTTTGTTTGCGCGGCGTTAACGTCGGCGGCATAAGCGCTATCGAGCAGTGGATGAACGGGTTTTCTAAAAGTTCGGCGGAGGGTAGCGATATAACTTGTATAGACCACGCTACGACAACGCGCGTTTTCGTCGAAAGATTCGGAAAACAACGCACTAAGGAGATTTGGGCGGAATATAAAAGGAATTGGTTTAACGATTACGACTTTCAAAATTGCGTTGATATGGGGATAAACGTTTTAAGACTTCCGTTTACCTATATGGACTTGGATTTCGACGCTATTTTGAATTTGGACGACGGCGGAAAAGCTTACGACTTCGCCTTTTTGGACGAGTTTATCGGAAAGTGCCGAGAATACGGGCTATACGTAATACTGGATATGCACGGCGCGTACGGCTCGCAAAACGGTAAAGACCACAGCGGTGAGGTTTTTGCCGCGGGGAAAGTGGACTTTTATTCCAATCAACGGAAAATTCAACTTACCGCCGACCTTTGGAAGGCTATCGCCGAAAGATACAAAGACGAACCGACGATTGCGGGCTTCGACCTTATGAACGAACCCGCCGAAACGACGGGGAGCGGAACTTTAACGACTACCGACAGACACTTTTTAGTATTTGATAAAATTTACGACGCTATACGCTCTACCGGGGATAATCACATTATTTTCTTCGAAGCGTGTTGGAGCGCTAACGATTTGCCCATGCCGCACGAATACGGTTGGGAAAATTGCGTGTATTCCTTCCACCATTACACGGGGACGGACGATTTTAATTCGCACACCTCTAACTTTACGGCGCGTATGAAAGAGATAACGGAAAAGGGCTTCGGCGTGCCTATTTATATAGGTGAATTTACTTGCTATAACAATTACGATTCTTGGGACTATACCTTAGCGCTTATGAACGGGCAAGGGCTTTCTTGGACGAGTTGGACGTACAAAGTCAACGCGACTTCCGTTATGCCTTGGGGCGTATATAATATCAAGGTGGAAAACGGACGGAAAATTAACGCCCACAACGATAGTTACGACGAGATAATCGCTAAAATTAAAAAACTGTCCACTAAAGAAAACGCCAAACCGTTTACTTTTAGCAATCAAAAAACGTTGTCGTCCGTTATTAAAAAATACGCGTTGGCGGGCGGCGCGGCGGATTTTAGCAGCGGAAACTATTATATAAGGACTTCCGACTATAAATCGATAAAAATCGCCGAGGAAAACGGCTCGGGGGTTTCTTACGTCGTAAAAGGCGAAGACAAGTGGGACGGGGTTAGTTTCCGTATAGTTAAGGCAAAGGGCCAAAGCAAGTGGATAGAGTTTAAAACCGACGGCGGATATTTGAGCGCTAACGCCAAATACGGCGCGCCCGTGCTTAGTTTGTCGAATAAAGAAGAAAATTGTCAATTTTTGCTTTTAAACGACGAATACGGCTGTAAAATTTTGTCTTACGACGCCAAAAAGTTTTTAGCATATTCCGAGGACGAAAACAGATTTTACTTTACCGCAAGCTATAACGAAGCGGAAGATTTCATTATAGAAAAAGCGTAAAAAATTAAAAATACGACGATAAAAGTCGCGCTATAAGCCGATTATCGCCGTATTTTGATATATTTAACGATACCAATTTATCCTTAATTTAGAGATAATTAGTATAAAAAACCGCAAGGAGAAAATTTATGAAAAAAGTTATTTCGCTATTTTTTGCTTTCACCGCTCTTTTGCTAAGCTTTACGTTTACCGCTTGCAAAGAGGAAGAGCCCGAGGATTTCTCTTCCGACTTTTATAACGCCGAAAATTGGGAGTGTATGACCTATATGGACGGCACGATTAACGACATTGGTGAAAAACCGACTTCGCTTGACGACGGAAGCATTAAGTTTTTCAACTCTAACCAAGCGTTCCGTTTAGGCGGGTTGACGAACGAATTTAATTTTATGCTAAACACCACTAAAGATTGGCAAATTTGGCTTAAAGGTTCGACTAAAGACAATAACGTAAACGATTGCTATAAACTGTTTTATAAAGACGACGTTTTGTCTTTGATGACCTCCAAAAACGACCAGGTTTTGGCTTCCGGAGGCGCCGAGGCCTGCGGATATATACCGACGGAGTGGAACAAAATTAAAGTTACGTTCTTTAAAAACAGCGCCCGTCGCGTTATTAACCTATTTATAAACGACCAAAAGGTCGTATTCCCTTTCGTAGGCGAAGTCGCTTCCGTTAATGCCGACGGGGATTTATCCGTGGAAGAAGCCGCGGGGTTTACCTTGGGCGACTACTTTGCGGTAAAGGTTTGGGGCGGAAATTGCATTTTGCGCATAAAACCCGTCGCTAACGAAACTGCCGTGGAAACTTTAAAAATCGCGTGTATAGGCGACTCCATCACCTACGGCGCTAACGCCGACGACTCTTACACCGACGCTTACCCCGTTATTTTGCAAAATTTGTACGGAAAAAACGCAAGCGTAATTAACTTCGGAAACAGCGGAAAAACTATTCGCGACAGTGCCGACGCCCCGTACAGACAAACCTTGGAATATCAAGGAATATCCCTCTATAAGCCCGATATCGCCATAATTATGCTTGGAACGAACGATTCTAAAACCTATCAAGTTCCGACGAAATCGGAAATGGTAAACGCTTATAAAAAACTTATCGAGGAACTACGAGAAATTAACCCCGTAATGGAAATTTATATGGCTACTTGCCCGTACGCGTTTTCTTCCGCATATCAAATCAACAACAAAAATATCGAAAATATCGTCATCCCCGCGATAAAGGAAGTCGCTGAATTATACGAACTTAAAATAATAGATATGCACGAGTACACTAAAGATTACAGCCACTTGTACGCCGACGGCATACACCCGAACACCAAGGGGTATAGTTATCTTGCGTACAGATTTTACTGCGAATTAGAAGGCGTTACCCCCGATGAAAGTTATATCGCGACTTTTCAAGAGTGAGGCTAAATTATGAAAAAATCTAAAATTTTAGCCGTCGTTATCGCCGTATTATTACTGCTTCCCGCGTATTCTTGCGGCAAAAAAGCACCCGAATACGCGAGCGGCGGAGTGGTTACCGTGGAAGGCGGAAAAATTAGCGGATATTTAAACGACGAAGAAAGCGTCGCGATTTACAAAGGTATCCCTTACGCAAGCGCGCCCGTAGGCGACCTAAGATTTAAAGCGCCTAGGGACGTGGAAAATTGGGACGGCGTTTTGGACTGCACGCTTTGGGGCGCCAACGCTATGCAATCCCCCGCAACTACTTTTGCCTACTGGACGAAAGAGTTTATTCAAGATACCGACGCTTCGCACTATAGAAACGGCGTAACGTATTCCGAGGACTGTTTGTTTTTAAACGTTTGGTCGTCGACTAAAGTTACCGAAAACAAGCCCGTATTGGTCTTTATCCACGGCGGCGGGTATAACTCGGGCGGCGCGTCCTGTCCCGTCTACGACGGAGAGGCTTTGGCTAAAAAAGACGTGGTTTTCGTTTCAGTTCAGTACCGCGTAAATATTTTCGGCTATTTGGCAACCGACGCATTAAATAGCGAAAACGACGGTGCTGGAAACTTCGGTTTATTAGACCAAATAAAGGCGCTTAATTGGGTTCACGACAATATTTCCGTTTTCGGAGGCAATCCTAACGACGTAACGATTATGGGACAATCGGCGGGTGCGGGCTCGGTAAACGCGATACTTTGCTCTCCCCTTGCGGAAGGCTTGTTTAGCGGCGCGGTTTCGTTAAGCCACAACAGCGTTATCGAAGAATACCTCACTGTGCAGAACAGAATATCCGCGGCACCGTCTCAATTAAAATCCAAAACGGCGTTAGAATTACGCGCGATGACGGCGGAAAGTCTTGCTTCGTACTCGTTAAGTAGCGTAGGTCCCGTAATCGACGGATACGCTTTAACGGAAAATTACGGTAAAGCGATAGATAATAAACGATTAGCCGACGTGCCCTTGCTTACCGGTATGGTTGCCGAAGACAATCTTATTTACGACACCTACGCAAGCGGTTCGGTTTCCGTCGTCGACAGTTTGATGACGTTGCAAAACTATATCGCGATAAAACGGCAAAAAGCAAGTTATTTTAGCGACGTTTACGTCTATTTATTCAACAGAAACGTTCCTCAAGACGATTTGAAAACGACTTCGGCGTACGGGGCTAAACACTCTTACGAGCTCGCTTACTTTTTAGGAAACTTTACCGAAAACCGTAAATTTACCGAAACCGACTACGAACTTGCCGCCGCAATGCAAAACTATCTTATAAACTTTTGCAAAGCGGGCGATCCTAACGGGGACGGGCTTTACGCTTGGGAAAGCAGTACGGGTGATTATTCTTACTTAAACTTTGACGAGAATATTTCCGTTTTACAAGTACCGAAAACCGATTACGAAAAGGTAAACGATTACTATAAATTAAGATAAAACCACATAAAAAGTCCGCCTATAAGCCCGTTATCGGCTTAAAAGCGGACTTTTTTCATTTTTTAAAACACGTTGATTTTTACCGTCGCGATAACGAAAACTTAAAAAGTTTTACGGGTAAAAATTCCTTCAAAAACACAAAAGGCGTAAAAACCGCAATAAAAAGGTTGATAATATTTTTAATATATGTTATTATATTAACGCTTAAGAACGGCGCTTGCGCCTAAAAAAAGGCAAAAAGCCTCTTTTTTTTTGCTTTTTAATTATTGAAGGATAAAAAACAAGGAATATATAAAATGAAAATAAAGTACACCCTAAAAAGGCTTTTCGGCGATAAAGCCTTCAACAAAATGGTGCTTGCGATAACGCTACCGATAGTCATACAAAACGGCATTACTAACTTCGTAAGTTTACTCGACAACATAATGATAGGTCAAGTCGGTATAGAGGAAATGAACGGCGTTTCCATAATAAACCAACTTATGTTCGTGTTTAACCTATGCATATTCGGCGCGGTGTCGGGCGCGGGTATATTTACGGCGCAGTTTTACGGGCGCGGCGATGAAGATAATATGCGCTACACCGTAAGATACAAAACGTATTCCGCAATCATTGCCGTTATAGTTTTCGGTCTTTTATTATACTTCTTCCACGAACCTTTAATTAACTTATACATAACCCCCGACCAATCCGGCGAAATCGATCCCGTAGAAACCGCAAACTTCGCTAAACAATATCTTTTCGTTGCTCTATGGCAACTTCCGTTTTTTGCAATATCGCAAGTTTACGCGGGTACTTTAAGGGAGGCAAACGAAACCAAAGTGCCTATGTTTGCAAGCTTGGCGGCGTTTTTGTGTAACTTCGTCGGTAACTCCGTTTTAATTTTCGGTTTATTCGGCTTCCCAAAAATGGGCGTTGAGGGCGCGGCGCTTGCTACCGTTATCGCAAGAGTCGTAGAAACGATAGTTTTGGTAACGTATTCCCACGTACGTAGTGCAAAATTCCCCGCCTTCAAGGGACTATATTCCTCTTTGAAAATTCCCCTTCCCCTTGCCAAAAACGTCACGAAGAAAGGTCTTCCGATACTTTTAAACGAAACTTTTTGGGCAATAGGCGTCGCGATGCTTGCGCAATGCTATTCTATGCGCGGCTTGGCGGTCGTAAACGCTTACAGTATAGCGTCTACGATAACCAATTTGTTCTCGGTCGTTTTGCTTGCGTTAGGTAACTCGGTCGCGATAATTTTAGGAAACTATTTAGGCGCGGGCAAAACCGAAGAAGCCGTCGAAGCAAACGTAAGACTTATCGCTATATCGGTTACGTCTTCTATAATAATAGGCGCTATTTTGGCGTCGATATCTTGGTTATTCCCCCGTTTTTACAACACTTCGGAAGAAATCAGACAAATCGCGACTTCCTTCATAGCGATTTTCGCGGTGTTTATGCCGATAAACAGTTACGTAAACTGCACCTACTTTACTTTAAGATCGGGCGGTAAAACCATTATAACGTTTTTATTCGATAGCGGTTACGAATGTTTAATAGCAGTCCCTATAGCGTTCTTATTAATAAAGTTAACCACGCTTTCCGCGCCCGCGATTTACGCGATAGTTTTATCGCTTTGGATTTTAAAGATAATCGCCGGCACGATACTGCTTAAAAAGAAGATTTGGTTAAATAACCTTACCACTTTACGCTAATTTACGCTTAAAAATGTAAAAAGTCCCTCTATAGGTCGATTATCGGCTTATTTCGGGACTTTTTTGATTATTTTTGCAACCGTTAAAAAGACTTTTCGGTTAATTAAAAAATAAAAATTTTTCTTACTTTTTCGGCAAAAAAAAAATTATTTGCCGCTACGGCTTGACTTTACGCAGTTTTGTGATATAATATATAAGGTACGGTAAGTTAAAAGTCCGTACGAAAAAACTAACGGGAAGTACGTTTATGAGAAAAACGAGCAGTAAAATTATCATCTTTATAACGACGTTTTTGCTTAATTTTACACTATTATTTTCATCTTCTTACCAAAGCGGCAATATTAGCCGCGTTTTAACGGCTCAAGATGCGGTAATAGTTGCGGAAGCAGCCACGACGAGCAATTACGACAGTTATTATAGCGGTTTGGACGAGTCTTTACAAGGCACCGCTTTTAGAACACAATTAGCAACCCTTATTACCTCGACGCACAAAAAGCTAACGACGTACGACGGATTAAGAGACGTTTATAAACAATCCGACGCCGACCCGAATACAAATGGAAATGTCATATGGTTCTACACGGGTACTTCGATAAAATACAACGGGTTCGGCTCAACTATTTCAGACACGAACCGCGAACACGTATGGCCTAAACAAGGCGGCGACGCTTTTCCGGAAAAAAGCGGACCGGGCTCAGACGCACACCACTTAAGACCTGCAAACCAACAACTCAACGCCTCGAGAGGCAATAATAGCTTCGGCGAAGTTTCTACGACTACCAAAAATATCGTAAAAGAAAACGGAAAAACTTCCTACAAAAATCTTTGTTATCAGGCAAGTTCAACCTTCTATCCCGGCGAAACTTTTAGAGGCGCTACGGCAAGAATTTTAATGTATGTGCAAACCCGTTGGGGTGACCAATATAATTTAAAATTCGTTTTAGGTTCCGGTCACTCGAAAACTATCGGCGATATCGAAGATTTGATGAAGTGGCATTATCAAGAACCGCCCACAGAAGCGGAAATCGCTAGAAACAATTACGTTTATTCCGTACAAGGCAACCGTAACCCGTTTATCGACCACCCCGAATACGCGACTATGATTTATTGCTACGACGGACAATCGTATAATAGCAAATTGCAAAGCGTAGCCGCAGAGTACGACGATTACGGCAAACAAGAAGTTGCGACGGCTATGACGGTCGAGCCTTCTACGGTTGAATTAACCGTCGGTAATACCGAACAGTTAACCGTTACCACCACCCCCTTCACCGCTAAAAAGAATTTGACTTTCAAGTCGAGTAACGCGGAAGTCGCTTCCGTCGACGCAAGCGGCAAAATCACTGCGAAGGCGCAAGGCACTGCCACTATAACGGTAACCGAAACCAATTCCAAAATTTCTAAAACGGTAAGCGTTACGGTACTTAGCGACGGTTTAACCGCCAACGTAAAGAACTTTAAAACGTTGGTTACCGAGTCCAAAGCGAACGCCGACAAAGCGCAATTTTACGAAAACGTAGTTAAGGCGCTAAACTGCTACAACTCTCTTTCCGACGAGGAAAAGGGCCTCGTTGTGACTCAATACGCCGAGTTAATCGCTTGCATAAACGCTTACAATCAAAAAACGACTATCGTAAACGGCGAGGCACAAGACGCCGTCGAAGCGGCGTTGGCGCCTTTAAACGCAAACGATAAAAAGAAGAACTTATCAAGTGACGAAGAGGAGGTTAAATAAGTCTTATGAAGAAAATTATCGCTATTTTATTAAGTCTTTTAACCCTCGTACTTTTGGTTTCCTGTAACGTAAACTTCACTCCGTCCACGGGCGGAAGCGAGAACGGCGGAAACACCGGCGGAAATCCTATCGTTGAATTTACGCCGGAAACGGTTACCGCGCAAATCGCCTCTTTACTAAAAGAAGAGTATACCAAAACCAAAATTACCGTTACCACCGATAGCGGCGATATTACTTTGAAAAACGAATTCGAAATTTCAAAAAGCCAAACGGGCGCGACCGTCGTGTCGTACGTCGTGAGAAAGGCTAACAAGATAACGCTTGACGAAGATAACAACCCCGTGATTCCCTCTTCACAATACCAAGAAACTATCGGTACGGTGGAAATTGACGAAAACGAAAACGTCACGCTAAAAGAAGGCGAAGCGGTCGATATCGATTTTTCAAATATTTCCAACGTAAACTTTAATCTTGCGGTATCTAACTTTACCGATTTATCGGTAAGCGACGTAAAATTAACCGCCAACGTGAAAAGTGCCGCAACGCTTTTAAACGCCGACGGGTTAGTTGCAAAAGATTGCACGATTTCCGCTTATTACGCTTGGGACGAAGCGGTTAAAAACGTTAAAATTAACTACGTTTTATCAAACGGCGACACCGTAAAAATCGTTTACGTTTTCACCAAGTAATTAAATTAGAACTTTAAAAAACGCTACGGACTATATGGTTCGTAGCGTTTTTTTTGATCTTTTAAAGTGTTTTTTACGCCGTTTAGGGAATTTTTAGGAAAAATTTTTCTTAAATTTGCATATCCTATTGCAATTATAAAAAAAGTATGCTAAAATAGAAACCCGAAATATTACAGACTTTTGTAAACGAGACAGTATAATTTTAATAAAACGCAAATAAAAAATGATAAGGAGTATATTCAATGATTAACGTATTTTTTAAAGACCAACCGTTATCCGTGGCGGAAGGGACGAGGGTTTTGGACCTCGTGAAAAAAGAAGACAGAAATAATTTAGTGGTTTGCCAAGTCGGCGCACAGGTAAAAGAATTAAGGTATTCCCTGTCGGAAAAAAACGAAGGTATGAAAATTCAGCTTTTAAACCTTGACCATATAGAAGCGGGAAAGGCTTACGAAGCAACGCTTCGCTACGTTATAGCGATGGCTTTTTACAATCTTTACCCCGACGTAAAAATTAAATTTACTTACCACGTTTCACGCTCGATTTTTTGCCAAGCAAACAAAAAATCTTTCAATATGTCAAGGGCAGTTGAAAAGATAAAAGACGAGGTTAAGCGGCTTATAGCCTTAGATTTGCCTATCGAAAGGATTACCGTAACCATTGACGAAGCCAAGGAAATTTACACTAAATACAACCTTCAAGACAAAATAGATATTTTAAAGTACCGTCCGGAAAACACCGTTCATTTATACAAATGCGGCGACTACTTTAACTATATGGCAAACTATATGATGCCGTTTACGGGCTGCCTAAAAAATTACACCATAACGCCGTATAGTCCGGGACTTATAATACAGTATCCCCGTTACGAATTAAACGCCGAAATCCCCGATTTCGAGGAAGAGTCCACTTACGGAAGGACTTTGCAACGCGCTTTTAGATGGGCGGAAAAAACCCACCTTCAAACCATACCCGAAATCAATAAAAGAATCGAGGAGGGCAACGCTTTAGAGTTCGTTCAAATGTGCGAGGCAAGGCATAACGAGCAGTTAGCCGACCTTGGCGACGCTATTGAAAGCGATATTGAAAACATTAGACTAATTGCAATCGCGGGACCGAGTTCCAGCGGAAAAACCACTTTTTGCAACAGACTAAGAATAGAACTTTTAGCGCGCGGCATTAATCCCGTAATGATTTCCATGGACGATTATTATTTTGAAAAAAACAAAATTTGCGCCATACAAAATAAGCCGCTGCAAGAACTCGATTTAGAACATATAAATTGCTTGGATATCGAGCAGTTTAACAAAGATTTGTTCGACCTTATAAACGGTGAAGAGGTTACGCTTCCTAAATTCAACTTCCAAACGGGTAAAAGAGAGGCGGGAAGAACTATAAAAGTCGACCAATCGAGCCCTATTATGATAGAAGGCATTCACGCTTTAAACGAGGTTTTGACGGCATCTATTCCTAAGCACCAAAAGTTCAAAATCTTTATCGCGCCGCAAGCGCAAGTGAACGTCGACGACCATTCGCCGCTATCTATTACCAATTTAAGGCTTATAAGGCGTATAGTCCGCGATATGAAGTTTAGAAACTGCCCTGCCGCTACGACTATAGATATGTGGCAATCGGTTAGAAACGGTGAATTTAAGTGGATTTACCCCAACCAAGAAGGTTCCAACTACGTATTCAACTCAAGTTTGAGTTACGAACTTTGCATTTTGAGAAAACAAGCGCTACCCGCTTTAAGGGAAATTAAGCAAACCGATCCGCAATTTTTGGTTGCCAACCGTCTTATTAAATATTTAAAATATTTTAGACCTATCGAGGACGAATCTATTATCCCTTGCAACTCGTTATTGCGTGAATTCATCGGTGGCAGTTGCTTTAAGGTTTAAAATTATTTCGATTAAGTTGTCTTGCGTTGCTTATTGAGAGTCTGTCCGATTTTTTAGCAGGTTAAGTTTTAACTGAATTGATTTATAATATCTTTTTGAATTTAATGTAAAAACGGCGATAACCGACCTATAGGTCGACTTATCGCCGTTTTAATTTGTTTTTTAAGTAACGCCTCACACGCTTATTTCGACGTTGAAATTTTGCTATGAGATTACTTTATCGTTATGACAATCCGCCCGCCTTTACGTAGTTTGCGATTAGGTCGCGAGCGTAAACGGGGGTAGTGCTATACCTTTCGACGACGGTAAGATGGTTTGGCGCGTAGTCGGAAGTATAAGTATCGACGACTATATAATAAGTCGCTTCGTCGTCTATCCTACCTTCGTTTTGGTTGCCGTAGTCGGAATAAGTGCAAAAATAATTTTCGTTTTCGGTGTAAACGAATTGTTTTTTCAAATAATACCCCGAAACCGTGCAAAGTACGATTTCGTTATCGAACGGCAGTACGTTTTGAATATCCTTATATCTAATATCACCTTTATATAAGTAATAAGGTGATCTTACGCTGAAAAATCCGCCGCCCAAAAAGATATTATAATCATCGCCCCATTTTTCCAAACCGACTTTCAAATACAAATCGGCGCAAAGGTCTTTTATAAAATCGGAACCGCGTTTTGCCGCGTTATAACCTAAAACGTCGTAGACGGGACCTATTTCTTCGGCGTATTTATCGAAAAGTGCCTCGGTGGATTCGTCCGCCCCGTCGTATATATTGGAAACGGAATTGTTTTCAACTTTATTTACGACGACTTCGCCCGTTTCGGTATTATAATCCATATCGACGTGGGAAACGTATTGTCTTGACGAACCGCCTTGAACGTGATATACGCCGTATTCGTCTTTATAGACGTAATTTTTGTGGGTATGTCCCTCGAAAACGACGTCCACGTAGCCGTCGGATAAACTTACGTCGTAAAAGCCCGCCAAATCGCTTCTATATATAGTCGGCGCTGACGACGAATCGTTTTTATTATATCTTTCGTAACCGTCGTGCAAAGAATACACTACGATATCGGCGCCGTCTTGCTTTAACTTTTCTGATTCCGCCTTGACTAAAGCGGTAAGGTCTGCGCCCGTTTTGAAATAATAATCGGTAACTTGACCTGACGAAATAGAACTGTAGCAATCGCCTATCGCACCGATGATGCCTATCGTTACGTCGTCTTTTTCAACGAGAACGGACGATTGAAATGGTTCAGCCCTTTGGTCGGTCGACCTTTCGTAAACGTTTATTCCGAGAACGGGGAAATCCGCTAGCGCGGCGTTGGTTTTAATAGGTTCTATGCCCCAATCAAACTCGTGATTGCCGACGGTCATAGAGGAAAAGCCTACTAAATTCATCCACTCGGTTATAAGTTTGCCTTTGGTGTTGTTGGACTCGGAAGATCCTTGCCACATATCGCCGCTCGAGATAAACAAAGTGTTTTCGTTGTAACTTTTAAACCTGTTAAAATAAGTGGTCAAGTTGGCTATACCGTCGCCGTCGTCGTCTAATACGGCGCCGTGCAAGTCGTTCACGCCGTAAATATCAACGTTAACGAGAGCGGAGGCATTGCCGCCGTTTCCGCCGTTGCTACTACCCGTACCGCTTCCGCTATTTATAGTAATATCGCACGCGGTAAGGCAAAACAAAGTTATAACGGCGATTAAAAAATAAACAATTTTTTTCATTTTAAAATATCCTTGTATACTCATAAAAAATGGCGATAACGGTACTATAGCCCGACTTATCGCCGTTTTTTTGCTTTTTTAAATTACCAAATGATTACGCGTTTTTTCGGCGCGATGTACATTTTATCAGTAGGTTTAACGTCAAAGGTTTCGTACCACTCTTTGAAGTTTCTCGGTGGCATATTAGCACGGAGGTAGCTCGGCGCGTGCACGTCGATTTGTAACAAAAGTTTCAAATATTCAGGTTTAGCCTTTAAAGCCCAAACGCGCGCCCAATTATAGAAGTAAGCCTTATAGTCGGCGTCCTTCATACCGGACATGATTTCCAAAGTTACAGCCATACCGCCGTTGTCGGCAATGTTTTCGCTTACGATAAAGTTAGCGTTAACCTTACCCCATTCGAGTTCTATACCCTCGAACTCTTTAACCATAGCTTTGGTTTTTTGGTTGAACTTTTTATTATCTTCCTTCTTCCACCAATTATTGAGGTTTCCGTTTTCGTCGCATTTAGCGCCGTTGTTGTCGAAAGCGTGAGAAATCTCGTGTCCGATAACCGCGCCGATGCCGCCTAAGTTTTCGCTTCTCGATTGATTGATGGAATAGAAAGGCTTCTGCAAAATTGCCGCGGGGAAGGTTATGTCGTTAGAGGTCGGATTATAGCAAGCGTTTACCATATGGCCGGGCATTACCCACTCGGTACGGTCTACGGGCTTATGCAATTTTTGCATATTGTGAATCGCGTATACGGCACTGATTTCCTTAACCGCGGTATACAAAGAAGCGCGGTTAGAAACGGTTATCTTGTCGTAGAGTTCGTTGCATTTATCGGGATAACCCATTTTAACGACGATTTTACTAAGTTTTAAAATGGCTTTTTGCTTAGTTTCGTCGGATAAAATTTCGTTTCTTTCGATGCGGACTTTATAAGTGTCGATGATTTCGTGAACCATTTCGACGATATCTTTTTTGGCTTCCTCACCAAAGTATTTTCTTCCGTAATAAAGACCGATAGGTTCGGATAAATAACTGGAAGCAAGCCTATAAGCCTGTTTTTCGATGGTAGGAAGTTCTTGCGTACCGCTTAAAACCTTTTGATATTGAGAAGAAGCCTCTCTTAAATCTTCGCTTAAAAGCGAGCACGCGCCGAGCAACGTTTTAACGTACGCCCAAGATTTATATAGAGGGAAAGTTTCTTCGTTAAATAAAGTTTTGAAGTTTTTAAAGAAGCGGGGTTCTTGTATAATAACGGTTTCGGGAATATCTTCACCGTATATAGCGGTTAAAAACTTCTTAAACTTGACGGGTTTAACCATCGTGCAAACGCGCCTCGTCGGCATCGGGTTGTAAGATTTTACGTATTCCGACCATTCTTCTTGACTCTTAACCAAAGTTGCGATTATAGCGTCGAATTTTAAAGTGTTTTCTAAGTATAACGCTTGTTCTTCTTCGGTTAAATCGGTTTGTTTTAAAATGCCCGCGACCATTTGCGACCAAACGCCGATTAAAGCGTCGTGTTGGGGCTTCATTTCTTCCTTATAATAGGTTACGTCGGGCAAAATGGTGGAAGGTCCTCTTAAATAAAACGCGTGACGGGAAGTATCCTTCATATCGTCGTCTACGCCCGCGACGCCAAAAGGAAGTGGCAAACCGTAAATAGCAAATTCTTTAAATCTTCTGTTTAAATCGGAAACGCCGTTCATCTTGTAAATCTTATCGAGATATTTTTGAACCGGTTTTAAACCTTCGGCGTTACGCTTTTTTACGTTTTTAACGAGTTTGAAAAGGTCGACCGCCTTTTGAACGTTGGCGTCGGGGGCTTCCATTTTACCTTTTGCCATCTTGTTCAAGTCGGCGATTAAAAGTTGCTCTACCTCGGTATCGAGGTTTATAAATCCGCCGACCGCAGGCTTATCCGCAGGGATAACCGCTTTATCAAGCCATTCTTTGTTTACGTGCATATAAAGGTCGTCTTGTACTCTTATAGTGTCTGCCATGATTTCATCTCCTTTTGCTTAATTTATTCGTTTTGAAATACTTTTAAGCCTTTTTATATATTTTATCACAATACCGTGCATTTTGAAAATATTTACCACGGCTTTTTATAAAAAACTTAGCCGTAAAAAGAAAAAACTTACCACGCCTTTGTCGTTTAGGCGGTATTTTCGCCTATTTTTTACAACTTTTAAGCGAAAAACCGTTTTTTTGCCGCTACGCAAGCGTAATTTAGTCGTAAAAATAAATTATAAGCGAATTTTAATGCTTAAAACCGCAAATTCGCCCCTTCGTTTTTTCGTTTTCGCCTCACTTTTACGAATTTTTTACCGCCGTTTTTCGTTTTTTAGCATACTTTTTTTGCAATTATGCCGCACCCTCGGGTTTTTATTTGACAATTTTTTAACCGTTTTGGTAAAAAAGTTCTCGAATAATTATCATAAAAACCCGCCTATAAGCCCGTTATTAAGGTTTTTTAAGTAAAAAAGAGGACGAAAATTCGTCCTCTTTTTACGTTGTTTATCGATATATAATAATCTATATACGACTTGTTTTAATTGGGTTATTCTTCAATCGGCGCTTCGTTAACGTCGGTTGCTTCGGTTGTTTCGTTAACCTCGCTAATTTCCGTTTCTAAAGACTCCGTATCCTCTGCGGCGTCTTCAGGTTCTTCATCGTCGTCACGCGGGGTTACGGAAACGGTTGCAACTTTAGCGTTATCGTCCGTTCTCATAATAATTACGCCCTTGGTGTCGCGGCCTATCTTAGAAATCTCGTCGGCGTGGATACGGATGATTGTGCCTGTGTCGGTAATAATCATAATATCTTCGGCGTCGCTTACTTGTTTTAGGTTGGCAAGTTTACCGGTCTTTTCGTTAAAGACGCCCGCTTTTATACCCTTGCCGCCACGATTTTGCAAGCGGTAATCTTCGACGTCACTACGCTTACCGAAACCGTTATTACTTATCGTTAATAAATCGTAGCCGTCTTTTAGAATAAGCATATCTACGACGTAATCGTCGTCGTCGAGTTCCATCGCTTTAACGCCTTGGGTATCGCGACCGGTAGGTCTTACGTCGGCTTCGCTAAACCTTATGCACTTACCGCTATGGGAAGCAACGATGATTTCGTTTTCGCCGGTGGTAAAGTCTACGGAAACGAGTTCATCGCCTTCGTTTAAGTTAACGGCGATCTTGCCGGTCTTTCTTATGTTGTCGAATTCTTTTATGGAAGTCTTTTTAATCAAGCCTTTCTTAGTCGCCATCGCGATATAGCCTTCGCCGCTTTCGTTGTCGTTGATAACGGAAGTAACCCTTTCGCCGTCGGATAGTTGTAATAGGTTGATAAGCGCTCTGCCGCGCGCCGTCTTTTGGGCTTCGGGGATAGTAAAGGCAACGGCGGAATAAACTTTGCCGTAGTTGGTAAAGAAGAGTAATCTATCGTGCGTCGAGCAAACGAACATCTTTTCAACGAAATCTTCCTCTTTAGGCTTGTGTGCGGTAACCCCTCTTCCGCCGCGGCGTTGCGAACGGTATTCGGAAACAGCCAAGCGTTTGATATAACCGCCGTGGGTTAAGGAAATTACTACGTCTTCACGCGCGATTAAGTCGGCGTCTTCGATACTCGACGGATCGTAAGAAAGTTCCGTACGGCGCGGAGTGGGATATTTATCCCTGACTAAAGTTAAATCTTCTTTAACTATAGCGCGTACTCTTTCGGGTTTTTGTAAAATATCGGTTAAGTCGGCGATAGTCGCGTCCAACGCAGCGAGTTCTTCTTTCAACTTTTCGACTTCCAAAGAAGTAAGTCTTTGCAAGCGCATCTCTAAAATAGCGTTGGCTTGTTTGTCGGAAAGTTCGAAACTGCTCATCAAGTTTGCGGCGGCTTCGTATCTATCTTTAGATTTTTTGATGATAGCGATAACTTCGTCGATATCGGTAAGCGCGATAACCAAACCTTTTACGATATGTTCTCTTTCTTGAGTTTTGTTAAGGTCGAAACGGGTTTTTCTTTCGACGACCGATACTTGGTGCTTGACGTATTCTTCCAAGATTTGTTTAAGATTTAAAACCTTAGGTTCGCCGTTGACGAGGGCAAGCATGGTAATACCGTCGCTGGTTTGCAAGGAGGTACGTTTATACAAAGTGTTTAAAACGACTTGCGCGTTGGCGTCCTTTTTAACCTCGATAACGATTCTCATACCTTGACGGTCGGATTCGTCGTTGATATCGGAAATGCCTTCCAACTTTTTAGCCTTAACCATATCGGCTATCGTTTCGATTAGTTTTTGTTTGTTTACTTGATAAGGAATTTCGGAAACGATAATTCTCGAACGAGTGCCGTTGTTGAATTCTTCGATTTCGCATTTAGAACGAAGTATAAAGTTGCCCTTACCCGTCATATACGCCTGCTTGATGCCGGCTCTTCCCAAAAGCATAGCGCCGGTAGGATAGTCGGGGGCGGGGATATATTCCATAAGTTCGTCAATAGTGATATCGGGGTTATCCATAAGGGCGATAGTGCCGTTAATAACCTCGGTAAGGTTATGCGGAGGGATATTGGTCGCCATACCTACCGCGATACCGTCCGCACCGTTAACCAAAAGGTTAGGAATCCTTGCGGGAAGCACGGTGGGTTGCATTCTGGTATCGTCGAAGTTAGGATAAAAGTCAACCGTTTCTTTGTCGATATCGCGAAGCATTTCTAAAGCGAGTTTGCTCATTCTTGCTTCCGTATAACGGTAAGCCGCCGGGGGATCGCCGTCGACCGAACCGAAGTTACCGTGTCCGTCTACCAAAGGAAGGTTTATTGAAAAGTTTTGAGCAAGTCTTACCAAAGCGTCGTAAACCGAACTGTCGCCGTGGGGGTGGTACTTACCTAAAACATCACCGACGATGGTGGCGCACTTTTTGTAGGCTTTATCGGGGGTTAAACCGATTTCGTTCATGGAATATAGTATTCTTCTGTGAACGGGCTTTAAGCCGTCGCGTACGTCGGGGATTGCACGGGAAACGTTAACCGCCATAGCGTAAGCAATGAAAGAACGCTTCATTTCGTTATCGACTTCTATATTTATAACCTTGGTTTGTTCAAGCGTCTTTTTAAACTCTTGAGTGAGTTCGGGACTTGATTGTTTTTTAGCCATAAGTCAGTTGTAACCTCCCTTTTAAATATCCAAAGCGTCGAGATCGGCGACAAGTTTTGCGTTTTCTTCGATGAACGCTCTTCTCGGTTCGGCGTCGTCGCCCATCAAAAGCGTGAAAATGCCGTCGGCTTCGATAGCGTCTTCCATAGTAACGCGCAGCATCGTCCTCGTTGCCGGGTTCATAGTGGTATCCCAAAGTTGTTCGGCGTTCATTTCACCGAGACCTTTATAGCGTTGTACGTCGCATTTGCCGTTTTCCGCCAAAAAGTCGGAAAGTTCTTTATCTGAATAGAAATAATTGTCTACTTTATTCTTAGTTACCTTATATAAAGGCGGTTGCGCGATATATACGTGTCCTTGTTCGATTAAAGGCCTCATATACCTGAAGAAGAAAGTCAAAAGCAAAATTCTGATGTGGCTTCCGTCGACGTCGGCATCGGTCATGCAGATAATTCTGTCGTAACGCAATTTGGACGTATCGAAGTCCTCTTGCATACCACCGCCGAAAGCGGTTATCATGGCTTTAATTTCGTCGTTTTCCAAAACTCTGTTTACTCTTGCTTTTTCAACGTTTAAAATCTTACCGCGAAGAGGCAAAATGGCTTGGAATCTTCTGTCCCTGCCTTGTTTCGCGGTGCCGCCTGCCGAGTCGCCCTCAACGAGGAAGATTTCGCATAGTTCGGCGTTCTTTTCGGAGCAGTCGGCAAGTTTACCGGGAAGTGCCGAGCCTTCGAAAGCACTCTTTCTGGTTGCTTCCCTTGCCTTTCTTGCCGCCTCTCTCGCGCGTTTTGCGGTAACCGACTTTAAGATAAGTTCTTTGGCTTTTTGCGGGTTTTCTTCTAAGAAAGCGCCGAAAGACTCTTGCATAGCGCGGGAAACGAGGTTACGCATCTCGCTATTGCCGAGTTTAGTCTTGGTTTGACCTTCGAATTGAGGTTCGGGGAGTTTTACGGAAATAACGGCGGTTAAACCTTCCCTTACGTCCTCACCGCTCAATTTATCGTCGTCCTTAATTATTTTCAAGGAATGTGCGTATTCGTTGATAAGTTTGGTTAATGAAGTCTTAAAACCGTCGACGTGAGAGCCGCCTTCCTCGGTATTTATGTTGTTTGCGAAAGCAAAGAGCGTTTCGGTGTAAGAATCGTTGTATTGGATAGCGATTTCAACCACGTTGTCGCCGTATTCTTTCTCTAAGTAAATAGGCTCGTCCAACAAAACGGTCTTATTGTGGTTTAAATCGTTGACGAAGTGGATTATTCCGCCTTCGTAATGGAAAGTATCGGTCTTTTCGGTTTCGCCGCGCAAATCGGTGATTACGATTTTTAAACCCTTGTTTAAATAGCAAAGTTCACGAAGCCTAACTTTTAAGTTGTCGTAAGAAAACTCAGTCGTTTCAAAAATTTCGCTATCCGGAAGGAAGGTTACCAAAGTACCCGTTTGTTGGGATTCGCCGACGACCTCAAGACGGCGCTGAGGAACGCCTCTATTGTATATTTGTTTGAAATGTTTTCCTTTTTGGAAAACTTCCACCTCGAGCCATTCGGACAAGGCGTTAACGACCGATAAACCAACGCCGTGAAGACCGCCGGAAATCTTATATCCGCCACCGCCGAACTTACCGCCGGCGTGGAGTTTGGTCAAAACGACCTCTACCGCGGAAATACCTTCCCCGTGGTGAATATCGGTAGGAATACCGCGCCCGTTGTCGAGTACGGAACAAGAACCGTCTTTGTTTAAAGTAACGGTTATCGTGTCGCAGTAGCCCGCTAAAGCCTCGTCGATAGAGTTGTCGACGATTTCTTGAACGAGATGATGAAGCCCCCTCGTATCGGTGGAGCCGATGTACATGCCCGGTCTTTTTCTAACGGGGTCTAAACCTTCTAAGACTTGAATCTGCTCTTCGCCGTAATTTGCTTGAACTTTGTTTTCGGTTGCCATAGTTTATTTCCTTTCTTTATTCGCTTAATTTAATTAGTTTTGCTTGAACGCGCGCGTGGGCGCGCGAATTTAAATTTGTAGTGCGGGCGTGCGTAAGCGTGTGCGCACGCGCGTTTTATATATCTGTCTCTTATACACATCTCCG
>CAZMOD010000012.1:0-6804 GCA_964567885.1 uncultured Christensenella sp.
GTAAGTTCTTACGCCTTTTTCGGTGCAAGTGGGTTGAGTGGTTACTTCACTGTCGCAATCGTGGTCTAACGCGGGGATAACTACTTTGGTAGTGTAATCGCAACCGTCGCGCTTACAAGTTACGTAAGCGTCCCAACCGTCTTCGGTACAAGTAGCGGCTTTTGCGTCGTGAGATTCCTCGTCGTGTCCGAGGGCTGCAAGCACTACCGATTCGGGTACGATTTCCGTAGTTGCAGATTCGTCGGAAAATAACTTTTTGCAATCAGAGCAACGGTAATGTTCTATATTACCGGCGGTTTCACAAGTAGCGGCAACCGCTTCTACCTTTTCAATAGTGTGCGTATGTACGCCCGTATCGCAAGCGGCAAAAAGCGACAAGCAACAAAGCATAATACTCGTGAGCAATATAATTGCTAAATTTTTCTTCATATTCTTCTCCTATTATTTTTTAACGTTATTCGACTCGTTTCGTTTTTTGTCGAAACGTTATTTACTATCGGTTAAAGTACTATTCGACGCTTTCAAAAAAGCAAAATAGTCGATATTCGTTTCGGTCGTCGTCAAGTTAGATTTAGACTTGAAAATTTTCATCAAAGCCTCCCGTTTGGTTGGCATAATTAGTATACCCCCCCCCCCGCTTGTTTTGTCAAGCGTTTAACTACGGCTTTTCGACCTTTTTCAACGTTTCACGCTCTTTCGCGACTAAACGAAGAATTAGCCGCTAAGGGGCGACAGTGGCTTTTACGTACTACCGCTTTTTACGCAACAAAAGCATTGCGCCGTATACGCCGACTATTTGGGTTTCTCCTCGTTCCTTTTTCGTTTTATGCACGACCGTGCCCTGCTTTAAATAATTTCATCAATCGCTCTATACGCCGCGCGGATACGCACGTGGTTTTTTTGCATGAAAAAAACCGCCTAAAGGGCGGATAACCGACCTATAGACGGGTTTTTGTGTGTAAACTCAAAGTTTTATTTACTGTTAAACTCGTACGGATATAAAGTTCTATCTACTATTAAATTCGCGTAAACGAAAGACGGCGTGTGTTTTAAAATGCGTGCAACAAATAAAGCGACGGCCGCCGTTAAAAACTTAACGCTTGATATAAATTCCGTTTTCGTTTGCGTCGACGGTAACGGTCGTGTCGGGCAAGATATTGCCTGCGATAATTTCTTTAGCGACGAGCGTTTCAACGCGCTGCTCGATAAATCTTTTTAACGGTCTTGCACCGAAAAGCATATCGTAGCCGCCGTCGATAATATAACGTTTGGCTGCGTCGGTTACCGCTAAAAATACGCGTTTTTCTTGCAAGCGCGCCTTTAATTTTTCAAGGGTTAAATCGACGATTTTGCCGATTTCGTTTTCGGTAAGCGGTTTAAAGGTTATAACGGAACTTAATCTGTTTAAAAATTCCGGTCTAAAGGACGACTTTAACAAGGCGTCGATTTTATTTTTGGCGTCTACAGTAACTTCGCCGCCGATAACGCCGTCTAAAAGGTATTCGGAACCTAAATTTGACGTCAAAATGATAATGGTGTTTTTAAAATCTACCGTTCTTCCCTGACTGTCGGTAAGTCTTCCGTCGTCCAAGACTTGCAATAAAATATTGAAAACGTCCTTATGCGCCTTTTCGATTTCGTCGAACAAAACGACCGAATACGGTTTTCTTCTGACGGCTTCGGTGAGTTCGCCGCCCTCGTCGTAACCGACGTACCCCGGAGGCGCACCGATAAGGCGGGACACCGCGAATTTTTCCATATACTCGCTCATATCTATACGAATAACGTTTTTTTCGTCGTCGAAAAGCGTTTTCGCCAAAGTTTTTGCAAGTTCGGTTTTGCCTACGCCCGTAGGTCCTAAAAACAAAAACGAACCTATCGGCTTATTGGGGTCGGCAATCCCCGCGCGGGAACGCATAACGGCTTCCGACACCAACGTTACGGCCTCGTCTTGACCTATCACCCTTTGGTGCATAATTTCGGGTAGGCGCAAAAGTTTTTCACGCTCGCCCTCTAAAAGTTTGGAAACGGGCACGCCCGACCATTTGGACACGATTTTAGCGATATCTTCTTCGGTAACCCTATCGGAAAGCATGTTCGTTTTTTCAGGCGCGGTTTCCTCTAATTTTTTAAGTTCGGAGGTTAACGCGGGGAGTTTGCCGTATTTCAGTTGTGCCGCGGCGTTTAGGTCGTAATTTCTTTCCGCCTCGTCGATTTCAGTGGACACGGCAGCGATTTCCTCTCTTAACTTACTGATTTTATCGATAGCGTTCTTTTCGTTTTTTAGTTTTGCGCTCATGACGTCGAATTTAGAAGTCAATAGCGACAATTCTTTTTCGATAGCGGATAATCTCGATTTGGAAAGTTCGTCCGTTTCCTTTTTTAGGGCTGCTTTTTCTATTTGAAGTTGCATTATTTTGCGCCTTACGTCGTCCATTTCGGAAGGCATGGAATCGATTTCCGTCTTGACGGTAGCCGCCGCCTCGTCCACAAGGTCGATAGCCTTATCCGGCAAAAATCTATCGGTTATATACCTTTCGGATAGCGTTGCCGCCGCTATTAACGCGTTGTCGTTTATCTTTACGCCGTGAAAGACTTCGTACCTTTCTTTAAGTCCGCGAAGTATGGATATGGTGTCCTCTACCGTAGGTTCGTTTACGGTAACGGGCTGGAAGCGTCTTTCTAACGCGGGATCTTTTTCGATATACTTTCTATACTCGTCCAAAGTGGTGGCGCCGATGCAATGAAGTTCGCCGCGCGCAAGCATAGGTTTTAACAGGTTGCCCGCGTCCATCGCTCCGTCTGATTTACCCGCGCCTACTACGGTGTGAAGTTCGTCGATAAATAGTATTATTTTACCGTCGCTTTTTTTGACTTCGTTTAAGACGGCTTTTAACCTTTCTTCAAACTCGCCGCGGTATTTAGCGCCGGCGACTAACGCGCCCATATCGAGGGAAAACAGTTTTCTGTTTTTTAAAGCCTCGGGAACGTCTCCTTTTAAAATGCGTTGCGCCAAGCCCTCGGCAATAGCCGTTTTGCCTACGCCCGCTTCGCCTATAAGGCAAGGATTGTTTTTGCGCTTCCTCGATAAAATCATTATGGCGTTTCTTATTTCCTCGTCGCGCCCGATAACGGGATCGAGTTTGTTTTGTCGCGCTAATTCCACCAAGTCTTGCCCGTATTTATTTAATACGTCGTAAGTTTGTTCGGGGTTATCCCCGGTAACGCGCATAGAACCTCTTATTTCCTTTAAAGCCTTTAAAACCGCGCTTTCTAAAACTCCGCAAGACGACAAAAGGTCTTTTAACTTCTTGTTTGCTTTTCTAATTATAGCAATCAATAAATGTTCTACCGACAAATACTCGTCCTTCATATTTTTCGCGACGTTTTCGGCTTCAATAATAACGTTATTTAAGCCCTCGGAAAGATACAAATTACCGCCCGTTTGTTTTGAAAACCCCTCTATAAGCCCGTTAACACCGTTTTTTACAGCAGGGACGTCCGCTTTGCTATTTTCTAAAAGTTTAGAAATAAAGCATTCCTCGTCGTCTAACATGGCTTTTAAAATATGTTCTTCTTTAAGTTCCGGATTGCCGTAACTTTTCGCCAATTTTTGCCCTTCGTTTATTATTTGGGTAGTCTTTTGCGTAAATTTTTCGGTATTCATAAATCACTACCTCCTATATTGAAATTTGTTAAAAATCTATTTCGTCTTTAATTCTAAAATAATTCTTTTCCAAGTTTTCGTCGGCACATCCTAAAAAATAGTCCTGGGTATAGGCGTTTATAAGCCCGTCTATATCGTTAACGTAATCGGTTAATTTTAAAGCGATTTCCGACGTGGAATTTATCTTTTTAAAATTAAGTTTTCTAAGTAGCTTGCCGTCGACTACGGAATATTCGACGTTTCCTAAATATTTTCTTTCGAGACGGATAAAAGAAGCGAAAAAGTCGTTTACGACCTCTATAAGCGTTTGATTGGTCGTCCTTAACGCTATTTTTAGATACCCCGTAAACTCGTCCTCGGTAAAAAGTTCTACCGAATACGTAACGCGCGGATTATATTTATAGTTTATCGCGCTTAAAAAGTCTATCGTCGACTGTTGGCGGCGCTCTACGCGCATACGACGATGGGACTCGAAAGCGGTGGTAACCAAACTTAAAATCTCTTCTATACGTTGCTTTTCGGTACTGTAACCAACGTAGTTTGCTAAGACCTCGTTAACCAGCGTCGAACGGGATTTTCCGCTTTTTAGCGCGGCGTTGTCAATCAAACTTATTACCTCGTCGGACAAAACCATACTGTAAACGCTTTTACTCATAAGTAACACCTCTTTTTTCTTATCTACCGTATATTTTAGCACGTTTTAATAATTTGTCAAGTTTTTTATATAACTTTTTTAACAAATTTATAAATAGTTGGTTTTCGTTTCGTTTTGGGAAAATTTTAAAGAAAAAGTCCACCCGCGATGCGGGTGGACAAATAACCTTAAAATATACGTTTAAAACCTATAAAACTAAAACCGTTTTTACTCAAAAAGTCGGCCTATAAGCCCGTTATACGGCAAGCGTCATATTTAATCTTGCGGTGCAGTTTCCGTCCGCGGTAATTTTAACGTAGTATTTACCTGCGACCATGTCTTCTAAATACGTGCCGCCTTGCGCGATTTCGGTATCGTCTGCGTCGTATATCTCTATCGTCAACGTTACGTTACCGTTCGATGAAATGACGCTAACGTCCATTTCGTTATAGTACTCGGCAATCATTTCATCCGTTATTTCAAACACTAACCAAGTATCACCCGCGGATAAACTTACGCTTTCTAACGTAAAGTTTCCGTTGTCATACGGCACGACGAAAGCCGTTTCTTTGCTCTTACCGTCGCTATAAACGGAAGGTTTGCTAAGCGATGCTGAGAGCACGCTATTAACGACTTTTATAACGTACACGTCTACGCCGTCGGTAAACTCAATCCAAGTTAACTTATCATTTGCAAATTTAAGTGCGATTTTAGTCGCTCGTACGTCGCCTAAGATAAACTCGGTCTCGGTACGATACGTTAAATCTTCGCTCGAGAAAGCAAACGCTTTAAACGCGTCCTCGGTCGCGATATTTTGCAACCATTTCTCATTCAACTTAACCCTTTTTAAGAAATTAGCCATTGCGCCGTCAAGGGATCCGTAATAATCCGTCAACTTCCTACGTATCCAATAGGTTTCGCCCTCGTTTTTAACGTATTGATAACAATCGGGGTCTTCAATCGTATAATACGTTTCGACGCCGTCGCATTTTTTGTAATACGTTTTCAAATCGGGGCTATATCTGCAATCTTCTACGACTTCTCCGTTCTTCGTTAAAACGACGCTATACCCGGCATCGTTAAACTTAAGCGCGCTTATCCAAGCGTCGGCGTCCGTTACGGTTTTTTCGGAAATATCTTCAACTAATTTGAAAGTATTGTTCACGCTTTCACTTATTCCCGTGTATTTAACTCCGATAAAAATAGTCGCTCGAGTTTCCGTACCGTACGCTGTCAAAGTGCCGTCCGTCGCGATTTTTACGCTCGTATCGGGATTGCGTGAGAATACTTTAACGACTTCCGTCATGGTAGGATAACTCAAATCGATTCCGTAATTCGTTGCAAACGCGCCTGCCGAAGAACCTCTGTTCGTCCTCACCAAATCAACTGCGTAATAAACGATTTCGTTCTTTTTTATACTCTTAGTTTCCGATTCGTACACGCTTTGTATGGAAGTACCCTTGGAAGCAGTAGAATATGCGATATACAATTTACCCGCGGTCTCTGCGTCTAAAGCGTAATTAGTAACACCTACAATCTGTACGGCAAACACTTTTCCCGTCGCCGCTATGGTTGAAAAATCGTAATACGTTCCCTCGGTTAAAGTTGCGCTTGAATCTTTATAGAACTTGACTTCCAACTCTTCGGAAGGTAAGATTCCCGAAATATTCGCACTCGTTACGGTTTCCGTCCAAGAAGACTTGTTTAATTCCGTCATCGCGTAAACCGTTGAAAAACTACTCAAATCAAGCAGTTTTCTTTGTACGGTAACGTATTTAGTCGGCACATATAATTCCCCGCTCGTGTGGGAAAGAGACGCTTCAACGCTAAGTCTAATAAAATAAGTTCCGCAATTTACGGGTTTTTCCGTCGCCCAATCGTCGGAGGAAGGATACAATTTGTTATCCCTATCTTGGTATTCGACGATAATATCGTCAAAATCAACGTTCGCGGTTACCCAACTTTCAATAAATTCGAAAGGAGAGCCGTCGTAAACTTTCTTGCTATTGATTTCGTTGAAAGCGTCGGCGAATTTTAAACTCGTTTCCGTTCTTTCTTTTCGGCAAACGTCGCATTCGGTTGCCGTATCGTCTTCGAAAACGTGCGCTTGTTTTTCCGTTTCGTATCCGCAATCATCGCATTTTTGTATATGATCGTCAACGTTAATTTCTTTAATCGTCAACTTGTGTGCATTTTCGTCTTTAGTATAGCCGCAAGTCGAACATTCTTCCCAATGTTTGGTTTCGTCGTGTTTGGGAACGAAGATATGCGCGGCTTCGTCTTTAATTGCGTCGCAATCCGTCGCACCGCAAACGTGCCAATGGTTTTCCTCGTCTTTCGTCCAAGTTTCGCTAAAAGCGTGGGGAGCGGTTCTCTCTGCTCCGCAAACGTTACAATCCGCGTCGCAAGCGTTATCGTAAACGTGCGCTGCGGGCGTTCTCTCTGCTCCGCAAACGTTACAATCCGCGTCGCAAGCGTCGTCGTAAACGTGCGCTGCGGGCGT
>CAZMOD010000012.1:6904-42786 GCA_964567885.1 uncultured Christensenella sp.
TCTTCCTGCTCCGCAAACGTTACAATCCGCGTCGCAAGCGTCGTTGTAAACGTGCGCTGCGGGCGTTCTTCCTGCTCCGCAAACGTTACAATCCGCGTCGCAAGCGTCGTTGTAAACGTGCAAGCCTTTGCCGTCTACTTCGTCGCAATCCTTACCCGCGCAGGCGTGCCAATGATTTTCGGCGTCGGTCGTCCATTCGGCGGAAAACTCGTGTTTGTGGGCAAGGGCTATAGGTAAAACCACTGCGGAAGCCGCGCCAACCACGATAACGGCGGCGATAACGATTGATAACAACTTATGTGCGATTATCCAATCTTTTAAAACTTTCATTTTTTTGTCCTCCTATACGTAGGTAATATTTTTTTATTCTTAGCCGCTTTGATTAAGCGGTAAAAATTCTTTAAAAGTTTGCACTATAAAATATCGTGCAAAAATCTCGTGATTACTTCGTTACTCGTTATTCTCGTCGTAACGACGTAATAAATAGCGTTAAGTTAACTCTAAAACTAAGAAACAGCCTCACTCGCGTTCGTGTAGGAAGGTAAAAATCCCTCGCGGAATATATCGGAAGATGCAGTATATCTAAGGAACTCTGCTCTCGATTCAGCCGTAGCGTAGTCGCTGCCGACGCCCCAATAATATTCGTAAGAGTCGTTTATTTTAGCGTAAATTTTATCGGTTTTGCTTTTTATCATACACCAATCGTCTATCGATGCAAGCGTAATCCTCTTCAATTGATTAAACGCCTGATGACCGATAACTTTTACGCTGTCGGGAATATATATTTCCGTTACGGCAGAACCGTAAAAAGCCCTTCCGGCTATAATTACCGTACTAGTATTTATAGTGCAAGAAGTAACCGTCGTATCCTTTACCTGTATCAATACGAGATACGGATTTTCTTCGTTGCCGAGATAGTAAGCGGCGTCGTATTCGGTGTATTTGACGTTAGTGTTTTTGAACACGGAATACTCAACCTGCTTTATTCCGGACGGAATAGTTACCGTCGTTAAACTAGTGCAATCGCTAAACGCGCAATATTCGATTTTTTCTAAAGAAGACGGAAGAAGAACCGTCGTAATTTTTTTACAGCCGGCAAACGCTTTCGACCCGATGATTTCTACCGTAGACGGGAGACTTATGCTTGCTAAATTAGTACAATTTTCAAACGCCGAAGATCCTATACTTTTTATATTCTTTCCAAACGTCACGCTTTCAAGCGTATTTACGTCACGGAAGGCACTCTCTTCTATCGCGGTAACGCCGTCGGGGATTACGACGCTCTTGATTTTCGTGTAATTGAAAACGGAGTTAGCAATAACCTTAAGGGATGTGGGAAGGTTAACCGTCGTTAACGCGGAACAAAGTTGGAAAGCACAGGAGTTGATTTCGGTAACGCCGTTAGGGATAGATATTCCGTCAAGAGCAGTACAATTGTAAAACGCGCGCTCGTCTATTTTGCGTAAGCCTTCGGGTAAAGTTACCGACGTTAATCGTTTGCAATTAGAGAAAGTATCCCGACCGATTACCGTTATTTTTTCGGGGATTACGATCGACGTAAGAGCACTATATTGAAACGCCTGCTCTCCAATCGTGGTTAAATTAGACGGTAAAGTTATTCCCGTAAGAGAAGTACAGTTGGTGAAAACCAATTTACCTATCGTAACGAAATCTTCGTGCAAAACGACTTCGTTTAATTCCGCACAACGAGCAAACACGCCCGTTTTAAGTTCGGTTATCGACGAAGGAATAGTGACGGACGTCAATTTAGTTGATTCGAAAGCGTACTCTTCGATGCAAGTCAAGCCTTCGAAAAGTCGTACGGTCGTTAAATTTTTACATTCGGAAAAAGCATACTCTCCAATCTTTTCTATATGATTGGGAATCGTGACTTCGGTTAGTCCGTAACACTTGGCAAATACGTTCTTAGGAAGTTCTTTTATCCCTTTAGGAATCGTGATAGAGGTTATCTTTTGTAAGTCTTCAAAGCAGCTTTCGCCAAGCGACGCCATAGTTTCGGGCAATCTGAGTTCCTTTACCTCACGGCAATAATAGAAAGCCCTTTCCCCGATAGTCGTTATATTGTCGGGGATATAAATGCTAAGCAAATATTCGTAGTTTTCGGAAAACGCATATTTTTCAATCTCTGACAAGCCTTTCGTCGGCAAAGTAAGCGTATAAAGTTTGCAACCGGAAAAAGCATACTCGCCGATACGAGTCATATCGCCGGGAAGCCGTATAGAATTTAGTCGACTACACTTATAAAACGCCGAATTGCCTACGGTTTTTACGCTGTCGGGAAGATACACGGAAAGCAAGGCGCTCTTGTATCTAAACGCATCGTCCGCTACGCCGGTAACCGGCTTTCCTTCGTGCGTGCTCGGTATTACCAAGTGAATATCGGTACAAGTACCGATGCCCGATACGTAGTAAGTATCGTCTTCTTGTAAGGTAAACTCAAGACCTTCGGAAGCAACCGACGGATCTTTTATGCCGCAGTCTTTGCAATAACCTTCCTTGAAAACGTGCGGACTTTCCGGTCCTCTTATTCCGTCGTGACCGGTATAAGGTCCGCAATTAGCAATCTGCCAATGATAGGAAGGCGCAAATTGCCAAGCACCGTAAATATGCTCGTGCGGGGTATCGACTTGTTTTATCCTACCGCAAACGGTGCACGTATACTCGGTACGCCCGCCTTGAAGGTCGGTGGGCTCTCTTTTTACTACGGGCTCGCCCCAAGTATGTTCAGCCTTGTCGTCGACGTCGGTGCAATCGTCACTCGTACAAGCGTGCCAATGGTAATCGTCGTCTTTCGTCCAATATTCTGCAAAAGCATGGGTATGCGGAACGAATACGATAGTTTCCTCTTTAGTAGCGCCGCAAACGGTACACGTATACGTTTTTACACCGTCTTTATCGGCGGTCGCGGTCGTCGTTATTTCGCCGTTATTCCAACTATGCTCGGCTTTGCCTAAAACTTCCGTCGTATGTCCGCAAGTTGACGCGTGCCAGTGATAATCGTCGTTTTTCGTCCAATCGTCGCTAAACGTATGTTCGTGTGCGTAAGATACTTCCTTGGTTTTTCCGCAAACGGTACAAGTGTAAATTTTGATTCCGTTTTCTTCTAAGGTTGCCGGCGTTTTTATTTCGCCGTCGTCCCAATCGTGTTCAACGTAACCTTTGGTTTCGTTAACGTGTGCGCAAGTGGCGGCATACCAATGAGCGTATTCGTTTTTAGACCAAGTCTCTTCAAAGGTGTGAACGTGATCGGGATCGTACTTAGGAATTATATAGCAGTCTTCGTATTTGCAGCCGATACATACGCGTACCACTAAACCGGTTTCCGCCTCAGTCGCTTCTTTCCTTACGTCCCACGAACCGCCGTAATAGTGTTCGGCGTAGTCTTCCGTAGCGTTGCATTTTTCGCCCAAGCAAGCGTGCCAATGATGAGTTTCGTTCTGCGACCACTCTTTGCTGAAATTATGGGTGTGGATATTCGTTGCGACGGGTTCTATCAAAATGAAAACGGAAAAACTATCCGTTTCAAACGTCAATTTGCCGTCGGCGTAAGTTACCGAAAGGCGTTCGACCGTACCGTCGTCCTTGATATGTAAAACCGCCCTATAACTTGCAAGATCCGCGGTTACGGGAATACTAACCTTGACTTTGCCGTTAGGTTGAACATCCGCGTTATCCTTAACGACGGAAATATCGAAAATATATACGGGCTTAAACACGTTGTATTCCTGTCCCGCGACGGCTTCAAGAGCCTCTCTTCCCTCGTCGCTTTCCACGTCGATAGGGGTGGTTACTAAGATAGAACCTTCGGGGAAGGCTCCGCCTTCGAGGGTTGCGCCGTATGCGTTATCAAGATTATCGATCGTCGTACCCGCGCTGCCGCCGCCACCGTTATCCGAATCTTTTTTGCAAGCGGTAAAAGCAAATAGCAATACGGCTATCGTCAATACGACGATAAAAAGTGATAATAAAGATCTTCGTTTCATATCGTTTTCCTTTTCGTCAAATCACCGTTACGGGCTCAGACGATTATTTTTGAAGTAAAAACTTCGTTTTGCGTTTCGCCGTTTTAAAAATATTCGTCACAATTTTTTAAAAAATATTCTCGTCTTGCCTTTCGCGTTGACTAAATATATTTTTTGTGATATTATGTTTTAGTAAGGGCAGAAGCCGTTACCGCGACTGAAGCGTCAAAAGAAAGTATCCTACTTTCTCTTAGTAATAGATTATACTAAAATAGGCGCTTTGTCCCCCACCCTAACCCCAAAAAGGTGGGGAAATCGACCAAAAAGTCGCGCTTTTTTTGCGAGTTTTAAAAAATCTCGGCCAAGGGAGGAATTTTCGGACTTATTTCGTTAAGTCCAATCTATATTCGTTATGAAAAAATTACTATCGGCTACGTTTTCTTTTTTACTAATATTTTGCACTTTTTTCGCCTTTTCTGGGTGCGGTGAAAACAAAACTTTATTAGATCCCTCAAACCCCGTAACGGTAAGTATGTGGCACGTTTACGGCGAACAAGCGGATTCCCCGATGAACGAACTTATCGAAGACTTCAACGCTACTTTGGGGAAAGAAAAAGGCGTTATCGTAAACGTAACCAATATAAGTAACGCAAGCGATATAGGTCGAAAACTTTTGGACGCCAAAAACGACAAAGCGGGCGCTTTAGATATGCCGGATTTGTTTTTTTGCCACACGAATAACGCGATGGATTTAGGCGTCGACGACCTAATCGATTGGAACGATTATTTTACTAAAACCGAATTAGACGCTTTCGTTAGCGATTTTATAAACGACGGAAAAATCGGCGATTCGCTCGCGGTGCTTCCCGTATCCAAATCGACGCACTTACTATTCGTAGCAGGCGGCGTTTTCGACGATTTTGCCAAACAAGCGAAGGTTTCGTACGACGATCTTTCCACTTGGGACGGTTTTTTCACCGTTGCCGAAAAATATTACGACTGGTCGGGCGGAAAACCGTTTTGCGCAATCGACTATCTTACGCGCTGCGTAGAATTAAACGCTTTAAGTCAAGGCGCGACCGACCTTTATACCGACGGCGGTTGGTACGATTTAAAAAACGAAAAGGTTTTATCCGCGTTTACGCGGTTTTCTGCTTCCATCGCGAAAGGTCATATCGTAGTATCCGATTTGTACTCTAACACGCAAATTATGACGGGTCAAGTCGGCGCGGGTATAGGCTCGTCGGCGTCCATACTGTATTACAACGATAAAATCACCTATCCCGACAATACGCAAATAGATACGAACTTACGCGTACTTACCACGCCGCAAACGGGAAACGGCGTAAACCTTGCAACCCAAGCGGGCATAGGTCTTTGCGCTTATAAAACGACCGACGTAAAAGCCGAAGCCGTAACGCTTTTCGCTAAATGGTTTACCGAAAAAAAGCGCAACCTTGATTTCGTCGCTTCCACGGGATATATGCCCGTATTAAACGAATCTTTTAACGAAATAGATAATTACGACTTTCAATCCGCCTCTTATAAAGCGCTTTATTCGACGCTTGCCGACACGAAGTCAAAATGCACGCTTTTGTCCGAACCCAATATAAGCGGCTATTGGAACAAAGTATACGCTTTATACGATCAAATACGCGCGCTTCAAAAAAATCTTGCCGAAAGACGCGCGGGCGGCGAAACGGTTGAAAATATTACTGACGAAATAGTAGGATACTTTAAGGCGTTATCTTGAGGTGAAATATGGGACGTTTATCCGTTTTTAGCCGAAAAAAAACGCCTATACGGCGAAAACTATTCCTTTATATGCTCGCGCTTGCGGTAATAGTTTTATCTTTTATCGCGGTAGGCTTGTTTTTTATCGACAACTTTTCTTCCACTAAAAAAATTATCGCTAAAGATTTATCCTTTCAAACGGATAGTTTTTATAGACAAATAGATAAGTATTACGACGACTTAACCATGATGGGGAACGCGCTTTCCTCGAACGTAAGCGCCATAACCGAAGATTATCTCGGGCAAAAAGGAATAAACTTCGAGGACGTAAACGACAGTTTAGAAAACGTCGAAGGGCTTCAACGAGCGATTTTCGCAAAATTGAAGGAAGAACTTTTAAAAGCGCATTGTTCGGGCGCTTTCGTCTTTTTCAACGCGACGGTAAACACCACGCTTGAAAAATCCGACTTTTCAAAAACCGGTTTGTACTTTCAAAGAAGCACTTTAGACCCCACCGACGAAAGCGTACTTTTGTACAGAGGCATTGCCGAACTCGGCAGAGAAAACGGCGTTATGCCGCATCGCAAGTGGAGATTGGAGTTTCAAATAGACTTGATTCCCGATTGGGCTAATATCCCGACCGTAGCCGCCTTGCCCGTGGAAAAATCCGCCTATCTTTTAGACGTTTTTACGCTTACGGGGACGTCGGAAAGGGCTATGCTGTTTATTATGCCGATAGTGAGTTCGGACGGAATTATATACGGATATTGCGGCTTCGAAACGAGCGAAAGTTACTTTAAAACGTATTTTGCGCAAACCACGCAAATTACCCGTCTGACCTCAACGCTTACGAAGCGGCAAGAAGGCGTTATCGACTACGACACGGGATTTTCGGCGGGCGTTTTTAACGGTTATTACCTTCAACCGAAAGGAAAAACGGAAGTTTCAAACTTCGGCGAAGGTCTCGTAAAACTAAGCGGCGACGACTTTTCTTACGTAGGAAAAAGCAAAGATATAAAAATTTGCAACGGCGATTATTTAATTACGACGATGATACCGAAGTCGGAATACGATAACGAAGCGACTAAAAACACGTTTAGGATAATACTTACGCTTTCACTGCTATTTAGCGTTATAATCGTCGTTTGCGTTTACTTTACGCGCAAATTTTTAGCGCCGTTATTGAAGGGCTTGGAGCAAATTCATAAAAAAGAGCATCGAAACAGTTCTTCGTCTATAGTGGAAATCGACGACTTGTTTGCGTTTTTAACCGAACAAGACAAATTAAGAGAGGAAGAAGAAGACGTCCTTTTGCAACGGCAAGAGGAACAACGCGCCGCTTTAAATAAAGCAAATCAAGAAATCGAAAGGCTTTCGTACTCAAGAAAAACCGAAGTAGACCCCGACGACTACGAGATTTTTAAATCGGGCATCAATTCGCTTACGAAAACGGAAAAAGTGGTGTTTAAACTTTACCTCGAGGGTAAAACTGCGGCGGACATTTTGGATATTTGTCAAATACAACAAAGCACGCTAAAATACCATAACCACAATATCTTGGAAAAACTCGGCGTGTCGTCGCGTAAACAAATGCTTAGGTACGCCACTCTTTTAAAAGACGAAATCCCCGATTTTTAAACGAGGCTAACCGATTTTTTATAAAAACATTCGGCTTTTACGGTCTAATTTTATAAAAAGTAGGGCTATAAGCCCGTTATCGATGATTTTCTTCGTTTAAACCACGCTAAAAATCACCTAACGCAAAAAACTTTATATAAAAAATTTACGCGGCTTAGTTTTTTTCTAAGCCGCGTTTTTTTGCCGCTAAATACTCGCGGATTTTTCCAACCGTCAACAACTTTCCGTAAGGCACGCGCTTCATAATAGCGTCGTAGTCGGCTGGCGGTGCAAAATACGTCTTGCTTCCGCCGTACTTTTTATACTTTGCTCGTCCGTAATCGTTTGAAATTTAGGTATATCCTTACTAGCTTTTAACATTGCGTTAAAATCTTTTTTATCCTCGTTAGTCATAAAATTCTTCGTCCCTTGCTTTTTATTTTTGATTTTTACTTTTGTTTAACTAAACTTTTAAAAAAACACGGCTATCGGTTAAACCGACAGCCGTTTTTGATTAGACTAACGCTTTCTCGTAAGTTTTTTATTGCCGAGCCATAACAAAACGGATACGATATAGCCCATTGTAAGAATTATCGTAAACGCAACGACGGCAAACGCTACGCCGCCTTGCGCAAATCCGTACCAATCGTATTCGTACGGTACGACGCCGTCCACCGCGTGGGAAAACGCGTTGATTGCGTAGATAATTCCATATAATAAAATCGGCGCGACGCCAAAAAGCGTGTATCGGAATTTAATCTTTTCGGTGTTTTCCGTAAACACGAAAGCAGATAAGGATAGCACGGGTACGATTAAATGGAAAAACAAATCCCGCCCCGTAAACATAGAAAAAAATCCGTTCGGTGAAAAAGGAGCAAGATAAAATAAAACCGTCAAAAGCGTTACTACGACGCCAACCGTACCGACCAACTTAAACACGTAGACGAAAGTCGGTATTTCGGCGATTTTACCTTTATAAAGTAAGACTTGATAAACTATAAACAGCGCGGCAAAAACGCCCGCTAAAACGTTGGAGTCGGTAGTAAAAAAGCGAAATGCCGAAAGCGGCGTTTCCGAAGTTAACCCGCCCGCGGCGGCGTTCGGATTGGCAAAAACCAATATTACGCCCGCCGTTACCGCCGCCACCGTCAGACAGTTTAAAATTAAAGACAACCTTACTTTGTTTTTATTCATAAAGCCGCTCCTTTATTCGTTTTTCAATATTAAATCGATTTCGCAAAGTTCTTCCTTCGTCAAAGGCGGATAAGAAAGTGCCGTTGCGTTTTCCTCTACTTGTTCGGGCCTACTTGCGCCGATAAGCGCGCTCGTAACGACGTCGTTGCGCAACGTCCACTGTAAAGCAAGTTGAGCCATCGTTTGCCCTCGTCTTTCGGCAATCGCGGAAAGTTTACGAACGATTGAAATTTTCTCCTCGGTTACGTCGGTTGGTTTTAGATACCTTGGATCGTGCGCCGCGCGCGAATCGGACGGAATACCGTTCAGATAACGATTGGTAAGGATTCCGTTGTGCAAAGGCGCAAACGCGATACACCCCACCCCTTCTTCTTCCAAAACCTTCGTAAGTCCGTTTTCTATCGTGCGATTAAACATCGAGTAATTGGGTTGATGAATAAGCATAGGCGTTCCCATTTTTTGAAGCGTCTTTATAGCAACCTTCGCTTGCTCGGCGTTATAATTTGAAATACCCACGTACAACGCTTTTCCGCTGCGAACGATTTGATCGAGCGCGCCCATAGTTTCCTCGATAGGCGTGTCGGGATCGGGACGGTGATGATAGAATATATCCACGTAATCGAGGTGCATACGTTTTAAAGATTGGTCTATGCTTGCCATCAAATACTTTCTGCTTCCGTTGTTGCCGTAAGGTCCTTCCCACATATCGTAGCCGGCTTTGGTGGAAATAATAAGTTCGTCGCGATGAGGGCGCCAATCCTTATCCATATGAATACCGAAGTTCTTTTCCGCTTCCCCGTAAGGCGGGCCGTAGTTGTTGGCAAGATCAAAATGCGTAATACCGACGTCGAAGGCTTTATGAAGTATGTTTCGTTGCGTTTCAAACGGGGTAACGTTCCCGAAATTGTGCCATAAACCTAACGAAACGGCGGGAAGCATTAAACCGCTTTTGCCACAGCGACGATACGTCATTTTTTCATAACGATTGGTTGCAGGTTGATAATCCATACGCGTTCTCCTTTATCTAATAACTTTAATATACTAATTTAATCCGAAAAACCGTAAAGCGCGTTATGCCGTCTACTTTTTTTCGTAAATTTTTTTACAGTTTTTATCGTGCGTTTTTCGCCCGGCGTTCACCGCGACCGTTAAATTATTTATCCCTCGTGTTTTTGTCGTTAATCGCCGTACGAACGTCGTTTTTATTATATCACAAAGCGAAAATTTGTCCAAGAATTTTTATATTCTAAAATCAAGATTTAATCAAAGCCCTATAATTTCATCAATCACCCTTTTCCTTCGTTAATACCCGCTATTTTTTCGCAAAAAAGCCCGCCTGTAGGCCGATAACCGACCTATAGACGGGTTTTTACGCTCTACGGCGTATCCCTGTCTCTACGCCAACCCAGCCTCGGTTTCGACCTTTTTTATACAAAAAAGCGGCGGGGCGATTAAAGGTTATCGCTACGCCGCTAAAATTTTAGTTTTTCGTAAGTTTTAGTTTATAAGTGTTTTTACGCTTTGCGTTCGTTTTTCGGTTCGCAAAGATTTCGTCGCGATTAAAAGCGCGTTAATAGGACGGGGCATAGCCTATCCATTTGTATTGAGCCGTCGCGGGAAGGCGCGTTGGGTCGAAAGGGCCGCTCCAAGCGTCGGCGCCTTGACAATTCCAAACGTTCATCATAATTTGCATAGGGTTTGACGGAATATTTTCCGTCGCGCGATACACAGCCTTTCCGTCGACGTACCAAGTAATAGAATCTTGTTGCCAATCGAAAGCGTATTCGTGAAAATCTTCCGCTCCGTCGAAACCGAGGTCGAGCAAAAATTCGTGTTCTCCGTCGCCTTTCGTGTAATAGTTAAACTGCACGCGCGTCGTGTCTTTGCCGAGGAATTCTATATCTATCTCGTCCCACACGGGGCGGTTGGTGTAAGTAAAAAACGACGAAATAACGCCTGAACAATCCGCCGCCTTCATACAGACCGAATAAAACCCGTACGAAAACGTATCGCGGGAACGGTATTCCGCACCCGTATACCCGTCGCCTTCCTTTGCGACCGACATACTCATAACGCCGTCCGTAATTATCGCGCTTGATTTTTTCCACACGCAATTAAAAGGATAGCCGTTGGAATATCCGTCCGCCCAATGAAAATCTTCCGAACCTCCGTTAGAAAAAACTACGAATTTTTCGGAATTTTTAGTGTAACGGTCGGCAATCCCGTAAGCGGATTCGTGCGGGGTAAAAGTAGGCTCTTTCGGGGGGGTAGAACCGCCGCCGCTTGAAGAAGACGTATTAGAGTCCCCTCCGCAACCTATTAAAAAAACAAATAATACGCTGAATAAAATGACAACGAAACGTTTAATTAACGTCATATTTAACTCCGTTTTAATTTCCGTATTTTTTGCGTTACGATTTTCTTTTTCTTCGGCACGATAAGCGGGCGTAAAAACCGATTTACGCCCGCTAAAAAGCGCCTATAACGCTTATTCTTAGTAAAAGCGACGGTCGAAAATAACCGCCGCCTTTTTTCTAACTATTCAACGTCCGCAAACTTGAATTCGCTAAACGTTACGCTGCCGCTATAAGTATTAGAGTCTTGATAAACGGATGAATCGATGAAAATCAACAATTCATCGGGTGCGCCTATTTCATCGTTTACGCCGTAAGTAAGGATAATAGTCGCTTCTTCGCCACCGGCTACGGTAATGAAGGAACCGTCCCATTCAAGGTCCGTACGAACGCCCGTTCCGCCGATCGCTACCATATCTAAGTTCAAATCTTTAGAAGCGGCATTGTTTCCGACGGTGATTTCGTTAGTGCCGCAAATATCGAAACGAAGATTTACGTTAGCAGTGCCGTTGTTTTTAATCTTTACGCTGAAAGTATTGCAATCGGCTGCGATTGTGGTAATATCGGTGCTGATATTGGCGTAAGTACCGCCGGTAATATTTTCGTAAGTTACGGTGTAAGACTTATTGTCGTCAGCCGCGTTAACCGTATAAACGCCTTCGGTGCTTGTGAAGGTACCCATAGCGATAGAATCAACGGCGGGAACTTCGATAGTAGGTTCTTCAACGTTTGCAAACTTGAAGTTGCTAATCGTTACGTTACCCGTTCTCTCTTCTTTAATAGGTGCCCAATTGGATGCTTCGTTGCCGTACCAACCGGTGTGGAAATAAATGAGTAATTCGGTGGGAACGCCGTGAACCCCGGTCGTGGTATACGTAACGTAAAGCGTGGTTTCTATGCCGGGATCTACCGTGATCTGCGAACCGTCGTTTACCGTATCCGTGCTGGGCGTACCTACGGTTGCAACGGAAGAAAGCGCGCAATCTCTTGCATAACTCATAACGTCTGGCATATCTTCTACGGTTGCACCTGCAATGTCGAAACGAATGTTGATTGCCGTCTCCCCGTTGTTTTTAATCGTTACGCTGAAAGTATTGCAATTAGCCGCCGCCGTATCAGTAAGATCTACCACGATGTTTTGATAAGTAGACGAATAAGAGGTATAAGCTATGGTATAGGACTTGCCTTCGCCGTTATCGACAACTTCGTAAGAACCAACTTCTCCTTCACCTGCTTCGCCGTCATCTATATTATCTGCGCTTATAGCCAAAGCAATGGGATCTACGTCGCTAAGGTCGGGGATAGTAGCATCGGGGGTATTGGGAGTCGTGTTAGGTCTTTCGGGGGCTTCTTCACCCTTAGTCCAGGTGAGGTTATCGATGGTAACTACCGCACGGCCTTCTAAAGCGCCGATCAATAAGTGCAACGCGGATTCTACGTTAGAATAGTCGGTCGTTTCATGAATGCTACCGTCGTCGTAGTGAGCAAATTTAACCGTTACGTGTTTTACGACGTTTGCTTCGAGATCGAAAGAATAATTTTCGTCCTTTAATTCGTCGATTGCGGAATTTACCGCAAACTCGTTAACCTTTACGGTGCCGGCTACGGAAGAAACGATATCCATGTCGAGGGTGTAGAAATATCCTACGTCGAGCTTGCCGCCTTCTTGCTCGCTAGAGCTGCGGTAAGTAACTTGAATAAGAGGGAATTGATCTTTGCTTTCGATACGATTAGTTACTTGGAACTCGAAAGTGGCTTTACCCGCTTGGGAGTTAGCGGAATCTGCGTAATACGCTTTATACATCTCGCTGCTGCCGAATTCCCAACCTTGGTCGTTCCAATAACCGTAAGTGTTGGTAACGGCTTTATTTTGTTCGGAGAATTCTATCGTCTTATAACCGGCGGGCATATCTTTCCAACCGACGGTTACGGCGCAAGTTGCGTTAGCGGAACCGTTAGCGCGTTTAGCAGTGATGGTTGCTTCACCCATACCGACTGCGGTTACGACGCCGTTGGAAACGGTTGCAATGCTTTCGTCGGAAGACGACCAAACGATTGCTTCGTCTATAGCGTTAGCGCCGCTTTTAACGGTAGCGGTAAGCGTAGCGGATTTTTCGTCTTCGCGCTCTATATCGAGGGTAAGAGAGGTTTTGCTAATTTCTACGACTATGTTTTCAACGGTAACCGTGCAAGTAGCGGAAACGCCGTTTGCGGTTGCGGTAAGCGTAGCGGTACCGGCTTTTATGCCTCTTACGACGCCTGCGCTAGAAACGGTTGCGACGGTTTCGTCGGAAGAAGTCCAAGCGACTTCGGAATCATCCGAAACTTCCGCGGTAACGCGTTTACTGTCGCCGACGCCGATGGTCATAGCGGTTACGCTTAACGTTACGGTCGTCGTAGGTAGGTCCTTTTTGCAAGCGGTGCAAGCAAACGCCAAAACGAGAACGAGCAAGCAAGCCAAAACGGACGATAACTTTTTAGTTAACGTAGTTGATTTTTTTAACATCATCTTTACTTCCTTTTTATATTTTTTTTATTTTTTAATTTTTTTAAATTTAGCGCGCCGCCTATCCCCTTATTTAAGTAACGTTATCGCAGCCTTTTTAAGGTTCCCCCCGTTTCTTTCCGCTTTCAGCGTAAACTAAAACGACGATTAACGTAACTTTATTTTAAATAAGGAGATAGCGACTTTTTTTTACGCTTGCGCGACTTCCGCCGCGTTGTTTCTTTTAATCTTTTTAACGAGGGATACCGCTATTAGCGCTATACCCGCTGCAATGGCTAATTCCACTACGACTATTATCCAAATCCAACTGAGGTTGTATTCGGCACCCTTAGAGTAATCTACCTTTTCGGCACCCGGGCTGTACGCTTGTCTTGCGTTGTCGGCGTCGACTAACATATAAAGTACGTCGTGCGCCGCGTTACGCATAAACGCTACGTCGGTAGCACTGTAATCCTTTAAGTCGTTGAAAGCGGTAGGAATACCGTTGGATAACCAGATATCGTTACCCGCCCATAAACCTTTAACCGCGGGCATATAGGTGTCGGAAGCGTTAATCCAGTCGGTAACGATGCCGCCTCTAAAGCCCCATTCGCCTCTTACTATTTCGGTGATAAGTCCGTAGTTAGCGCCGCACCATACTCTGCCTAAACGGTTCATCGCCGTCATAAGCGCGTTGCCGCCGCCTTCTTTTATCATCAATTCGAAAGGTCTTAAGTAGATTTCACGCAAGGTTTGCTCGGTCATAAAGGTGAATAAGCCTTCACGGTTTAACTCGCTATCGTTTGCAACGAAGTGTTTTACGTAAGAGTGAACGCCCATATCTTTAGCACCTTTGACGGTTCCCGCGCAAATTAAGCCGGATAAAAGAGCGTCTTCGGAATAATACTCGCCGTTTCTGCCGCCGAAAGGATTGCGGTGGATATTCGCGCCGGGTGCGTACCAACCGTTAAGACCGTTCATGGACGCCGATTCTTGGCCGACGCTTAAACCCATCGCGTAAGCTAAATCTACGCTCCAAGTTTGCGCAAGCACGGTAGCGCCGGGGTATGCGACGAATTCGCAAAGGTTAGTACCGCCGGTTACGCGGGTATTAAATCCTAAAGGTCCGTCCAAATCGACGAATTCGGGTTTTTCGATACTCGGTATTGCTGCCGTTTTGAAGTAACCGTCGCTAACCAACAAATGAAGTTCGCTGTACGGAATTTGAGTGATGATTTCGTCCCAAATAAGGTCGTCGAAGTCCTTAGTTCCCAACAAATCGTTGAAGGTCAAACCCGCGCCCGTTACCGAAGGCGTTTCTAAATCGGTATAACCCGTCGCCGCTAATTGAGCCGCGGTAGGTTCGCCCGCTTTCGCGACGGAAGCCGCTTCGGAAGTTCTTGCCCTTACGGGTAAGTTAGTAGGATAAGTGCCCTTAAAATCATTTCTCGATAAATATTGAACGGGAACCGATTCGCGACTGCCGTCAAGGTCGTTGTTGTCGACGACTTGATCGTTGCCGTTACCGTCGGCGTTCGTAAATCTGTTTTCTACGATTTCACCGGTCTTTTCGTCCTCGTCGTAATTATATCCCGAGGCAGGAATCGAATACGCGATTGAAGCCGCCGTTTTGGAGCCTTCCGCCATATTGCCTTCTTCGTGTGCGTTCTTCATTAAACGGAGGTAATAAACGCCGCCGTCTAATTCGTAACCGGTATGACCGTTGTCGTTAGAATCGTAGCAGTCGTAAGAAGCCATGCTTTGTACGGTGATATCGAGTTTAGCGAGTACGCTTTCACCCGGCGCTATAACGCCCGTTTTCGTGAACGCACCGAGCGTCACGTAAGACTTTTCGATACCGCCTTTAACGTAGGGTGCGGTGTAGTATAGTTGAATTACGTCCATCGCGGGATAATCGCCCACGTTTTTAACGGAAACGTAAATTTCCAACTTGTCGTTTTTGCCGAGTTGAGGGGTGGTATTGTATCTTTGCTCTTCACCGTTTACGTATATATGCGTAACGGCCCACTCGAATTCCGTATAACTTAAACCATAACCGAAGGGGTATTGAACTACGCCTTCGTAGCCTTTGCCGTGCTCATTGTCTACGTCCGCCCAATAACCTTCGACGTCCGCCGTTTCGTACCATTTGTAGCCGACGTAAATGCCTTCGCTGTAATCTACGTACGCACGGTAAGCGCTACCGTCTCCGCCGTAACCGGAATAAGTTTTTGCGGGGCCGCTTTCACCTTGGTTTGCGGTTGCGGGTGCCGTGAAAAGATCGTAAGCGTAAGTATCTACGGTTTTGCCGGAAGGAGAAACTTTTACGGTTTCTAAAAGATCTTCGCCCGCCTCGTCTTTTTTGTAAATAACGTTACCTTCGGCGTCGTATTTTATATTACCTTCGTCGTCGCGTTCGGCAACCTTGGCTTCTTTTTCACCGCGAAGTACGTTTATAAGCCCGTTAACGCCGGTAAGACCCGTTAGCCCTACTAAAAGAGCGCCGTCGATGCCTTCGTCGTCGATAAAGCCCGTTTCCATCGTGTTTGCAACGTTTAAAATTACGATTACTTTGGAGCAAGCTTTTTTAGCCGCTTCTATCATTTCCTCTTCTTCTGTGGAAATTTCGAGGTAATGACGATCTTTGACCGTAATATTTTTAGTGGATTTATTCTTTTGTTCTTGCTTGACTTGATATTGTCTTAAGTCCTTGCTTTCACTGCCGGTTCTTCCTAAAACTACTAACGCTACGTCGGAAAAATCAGTCGCTTCGTTTAGTACGTCGTCGGTGTAGTAAGCGCTACCCGGTTCGTGTAAAGTAAAAATCTTTTCGGAACCGAACGATACGCCGCCCCTATATTCCTGCTCGTCTTCCTTCGTGTTGTAAACGTGGGAAACGTCGGAATAAAAGTTTTTATACATATTGTAAAGCGTTTCGTTGTACTCGATACCGGCTTCTTTCAGCGCGGGGAAAAGTTTTAACTTGGGAAGGGAAGTGTTTGAATATCCGGAACCGAAAGCCATCGTCATCCAGTCGTATGCCGCCCAACCGAAAACGTTGACTTTTTTAATTTCCTTTTCCGTAAGAGGTAACGCGGGGTTACCCTTTTTGTCCTTTTCGTTTTTCAAAAGAACTACGCCCTCTTCTACGATATCCTCACATAAAGCCGTTCCGCCTGCTAAAACCTTCGCGTCGGAAGTTTGCGCGCGGCCGTACAAAAGCATACTGATATCTTGCCAAAACATAGACGTTGCGATAACTATCGCAAGCATTACGGCCAACATTGCCGACATTATCGGAATATTAGTCGCAAGCAATTTTTTGTTTGACGCCATCTTTTTCAATACTATATACTCCTTATTGTATTTTTCATAGCGCGCGCTTTTAATTACGGCAATATATTAAGAGTCGCGCGTTACCTTATAACTATGATACCGACGATAAACTGATTTGTAAAGCGTATTTTTAACTTTAAAAGTTAATTTTTGCCGTTATGAATAGACTTAATTAGGCAACCGTTCATTTTTTAACTTTTTTAGACTATTGTCTATTTTTTTCTTTGAAAAACGCCGTTTTTAGACGAAAAAAAGGACGCCCTTTAAGATAAAAAAGAGCGTTCCCGTTTTGATTCGTTAAGATAAAAAATAACAAGGTTTCGTTTAATAAATCGCTTTTTTAAAACGTTTTCAAAAAACGAAAGCGCGGCGGTTTTTGCCAGTAACGGCAAACTGAAGATTTTAAAACGAGAAAAACGAGGAAGCCCGTATTTACGGAATCCCTCGTATCAAATAATCAAATTTGAAACCGTTTATTGCAAATAAAACGCTTTAATCGCGGCGTCGGTTTTTTTAAAAAAGCCGTTTAACGGGCTTATAGCCTCACTTTTTAACTTCGTGCAATACCCCTTTTATAATTTTGGACAAAACCGATTGAATATCTTCGTCGGTAAAATTGCAAACCTTGGTCGCGACTAAAACGGCGATACCGTGCGTCGCCACCCATAGGCAATTATAAAGTTCTTTAGCACGCGCCTCTTCTAAGCCGTAAGAGGTCTGTACCGCTTCTAAAATGCGCTCGTAACTTTCGTCTATTTTTATAGCACACTCAAAACTTTCTTTTTCCTTACTTTCTTGCATAAATAAAAGTTGGAAAAGTTTAGGTTCTTCTCTGGCAAATCTTATATAAGCGTTACCGACGCCCTTAAACGGCAAAGCGTCTTTCAAGCCTTCGTCCACGAAGGTTTTGTAGTAGCCCTTTACCCTTTCGACGACCGCGCGTTTTACGTCGTCCATATCTTTAAAAAGACTGAAAATAACTTTCGACGAAGAATTTAAACGAGCGGCAACCCCTCTCGCAGTGACGGCTTTTAAACCCTCGGTTTTAGTCAAATAAAAACACGCGTCGATTATTTCTTCTTTTGTAAATTTGAATTTCGGCGGCATAATAAATCTCCCTAAATTATTGTCGCGCTGCGTGGAAGTGTTGCGCAACCCGTGTATCTTATTCTAACCTTAACGCAAAAATTTGTCAAGTCTTTTACGGCGATTTTGTTTATTTACCGAGCCTAACCATCGGTTTTTGCGGAAAATTTTCCCCCTTTTATCCGAATACGACGTCCAAAGTCATCATAATTAGAAAGCCGAAAACCGTCGTCCAAGCGCCGAGTAGGGGGCTTTCGTCGTAAGTTTCGGGCAACAAGTCTTTTATCACGACGAAAATCATCGCGCCCGCCGCAAAAGAAGAAAGCCAAGGTTGCAAACTGCTGATAAAAGCCGATAAAAAGTACCCGAACGTCGCCGCGATAGGTTCTACCAAGCCGCTTAAAGCCCCGATAAGACTACCTTTTAACTTGTCGTCGGGTTCGTTCGCGAAAGGTAATGCCACCGCCGCGCCCTCGGGGATATTCTGTATCGCTATCCCTATCGCAAAATAAAACGCCGACGAGTATTGAGAATATTCCCCTATAACGCTTGCCGCGCCGAAAGCGGCGCCGACAGCCAAACCTTCCGGAATATTATGTACGGTTACCGCGATAAAGAGTTTCAACGGCTTTTTTACGTCGTTACCTTGGCGAGAAAGTTTTTCTTCGGGAAAAAGTTTTTCTATCGCCGTCATAAACGCGCAACCCGCGATTATTCCGCCGACGACGGGCAAAATTTTTAAGACTCCGTTATCTTTTAGCGCGTCCAACGCGGGCAGTATAAGCGACCAAACGGAAGCCGCAAGCATTACGCCCGAAGAAAACCCCACCGCGCCGACGGAAAATAGTTTAGTGCTTTTCTTTATTAAAAAAGGGGTAAACGCCCCCAACGCGGTTGCGAAAAATATTACGCATATCCCTAAAACGGTAATTTGCGTTACGCTCATTAGTATAAAAGTTCCTATTTTATCATATTCGCGTAGGCGTGTCGCGGTGAATTTTTGCGGTTTAGGTATAGAAAGAAAAAGTTTCGTCGATAATTTGCACGATTACGAAAAAGAAGGGCGTTATGAAGAAAAAATTAGGATTTTCGTTAAGCGGTGGCGGCGCAAGGGGCATCGCCCACGCGGGATTTTTGCAGGCGATGGAAGAAAACGGAATAAAACCCGACGTTATATCCGGGTGCTCTATGGGGGCGGTGGTCGGCGGTTGTTACGCCGCGGGTGTTAGCGTGAAAACTTTGAAAAACGCGCTCGTAAAACTTACCCAGAAAGACCTTTTGGATTTTAATCTTAATCTTTTAAAAAGCCGCTCGGTGTTTTCGGGCAAAAAAATGGAAGCACTTTTAAGGAAGTATTTAGGAAACAAAGCAATTGAAAGCCTTACGCCCGTTTTCGGGTGCATTGCCGCCGATTTAATCACGGGCAAAATCGTCGATTTAACCGACGGGGATTTGGTTTCGTCGATAACCGCAAGCGCGGCGATACCTATGATTTTTAAACCCGTCGAAAGAAACGGCAAACTTTTGATAGACGGCGGAACTATTTTAAGAAATCCTTTAAAACTTTGCAAATCTTTGGGCGCGGACGTAATCGTCGGCGTCGACGTTATAGGCAAACTTCCCGAAGTCGAGCGTTTAGACGGGCTTTTAGATATCGGTATGAGGACTTTTTCGGTAATAGACGGTTTGTTTTGCGGGAAAATAGGACTAAAATACGCAAACCTTATGATTTATCCGAAAATGAAAAACGTGTCGCTTTTTAAATTCGACAACTTAAAAGACGCTTACGACGCGGGCTATGAGGCGGGCGTAGAAAGCGTCGCAAAAATTAAAGCCTTGATAAAATAAAAAGCGCAAACCTTTCGTCGGTTTTGACGATGGGTTTGCTCTTTTTTCGTTCGTTTTTTATAAAAAGCGGGGCTATAAGCCCGTTATCGATTATTTTTAAACTATAACGGCGGTAATTAGCGTTACCAAATACCCCAATATTAAAGATAAAATAAAACTCAATAAAACGATCAAAAAAGTCTTTCCTAAATTCTTTTTATCCTTAAACAAAACGGCAAGACCTAAGCCGCTGTTTATCGTAAGTCCGGAAACCGCGGCACCCAAACTTAAAACTCCGCTCGCAAACGTTTGCGTTATTATAACGCTCGACGCGCAATTTGGTATAATTCCTATTAAAGTCGCGACGAGGGGTTGCAAATAAACGTTGGAGGACAAAAAGTTTTCTATATTTTCTTTGCCGATAAAACTTACGAAAACGCCGAAAAGCAAGTTAATTATAAAAACGTACGCGAATATTTTTAAAGAGTGCGTTAAAGGATGACGTAAAAACTCGAAAAATCCGTGGCGCGTTTCGGTTACGTCGTGATGACAACAACCGTCCTCGCCTGCCTCCTCGATAGCGATTTCGTCGATTTTTTGTAAAGATTTTTTTCCGACGACGGCGTTTATTAAAAATCCGACCGCTATTGCGTATATAACTTTGATAGACAAAAGTAAAATTATATTTATCCATAAAGAAGGCGTCGTTATCGCTTGAGAAATCAAAATGGGCAAAGCCTCGTCGCTAGTGGAAAAATACACCGCTATAAGCGTACCGAGAAGTATATATCCGCCTTGATAAAGTTTCGTCGCGACGACGGAAAAACCGCACTGCGGTATCACGCCGATAACCGCCCCGAAAAGCGGTGCCGATTTCGAACCTAAAAGTTTTTTAAATTTATCGCTTGAAGAACTTTTTTCTTCGATAAGTTCTATCACAACGTACACTATGAAAATTATCGGCAAAATCTTTAACGAATCGAAAAAGCAGTCCGATAAAACTTCTACAAACGTTTCAAAACTCATACAAACCTCCTTTAAAAACTTAGATAACGGGCTTATAGCCCGACTTTTTATTAAGTAAACCTTTTTAGCCAACTAAGGTCAAGACTCCACTCCGCAACCTTGTTAAGTCTTAAATGTTTTTCGTTAGCCGCTCCTAAAGCCTTTCTGTAATCGGCGTACGAGCACCCGTTAACCTTTAAAAAATGTTCTATCGCCTCGTCTTCTTTTCCCGTAAGTTGGGTTCTTCCTATATGAATAACCGCGTGGCAACTATGACACACCGCAACGACGTCAACGAGTTTTTGAACGTGCTTTTTCTCGTCGTAAGCCCATTTTTCGTGCGCTTCCAACCGTTTCACGGGGCGTCCGCAAATCATACACCTTCCGTTTGCCCTTGCGTACGCGTCCTTTCTTACGACGTCCCACGCCGCGGGTTTTAAAATGCTTCTTAAATTGGAATACCAGCAACTATCCAGCACTAATTCAAAATCGAGTTTATACAAAATCCCACCTAAACTTCTCGTTCTTCTACGAATACAAACTATATCACAGTTGATGAAAAAAAGCAAGCGTAAGAAGAAAAACAAGAATAAAAAGTTTCGTTATTTTTTTCTTTTTCCAAAAAAGGCACCCGACCGCGAACGGAAGGATACCTTTTTTGAATTTCTATATTTGTAGGAGAGCGAGTAAGCAATTAGTAAATCCCGTTTTAACTTTTCGTTTAACCGAAAAGCCCTATCAGAATATCGTATTTTTCAAGCGCGTAATCAAGCGCTTTTAATTCAAACAAAGACTTTTTGATAAGGTCTTCGATTTCGTATGAATTATCGCGCAACGTAATGCTGTACGCAGTTTTGAAAACTTCTTCGGAAACGCCGTATTTTGCGGCTTCTTCTTTAACGAAATCGTTCATTTCCGCTTCGGCTTTTTCCTTTTCGTTCACGAAAAGTTTTTTGAGTTCGGAAGTGCTTTTTTCAATCCAGTCCGATTTGTTTTCCCCGTCTAACTCTTCTAAAGCTTTTATAAGTTGATAACGCATCGGGGTTATCCCTTGTTTTTCAGCGTTGTCGACGACGTCCTTCGTCAAACCGCTTCGTAACGAGGTGTATACGCGATTAAGTTCGTCCATCGCGAAGTTCGAAAGTTCCCCGAAAGAATAACTGTCGTCTAAAAGCATAACTTCGGTGATGATGCCGTATTTTAGGGGGGATACTTTTTCCTTTTCGGCTTTATTTCTTTGTTGCTCGGTAAACTCACCGGTAAAAACTTCCACGCCGTAACCGTTTTCTTCGGCTAAATCGGAAAGTTTGTAGTAAAGCGCTTCGACAGCCTTGCTGACGCCTCTAAAATTTTTAGAGTATCCGCTTACGAAAAGTTCCGCGTCGCCGTCGAAGTATCCGTTGTCTTTTAAAACCTCGGCAATGGTTTCTACGGCTTCGTTGGGGTCTTTGCCCTTTAATTTTACGCCTTTAAGGCACTTTTTCGCGTCCTCGTTAATGCATTTTACATTGCTGACCACACCGAATCGGTTAACGCAAAGTTCTATCGATGGGTTGACGTCTATATACACTTCGTAATAATTTTCGGTGTAAAATCCCGTCAAAGTCACCGCGGCTATAATCATTATCAATAAACATCCTAAAGCCGCCGCGTAACGCTTAGAAAAGGCTAAAAACTTATTTACGGGCTTTGCTTCGACGAAAGGAATCTTCCTCGTTTCCGTAAGCACCCGTCTTTTTAAATCCTCGGAAGGAAGAACGGGAGTTACGTTATTAAAAAGCTTTTCAAAATCTTTATTTTTCATTTTCACCGTGCCTCCTTTCATATTCTTTACGGACTTTAGTTATCGCGTTATGGTACTGCCACCTGACGGTCGTTTCGAACTTTCCCGTAAAGTTTGCGATTTCTTTAAAGGTCATTCCGTATACCGCGTGGAAGATAAGTATCTCGTATTCGCCGTCTTTTAAAACGCGACGGCTTAATCTTATTATTCCCGATTCGTCGAAAGCGACCGTTTCACCCGTCGCCGAATCGCCGTAATATTTATTTACCGAAACCGCGTCGGTAAAATCAACCGCTTGTACCCTTTTGTTTTTATCGATCATCCTCAAACAAACGTTTTTGGTTATCGTATAAATCCAGTTGAAGCCGTTGGCTCCGTTAAACTTGTTTATTTCCCTTTTTACCGACAGGAAGGCTTCTTGTAAAGCGTCCTCACTGTCGTGTACGTTGTGAAAATACCCGTAACATAGCGCGAATAACGGCTTTGACACGCAATCGTACAGCCTTTCCATGGCGGTTTGGTCGCCCGCGCGCAGTTCGGTCAAATATTGGTCCACCAAGAGACCTTTTATCGTGTCGCTCATAGACGATTTTTCGGACTAATTAACATAAAACTACGTACGTGCTAGAAACAACCTTTCTCTTTTCGACATTTTAAGATTAAATCGAACTTAAACACTTAAAAGTAAGCAAAAAAGAGAACCGAAAAACTTGTTAGAAGCGTCCCTCCTCCGTTTTTCACATATTATATCATTTAGGCCGCCGTTTCGTTTGATTTTTTTACGACTTTTTTGGAAATTTTTGAAAATTTTTATAAAAAAGTTTTTGGGAGCGGCTTTTTTTGCGTTTTTTATCATTTTCCCTTTCGGGCTGAAATAAAAAAGGCTTACTTTTCGAAAATGATAAGGAAACCTTTTTCGTTTTTCAGCTTTAATTCTTTATAAAAAACTGAAAACTATCATCGCGGCGCCCAAGGCGGTTAAGACTATTCCTAAAGAACGGTTTAAAACCTTAGGGCTTGCTTTGTTCGCAAACTTTGCGGCAATCCTCGCCCAAATAAGCGTAAAAATAACGCATAAGATAAGTATCAATAGATTCGGCGCACCGCCGATTACGAAGTGCGACACAGCCCCGAAAAGCGCCGTAAACGTCATAATAAACACGCTGGTACCGACGGCGGTTTTTAGTTCGTAGCCTAAAACGCTCGTTAACAGTAAAAGCATCATTATTCCGCCGCCAGCGCCGATAAATCCGCAAATAAAACCTACTATAACGCCGGAAACGATAGATCCGATAAGCTTGCGTTTTTTGGAAACTCCTTCCATTTGCTCCTTGGTAGTGTTGATGGGTTTAATTATAAACTTTACGCCCAAAATCAGCGTCATATAAGTGGAAAAATTACCCATAAGCGTAGGATTAACGAGGCTTGCGACGAAACTGCCGACGACGGTAGTTACGAGTATCGTAACCATTAAAACGATACCGTTTCTTAAGTCTATATTTTTATTTTTTGCGTAGGTAAAAGCGGAAATTGCCGAAGCCAAAACGTCGGAAGCAAGCGCGATACCGACCGCCGCGTACGAATCGACTCCCAAAAAAACTATTAGCATGGGGGCTATTACCGCGGCGGCGCTCATGCCGGCAAGCCCCGTGCCGAGTCCCGCGCCCATCCCTGCGAAAAAAGTTACTAAAACTACGATAAAAGTTTGCATAAAACACCCTTGATTAAAAACTACGCTTTTTATTGTAGCAAAACATTGTGTTAAACGCGTGTAAAAACCCAATGATTTTGCATTTAAAGAAAAAAAATAAAAGATCGTCGAAAAACGACGATCGATTTTTTGGTTTTCGGTTTTATAGCGTCGAAAAAGGATTGCGGAAAAAAGAGTCTTTTTCCAATTCCTTTTTTGATAAAGTTTCGACAACGTTTAAAATCAGGTTTTCTCGTTTTAGTTTATCCTTCGCCCAATCGCAAAGTTCTTTGCCGTCAAAAACGCCGAAAACCGAACTTCCGCTTCCGCTCATAACGGTTGCGCGGGGCGAAAGTGCCGCTATAAGCCCGTAAACACGTTCTATTTCGGGGTTTATTCTGACGGCGGCGGGATATAAAGCGTTGTAAAAATCACTTTTTAAAACAACGCCGTTTATAAGATTTTGCGCAACTTTTGCTCCGTCTGTGGCAGATTTTTCTAAAGGCGCGTTATCGTATTCCGCATAGCAGTTTTTCGCGCTTACGGAAAACTTGGGGGTTGCTATCAAAAGATAAAGTTTTAAGTTTTCCGCGTCGAAGTATTCGGCGTCCACACCCCTTCCCGTAAGCCTTGCAAATCCGCCTTTCAACATAAACGAAGCGTCGCTTCCTAAACTATCCGCCAAAGGTTTTAAATCGCAATCGATGCCGAAAAGTTTTTTCATACCCCTAAGCGTTGCCGCTACGTCGGCGCTCGACCCCCCGAGTCCGCCGCCTACGGGAATCTTTTTCGTAACCGTAATATCCACGCCCTTTGTGTTAAAGGTTTTTTGGAACAAAGAAGCCGCCTTAAAAGCGTTATCGTTTTCGACTCTGTCGGGTACGCGATACAATCCGCCGCCGGTACGCAAAACGATTTTGTCGTCGCGACGCTTACTTATCGTTACGCTATCGTACAAACTGACGGTCGAAACCACCGTGTCGATATCGTGGAATTCTCCGTTTTTTTGCAAAACGTCTAAAAACAAATTGACTTTTGCATAGCCTTTTTCTCTTACGCTATTCATAAAAACCTTCAAAAACGGGCTTATAGGTCGACTTTTTAAGTAAACGCCGCCCGTTTGCTTTTTCTATATATTGCTATTTTTCTTTTCTTAACACTATAATTCTTTCTTTTTCCGAAAGAGGGAAACTAACGCCTTGGTTATACTCGTAAACGACGGAAGGATCTACCCGTAAAGTCTTTACGACGTCCCACTCTTCGTCGCCGATTTTTCCGAAGTAAACGGAAATAGGCGAGTTTACCGTTTCTATTTCTTCCCCCTCTTCGATATCGCAAACGAAATCGGTTACGGTGTTTTCGTATTCGCAAAAACTAACGTGTAAAGTTACTTCTTGTTCTAACTTTCCGCTTCTTAGCCTGCCTTGCAAATCTTCGGCACAAACGCGTACGAAAAGCGCGGATGAGCCTTGGTAATCGCAACTTATATTAAACGGAAGTTGCCCGTTTTTGGAAACGATTCCGTTGTCGCCTGCAAAAAAACAGTCGGAGCGTACCACGCCCGTAATTGAAAGTTCGCCGTTTTCCGTTTTGACTTCTTCTATCTCAACGCTTTCGGCAATCGCCTTTATAAAACGAGAATATTCCGGTACGTCTACCGCCGCTTTACCAAAAACTCTTTCGGAAGTTACCCTTTGGCAAGACAAAACCGAAGTTTCGCAAGTTGATTTTTTAAAATTTAATTGACACGTTAAAGCCGCCGCGTCGGTTACGCAAGTAATTTTTTCTTTTCCGCACGCGATTAAAGTAAAGTTGAGCGAAAGCGAACTTTCTATAACGCTTTTACCGTCTTCTTCGTCGGTAAAAACTTTCACGGATAAATCTTTGGTGCTAATTTGCGCACGCGCGGAAAAGTCGGAGGTAACCCCGTCAAGATCGAAATCGAACTTGAAAGGTATCACCCTCGTATCTTTTACTATATCACTATTTTCCAAAAAAGGCAACGAAACGAGGCAAATAACCGAAAATCCTTCCACCGTAACCGAATTATTTCCCGTTTTTACAGATCTAACGCACGAATCGGCGCTTGAATACAGCACTTTTTTAATTCTTTGCGCTTCGAATTTGTCGTCAAGTTCCATATTCGCCGTGGTTATTAAAGTTTTATAATGGGAAAGTTCTTCCGTTTTAGATAAACAGTCGACGGAGTTAACTACTTCTACGCGGTTTTCGTAAAACAAAGTCAGTTCTTTTGAAAGTTCGCAACGAACGAATAGCATTCCGCCGTCGTCTTTTACTTCAAAATCTCTAAGCGTATATTCGCAACACGCGTTTTTCACCCTTTCGTCCACGGGCTTTTTGAATTCGAACTTAACGCCCGTTTCTATTCTTTCGGGTTCTTCGCCTATAAAGACCACGTTAAAAATAACCTTGCCCGCGCATTTTGCAAACCCGTTTTCGATAGCGACTTCGTCGGATACCGAATAGCCGCTTACCGATACTATTTTATCTTTGCTTTCCGCCGAAAGATTTAAACTTGCCTCAACCGTTTGAGTATCGACTACCTTCGACGGAGTCAAGTAAAAAACCGTTTCTTTGCCTACGTTTAACATAAAACACTCCTTAACACAACGTTTCTACGGATATATTTACGCCAAAAAGGGAAATAATAGAACGAAAAGACTAAAAATCGCCACCTATTTTTTACTTTTTCAAAAGACAATCCCTTTTTTAAGGCGAGATTTCGGGTTTTTAGCCGAAAAAATTTCGGGTATAAAAACGGCTGGAAAAATTCGACGGTTTTAAAGGCAAAAACCACAAAAAACACGTATCGTTTTTCCAAAAAAGAAAATAATAAGATTATAGCGGATATAACCGCTGCCGAAAACCGAACGGCAAAGGAGGTTTTTATGGAAAATTACAACCACGGCGTTTTATGCGACGTAAGAAAATGCAGACACAATCATTCGGGTAAAAATTGTACCCTTTCAACCGTAAGGGTTACTTGCGACTGTGAAGATTGTACTTGTTGCGATTCTTTCGAGTGTAATTTGGAAGACTAATTATTATTTCGGGCGGCAAATCGGGCTTATATATAAGTTCGTTTCGTCGCCCGTAAGCCCTCGCGCGCGCACGCGCGTACTATATAATATATTATTATAGTATATAATATAATAAAAAGCACGAATACGCCTTAATATCGTTTGACACACGGGTTCGTTTGCGGTATAATATCTCTACTATAAAAATCAAGGGGTGCCCCTTATGAAATACGACGATATAATTTTACAATGCTTGGGCGACTGCGATACTTGCTCCGTCTATTTAGAATGTCAATACCAAACGTCGTCCGGCGAAGAAAAAGATAAATATCTTAAACTTCTTACCGAACGCGACGAAAAAGCCGAAAGAGAAAAACAACTTGAGCCCGAGTCTTTAGCGGAAGCAAGCACGGACAGCGCGGAAGCCGCCGCTATAAAAGACGCCCCTGTCGACGAAGTTTGTGAAAACACCGCTGCAGAAGACGTTTCGTCGACGGAAGAAGTCGAAACCGAAAAACGCGATTGCGACGTGGATGTTTGCACGGAAAAAACTTTGGAAGAAGTTATTACCTCTACCGTAACCGCCGCTTCCGACGAAGAAGTAAAAGCAATTTACGAAGAAGTATTTAATTTGAGCGGCGAAACGGGACTTACCGTTTCCACCGAAGCAACTAAAACCGCTCCCGAAAGCGCAACGATAACCGAAGAAACCCGTTGCAACGAGGATGCTGAAAAGCAAATTGAAGTTACCGCGTCGGTCGTAGCCGATAATAACGTTACCACGATTTCCGACGAAGAAGTAAAAGCAATTTACGAAGAAGTTTTTAATTTAGAAACTGCAATTCATGATGAAAAAATAGACGAAAAACCGTCTTGCGTCGTCCCTGCAAACGAAGATACCGTAAAAGCAATTTACGCGGAAGTTTTCGGGCTCGACCTTACGGTTCCCGTTGTCGAAGAGGGCGCAAAAGAAGAAAAAGTAGCCGAAGCCCAAGTTAAACCCGTAGAAACGGAAGAAGCGAAACAACTCGACGCGGCTTGCACGGAAGAAGTTAAAGAAAACGCGGGAAAAATTGAAGAAGTTAAAGAAACCACCGGAGTTTCGGAAGTCGAAAAAGCGGCGACCGCTCCCGCAAAAGAAACGTTTAAACTTACCCCGCCCGAAAACAACGAAGAGCTTATGGCGGCTATGTGTGCAAAACGCGGAAGAAAACTTATTTATAAACCGAGCGAAGCTATAATTACCGCAACCTTTAAAGTTATCGGCACCGATAAAAAGAACGATATCGGTGAAAAGGTTAAAGATATTTTGGACGCCGAAATCAAACAAGGCGTAAAAGTCGGTTACCTTGATAAATTCGACGGACTAAATTCTGCTGAAATCAAAGAAGAATACGAGAACGATATCGTCTACGAATTTGCCGATCAAGAATTTAAGAAGACGGGCGTTATTTACGACGGTAAGAAAATTAAAGTTTACGTATACGATTGGGACGGAAAGGCGTGCCACCATATAGGTTACGTCGACGTAAACGACGCCGCCGAACTTATCCCCTATTTCGTTGACAAGGATAAATATAGTTTCGACGTTTGCGGCATTATTACCGGCGGAAAAGGAAAACGCGTGGTAAAAGAAGGCAATACCTTAAAAATCGTAAAAGAAAAAGGCGACCCCATCGGCGTCGACGTAGATATTGCCGTATTAAATCGTAAAGATTAATTTTTTAAGCCCGTAATCAAGTTTTTATTACGGGCTTTTCCCACCTTAAAAAACGAATTGACCGTTTAACTAGTATAATCGCTAACGCTTTATCGGTTTAAAAAATTTCCAAAAAACCTCGATAACGGGCACGGAGGCGGACTTTTATAATTTTTCGTTCTTTTTGGCGGCGATTTTTTTGATTACGAGACGGCGTTTACGGCGTTTTAAAAAACGTGTGTTAACCGCTTAAAGGAAGTCTTAAAAAAATTATCTTACGGCTAAATAATTAAAAAAATTTACGGATTTTTTGCAATCATAAATTTATCATCACAAGATTTTGACAATTAAATGGTATATTATCGTCGATACGAAAAATACGAGTATTTTTTAACGCAAAAAAACGTACTTTCGTAACGATTAAATAGGTGAAGGAATAAAATAGGGTTAAAGACTATGTTAACATTGAAAAACGTCGTGAAAGTTTACGGCGAGGGCGAAACGGAAGTACACGCCCTTAAAGGAGTAAGTTTAAATTTCAGAGAAAGCGAATTCGTCGCTATATTAGGTCCTTCGGGATGCGGAAAAACCACGATGCTTAATATCGTCGGCGGACTTGACCGTTACACGGAGGGCGACCTCGTCATTAACGGAAAATCCACCAAAGACTTTACCGACGGCGATTGGGACAACTATCGCAACCACTCGGTAGGGTTTATTTTCCAAAGTTACAATCTTATTCCGCATCAGTCGGTAATTAAAAACGTAGAACTCGCGCTTACCCTATCCGGGGTTGGACGGGAAGAAAGGTACGCACGCGCTTTAAAAGCCCTTGAAGAAGTAGGGCTTAAAAACCAAGCCAAAAAGATGCCCAACCAACTTTCGGGCGGACAAATGCAAAGGGTCGCTATTGCACGTGCGATAGTAAACGATCCCGATATAATTTTAGCCGACGAACCGACAGGCGCGCTTGACAGCGAAACCAGCGTTCAAGTTATGGAAATTTTAAAAGAACTTTCCAAAACGAGGTTAGTCGTAATGGTTACCCACAACGCCGAACTTGCAAGAGATTACGCGACGAGAACGATAAATCTTTTCGACGGAATAGTGGTTGACGATACGCTTCCTTGCAGCGAGGACGAGGCTAAAAACTCGGCGTTTTTGCACGAGAAAAAATTTACCTCTAATAAGGATAAAAAGGCGTCAATGAGCCTGTTAACGGCGTTTTCTTTAAGTCTTAACAACTTGTTCACGAAAAAAGGAAGAACCGTTTTAACCTCGCTTGCAGGCTCTATAGGCATTATCGGAATAGCGCTTATTCTATCCCTTTCTTCGGGGTTTAACGCTTACGTTCAAAACATACAGCGCGACACCTTATCCAACTACCCCGTCACCATAAGTCAAGAAAATATAAACACGACGGGCGCGTTATCCGTACTCGGCGGAATTACGTCAAACGACGACAGAAATAAAAACGACCAATTTCCTTCGGGAAGCACGTTAGGATCCCACAATATAATCGGCGACATGGTAAAACAGTTCGGCGGCTTGTACGAAAACAACGACCTAACGGGGTTTTCCAAATATTTACAAGACTACGTCGAAAACAACGATACGAGCGATATAATAAGCGCAATCAACTATACCTACAATTACAGTATGAGTATTTATAGCGCGAATCGCACGGCGGAAGGCGTTCATAAAAGGTTGTATCCTTTGAGCGTGCCGGAAATGAGCAGCGTAAAACCGAGCGATCAAAATCTCGGCTCGTACGAGGCGATTTTGGAACGTTACTATAATATGTTCGTAACTTTGTTGCGCAATCAAACCATTTTTTCCGAAATGATTGACAACCAAAAACTCGTAAGCGAACAGTACGAACTTTTACAAGGAAGTTACGCAACGGGAGAGAACGAAGCGGTTTTAGTCGTCGATAGTTACAACCAAATAAGCGACTTGTCTCTTTATACACTCGGGCTTATGAACGACGACGATATTCGTTGGATATTCCGCAAAATGATAGGCGCGGCTATACACGAAAAAGAAAAAACCGACGAGGAAATGAAAGCGCTCGGATACACGAGAAGCGACGTTTACTTTAACGGAATAGAATTTTCCGATATTATAGGGCTAACCTATAAGATTGCAACCACGCCGGACGGCTACACGACTTTAAAGGACGCCGAAGGCAACGAAGTCCTTGCTAACTTTACCGATCCGCAAGGCAACGAAGTTACGCGTAAATATTGGACGAACGAAAACTCTTCAGAAACGATTAACGCTTATTTGGACGGCGACGAAGCGCTAAGCTTTAAAATAGTGGGCGTAGTGCGCCTTAAAAAGGGCGTATCGGCGGGTTGTTTGACTGGCACGGTGTGTTACACCCCCTCGCTTACTAAAGCCGTTAAAAGCCGAATTTTGAACGCAAACGTAACCAAAGATTACCTTAACAAGGTTGAAGTGAACGACGGCGAATATTTTAAATGCGTTTATCAACCGTCCTCTAGCGATATAGGCGGAGATAAATTCCCGACGGCAACCAATATTTTAAATATTAAAGCCGAATTATATTCCACCTTAGGCGACGCGATCGGCTATTTTAACGAAAACAAGCCTACCTTTATAGAAATTTACCCCACGTCCTTCGAAGCCAAAGACGACGTAATAAAAATAATCGACGACTACAACGCCAAAATTAGAGCGGAGGAAGGCGACGAATCGAAAAACATAGTAAAATACACCGACTATTTAGGGCTTATGATGGAATCGATTACCACCATAATAAACGCGGTAACTTACGTTTTAATCGCTTTCGTTTCCATATCGCTTATCGTTTCGTCGATAATGATAGGCATAATAACCTATATTTCCGTTTTAGAGCGCACGAAGGAAATAGGCGTGCTCCGCTCCGTCGGCGCGTCGAAACGGGATATTTCGAGGGTGTTTAACGCCGAAACCTTCATCGTCGGCGCGACGTCCGGTATAATGGGCATTTTAATAACCTTGCTTTTAAATATCCCCATCAATATTATAATCACGGCGCTTTCGGGGCTAACGAACGTCGCGGTCTTGCCGGTTGCCGGCGCGTTTATACTTATCGCTATAAGCATCGTTTTAACCGTCGTTGCGGGTCTTATTCCTTCGGGCTTTGCCGCAAAACGCGATCCGGTCGTTGCGCTTCGCAGTGAATAATTGCCGATAATCGACCTATAGCGCGACTTTTGAGGAGTTTCTTATGATAAAACTTTGGGCAAAAACTTACAAAAATCACAAAATTTTAAAGCATACGACGTTAAACGTTTACGCCGAAAAAATGGATTATTCTATGTTTTTCGATTACGTTTCAACGCTTTGCCACGAATTAGACTCCCCCACACCCCTAATTATAAAAGACAGTATTTTTAACTTTGCTAAGTTTAATTACGTAAAGTTTATACCGACGGATTTCGTGGAAAATATCGATTACGACTACTTGATGATAGAACTCGTTAAATAGCCTAAAAACGCACCTTGGTCGCAAATTTTTACTGACGTAGTCAAAGTATATCGACCGCCCGTATTGCGCAAACTGTTTGAAGGAGGTGCAAAACCATGAAGTTAACTACTATTGTATCTTTCATCCTTGTAATTACGGGGGCTCTTAATTGGTTCTTAATCGGGGTGTTTTCCTTCGATTTAGTCGCGGCGATATTCGGAACGATGTCCGTAGTTACGCGGATTATTTACGCCTTAGTCGGCTTGGCGTCGTTGTGGGTGATTTATTTTATGATAATCTACAAACCGTTTAAAAAAGTCGCATAATAAAACTATAGAAAAAGCCGAATTTTAGTTCGGCAAAAGGTACTATTTTGAAATCGACTACTAAAATTTTAGCAAGGGCGGGTGTCGTCGGCGGGTTGTACGCGGCGTTGACAATCGTCCTTGCGCCTATTTCTTACGGCGCGGTGCAGTTTAGAATTGCCGAAGCGCTAACCATACTCCCTCTAATCTTTCCGGAAACGGCAATCGGGCTTACGATAGGTTGCTTTATTGCAAATATCTTCGGCAACGGGCCTTTGGATATGATTTTAGGAACGCTTGCCACCCTAATCGCCTCTATTATAACGGCGTTCATCGGCAAAACGGTTAAAAACCGAACGGCAAAACTTATACTCGGTTCTTTGCCGCCGATTATCGTAAACGCGTTTATCGTGCCCGTAGCTTTCACGGCGGCAAGCGATACGATTATTGCGTACCTAATAAACGTCTTGACGGTGTTTTTAGGTCAAGCGGCGGTAATAGCGGTGCTATCCCCCCTCGTCTATTTTGCGACGGAAAACGTTTCAAAACGTTTAAAATAAACTCTTTAAAACACACGCTAAAAACAGTAAAAACGCCCCTATAAGCCCGTTATCGCGACTTTTAGAGGCGTTTTTGTTTTGTTGTTTTTTATCCTTTAACCCTTTCTCTTTAAAAAAATCGCACGAAAAACGACGAACGTTTTTTAATGATGAAAGCGGTTAAAACCGTTTTTTATGCGTTTACGCCGCGGGAATCACGTAATATATAATAAGGAATATTATCGCCAATAAGACGTAGAAAGCGCCGGCAACGTAAAGGGGTAAAAGCCCTTTTTTTTCTTTACGCTTTTCGGCTTTTCTATCTCTGTAGTCTGAAAACGTTTCCCTTTCCTCAAACTTCCTTCTCGGCGACCAGTTTCTAACGACGAAAATGCTTTCAAACGCAAAACCCAAACCGTCGAAGGTGCCTTGACGCGTCGCGAAAGATAAAAACGCAACGCACAACAAAATCACACCGGACACGAAAGAAGAATCGCAAAGCATAGTCATAAGAACGCGCGTTTTTTGGAAAACGTCGACACCTTTTGCTGCGACCGATAGAACGAATACGATCGCCATAACGCCAAGTCCCACACCTAAAGAAACGATAAACGGCAAAAATTTTTCTTTTTTACTCATTAGCAAGTTCCTTTTTGTATTTTGCTTCCTCGACGTCGTTGCACATCACGAAATGCCCGGGAGCGACCTCGCGCATCGACGGTTTATCAACCGAATAATCGTGCTCAACGAGCGGATTGTAGGTGATACGAACGCGTTCCTTTTCGTAATGAGGATCGGGAAGCGGAATCGCCGACAACAAAGACTTGGTATAGGGATGCAACGGATGCTTAAAGAGTTCGTCGGAAGTCGCAAGTTCGACCATATTACCGAAATACATAACGCCGATGCGGTCGGAGAAGTATTTTACGACAGACAAGTCGTGCGCGATGAACAAAATGGTAAGCCCGAACTTTTCACGTAATTCGTTCAAAAGATTGATAACCTGCGCTTGAATAGAAACGTCCAACGCCGAAACCGGTTCGTCGGCAATGATAAGATCGGGATTCATAATAACCGAACGCGCGATGCCGATACGTTGACGTTGTCCGCCGGAGAACTCGTGCGGGTACCTTCCGGCGTGTTCGGGAACGAGCCCGACGAGGTCAAGCATTTTAAAGACTTGCTCGTCAATGACTTTTTTGTCCTTTTCGCCGTGAATAACCAAACCTTCCGCAATGATTTCACGAACGGTCATACGCGGATCCAAAGAAGCGATCGGGTCTTGGTAAATCATTTGAATTTGCGTAACCAACCTCGATTTTTTCGCCTTTCTTAATTTAGCCTTGAACTCTTTTTCAAGTTCAACCTTTTCCTCTTCGGTAGCGCTTGCCAACTTCTCGTTATATTCCGCGGTAAGTTTTCGAACCGCTTCCTGCGCAAACTTTTTGTCGCAGTACTTGTGGTCGTGATTAGCCTTTTTAATCTCGGCTTTTTGTTCGGCAATATACTCGGCGGCAGCATATTCGATTTCCGCCTTTTTCTCGGCAAAGTCGGGTGCGGTCTTATCTAAAGCAGCGACTAAACCCTTAACTTCTTCCTTTTTCGCCCTAATATTGTCCTTATACGACCGCGTCCCCGCAACGATACGTTCGCCTTTAAAGTAAACATTACCGCTCGTGGCGTCGTAAAGTTTAATTATGGTACGTCCGGTCGTGGTCTTACCGCAACCGGATTCGCCGACCAGCCCGAAAACTTCGCCCTTTTTGATATCGAAGTTAACGTTGTTAACCGCCTTCAACTCGCCCTTGCCCATCTTGAAGAATTGGCAGAGATTTTCAACTTTCAAAAGCACTTCGGCATTATCGAAATTTCTTTTCATTATGCGTTATCTCCTTCGGCAAGTTTTTTCATACGCGCGATACGGTCGGTAACCTGCTTCGGCGGATCAACCTTCGGCGCATCGGGGTGTAATAGCCACGTGGCCGCTTTATGCGTTTCGGAAACTTCGAACATCGGGGGTTGTTCCTCGAAGTCGATTTCCATAGCGTATTTATTACGCGCGGCAAACGCGTCACCCTTAGGCGGGTAAATCATATTGGGGGGAGTGCCGGGTATGGCGTCTAACTTCTCGTCGGTGTCAAGGTCGGGCATCGAAGAAAGAAGCGCCCAAGTATACGGATGACGCGGATCGTAGAAAATATCGTCCGCCGTGCCGCACTCGACAATCTTGCCGGCGTACATAACGGCGATTCTGTCCGCCATGTTTGCAACTACGCCCAAATCGTGAGTAATAAAGATTACGGAAAGATTTCTTTCGCGTTTTAACTTGTTGATAAGTTCCAAAATTTGCGCCTGAATAGTAACGTCCAACGCGGTCGTCGGCTCGTCGCAAATAAGGATATCGGGGTTAGCGGCAAGCGCGATAGCGATAACTATACGTTGGCGCATACCGCCGGAAAACTCGAAAGGATATTGATTGTATCTGATAGCGGGTTCGGGAATACCTACTTCCTCTAAAAGCTTCAACGCCTTCGCTTTTGCAATTTTGGGCGTAACTTTATAAACGAAAGCCGACGCTTGCTCCTTAAGATAATCGATTACGGCAACCATTTCTTTTTCTTTGTCGTATTCGGTAATCGCAAGTTGACGTTCGTATTCCGCCTTAAGCCCCGTCAAAATGCCCTTCGCCTGCTCTACTAAAGAATCCAAGTCCAAAGTAGCCGCGGGAA
>CAZMOD010000013.1:0-25137 GCA_964567885.1 uncultured Christensenella sp.
CCGCTTGTTATCGTTACGGTTTTTAAATTTTCGTTTTTAATATATGAACAAGCAATCGGGGATCACTATGGAAGTGGCTTCTTCGTTTTTTAATCCAGTGATTTCGCAAGTGGTAGCGGTTGAAGTAAAAGTAAAGTTTGACATTTCGGGAGTAACGCTTAAGTCAACGTTAATTTTAGTTGCGCTATTAATAGGTTTACCGAAATCGTAATCGAAGTTGGCGGAATATCCGAGTAAAACGATTTTAGGTTCTTTCGCTAAAAAACCTTCTTCCACGTTTTGTAAATCTATCCGTTGCCCGTCGCTTGCGATAAACGTGACCGCATATATAGGTTTACGACGAATAGTTATCTCATATATATTTTTCACGGCATCGTCGATACTTTCGATAATATAAATATTATTATCGCCTTCCGCAAGCGGAATCGTTTTAGTAACAACCGTGTTATATCCGTATTTATCTTTTGAAACAACGTATTTTGCCTTACCTATTACGGTGATTTCATCGGTAAAGTTGAAGGTTTTCGTCGCATTTGAAAGCACTAACGAACCGCTACCGTTTTCAATGCTTATATTTTTAAAAGATATACCAACACACGAAATTTCTTCATAGGTGGTATAATCGCAACGACTGCAACTATCGTAAGACTTATAACCGACTTCCGTCAAAGTTGCTTCTTTGCCGTCATGATGTATCAAATCATGCCCCAATTGGTCAACGTAATCGGAAACGTAACCATTCCCGCATGCGCAAGTATACGTCGTATAACCCTTTTCCGTACAGGTAGGGCTTATCTCGACAGCCGAATAAGCATGCACGTGTTCGTTCTTGCTATCGTCGGGGTTTTTCTTACAAGCCACGGCACCTAAAAAGCAAACTGCCGTCAATAATAGCAACAAGATTGAAATTAGTGTTTTTTTCTTCATTTTTTTGCTCCTTAAAAGAAATATTTTTAGGCAACAAAAACGCCGCCCGCAAAACGGACGGCGCATGTAAAAACGTACTTTCCGCTTTGCTGCGACACAACTACAATAAATTATTTTTCCGACAAAGATTTATGTAATGCGAAAACGTACACTTCTACCTATGAGAAGTATACTTCGTCGGAAAAAATATGAAAGTTGGTCGCAATTTTAGTTTAGCACTTTAAAAACAATTTGTCAAAGCATTTAAATAAATATTAAGGTTTAGTCAGAAAAAAATATAAATCCGCCGCATAGAAAAACGAAACCGCAAAAAAACGACGGTTCCGTTTTCATAAACGCAATTATTGATTTTTTAAAATTAAGACGCTCTTTAAGAATTAAATATTCTATAAAAATTAGGTTAATCACTAAAAAGCATGGTGCTTGTTTATATTAGACAAAACAACTTCAAGTATTAGTAAATCTTTCAACGCGCTTAAAAAACTAAAAAACTATGCCAAAAAACTACAAATACTTCTTTATCTCGTCTGCCGTTAGGTTGGATAAAGTAAACAGTTCTTCAACCGCGCCGTGCGGGATAAACGCGTCGGAAAACGCAAAAGTTTTTAGATTACCTTTATAGCCGTTATCGGATAAAAAAGTTGATACTAAACTACCGAAACCGCCTATTTTTACGCCGTCCTCTACCGTTATAAAATTACGGTCGAAACGGGATAGCAAATACTTAGTATCGAGCGGTTTTATAGACCTTGCGTTGACGACTTCGCAATTCTCGTTTTCGGCGGCTTTTAAGGAAAGCGCTAACGCCCTTGAACCCGCCGCTAAAATACAAGTTTTCGAGCCCTCTTTTAAAACTTCCCACTTTCCCTCGTCCACGAACGGCGTAACGGTTTTTATATCGTCCGATTTGCCGACGGGATAGCGTATGGCAACGGGAGTGGAAGCGTTTAACGCGTAATCTATCATCTGTTCAAGTTCAGCGCAGTTTTTAGGGGTAAGCAAAGTCATATTCGGTATATGCGACAAATACGCTATATCGAAAACGCCTTGGTGCGTGTAACCGTCGCCAACGACGCCCGCGTGATCGATTAAAAAGACGACGGGAAGTTTTTGCAAGCAAACGTTGGTTACTATTTGATCGTAAGCGCGTTGCAAAAACGTAGAGTATATGCAAACTATAGGTTTAAGCCCCGAAAGCGCAAGCGACGACGCAAAAGTTACCGCGTAATCTTCGGCTATGCCGACGTCTTTAAAATTATCGGGATGTTTTCTTTTTACCTCGTCAAGTCCGACGCCTAAACTCATACCGGCGACTATCGCGACTATATTTTCATCCTTTTGAATTCTTTCGGAAAGAATTTTGCCTAAACAATCGGTAAAATCGTTTTTCGCACTCAAAAAGCTTTTATTTACGCCGTGGTAAAACTCGCTTTTTTGCTCGGCTAAAGGATAACCTTTACCCTTGACGGTTTTTAAATGCACGAGCGTGGGCGTAGGGTTGTTTTTAAAGTTTTTAAAAACTTCCACGAGCCTTTCTACATCGTGCCCGTCCGAAACTTTAGAATAACCAAGTCCGAATTTATCCAAATTAAAACCGTCCGTCAAAAAGCCTTCGTCGGCGGTTTCGATATTATTGTCCAAAACCGTGCGTGACGTTTTAAATATGGGACTGTCGTTTTCGGAAATAGACATTCCGTTATCGTTTAAAACGGTCAAAAATTTAGCAGGTTTATTAGAAGAACCGAATAACGCTTCCAAATTTTCGCCGTTACAAAAAGCGCCGTCGCCGATAAACGATATAATAAAATAGTCGTCGCCCTTTTTATCGCGCGCGTAAGCGTAACCTAAGGAAGCCGCTAACGCGTCGCCGGCGTGCCCCGATGAAAAACTGTCGTACGGGCTTTCGAAAATCAAAGGAAATCCGCTTATTCCGCCGTAAGTTTTAAGGCTTTCAAAAGTTTCGTATCTTCCCGACAGCATTTTATAAGCGTACGCTTGATGCCCTACGTCGAAAATTATTTTATCCTTTTCAAAGTCGAAAACGTACGCCAAAGCGATAATCGCTTCCACCGCCCCTAAAGAAGACGCTAAATGTCCGCCTCTTAGGCGGGTTACCGCGATTATTTCAGACCTTATCTCTTCGGCAAGTATTGTAAGACTTTTTATATCGAGCGTTTTTATATCGCTCGGTTTGTTAATTTTACTTAAAATCGACATTTAATATTACCAAAAAATTATTTTAAGATTATTTAGCAAAAGTAATTTAGTTACCAAAATTCGTTAGTCGTGGTGATTATGCCCGTGTGCGCCGTGACGGCTTTGGCAATCGCAATCGTCGTCGCAATCGCAATCGTCGTCGCAATCGTCCGCGGCTTCGCCGTTTTCTACGCGATCTATTTTTATAGCGGCGTAATCGAGGTTATAGTTTTCCAAACACTTGCCGCAGTTGTCGCAAATTTTAGTTGGGTCTAAATCGCAAAATTCACATTCGCCGCAACCGATACAGTCGCGATCGTATAAAACGCATTTTTCCTTCATAATAATTTATCCTAAAAAAAATAATCAAAAATTTAGAACGAACGTTTGACAAATCTTTTTATATATGATATTATATAGCAAGAGGTGTCTTATGAGTTACAATAAAAATCGTGAGCAAGAAGTTTTAGATTATATTTCCGAGTACATCGACCGTGAAGGCTATCCCCCGACCGTTCGTGAAATTTGTCAAGAGATAGGTTTCGCATCCACGTCGACCGCGCAGTATTACCTGAAAAAATTGGAATACCGCGGAATGATTTCTTTCGGCGGCGCTAAAAACCGCGCCATCGTTTTGAAAAATAAGCCGTCCAAGAACGCCGTTTACGTACCCTTAGTCGGTACGGTTACCGCGGGCGCGCCTATCTTAGCCGTTGAAAATATCGAGGGCTATTATCCGCTTCCCGAAGAATTCCACGGCGTTGGCGACGTGTTTATGCTAAACGTATCGGGTAGCAGTATGATAAACGCAGGCATTTACGACGGGGATAAAATAATCGTGGAAAAGACTTCTACTTGCAATCAAGGCGAAATCGTCGTTGCACTCGTAGACGACTCGGCAACCTGTAAACGCTTTTTCAAGCGCGACGGAAAGATTATCTTACATCCCGAAAACGACGCGCTACAAGACATCGTTTTAGACGACGTTTCAATAATCGGCAGAGTAAAAGGTTTGGTCAGAAAATTCTAAAAAATCACGCTTAAAATCAGTGTTTTTAAATATTTTTACGAAGTTCGTAATTTTGCGTTCGGCATTATTGCCGAACGTTTTTTTACAAGTTTTTTAAAATTTCTTTCAAGGCAAGTTTACCGTGTTCGTAGGTCAAGCCGCCTTGAACGTACGCGTTATACGGCGGGCGAAGCGGCGCGTCGGCGGAAAGTTCTATAGAAGACCCTTGCACGAAGCACCCCGCCGCCATTATAACTTCGTCGCTATATCCCGGCATCGGGCTCGGGATTGCCGTAACGAAACTATCTATCGGGGAAACCCTTTGTACCGACTGAATAAAACTTACTAATTTCTTTTCGTCGTTAAACTTTATCGAACGCGTTACGTCGTAAGGCTCGGAATAAGCCTTAGGTATCGTTTCGTAACCGAGTTCCGACATAGCCCCTCCTATTAGCATACTGCACTTTAACGCTTGATTGACTACGTGCGGTGCCATAAACAAGCCTTGATAATAATATTGATAGCCCGCGGGATTGGCACCGACCTCCCCCGCAACCGTCGCGCAAGTAAGCCTTGCTTCGACTAAATCGATATATTCTTTGTTACCGGCAACGTATCCGCCGCAAGGCGCTATGCCCCCGCCTATATTTTTTATTAAAGAACCGGCGACCAAATTTGCGCCTACGTCGGTTACTTCTTTATCTTCAACGAACTCACCGTAACAATTGTCGACGAAAATAATTCCTGAAAATCCTAAATCTTTAACCAATTTAACGACCTTTTCCACTTCGTAAACGGACAAACTTTCCCTGTCGTCGTATCCCCTCGAACGCTGAATATAAATCATATCCGGCAGACTCTTTTTTAAACGGTCGGAAATTTTACCGTAGTCGAACTCGCCACCTTTTAAATCCACGCAATCAAAACTTACGCCCATAGATTTTAAAGAAAATTTATCACCGAAAATTATGCCGTGCAACGTATCGTACGGCATACCGCTTATAGATAAAACCTCGTCGCCACCGTTTAAAACGGATAAAAGCGCTAAGGCTATCGCGTGGGTGCCGGAAACTATATTTTGCGTAACGCACGCGGCTTCGGTATGAAAAACGTCGGCGTAAACCCTTTTCAAAGCGTCCCTTCCGTCGTCGTCGTAACCGTAACCGGTGGTCGGGTTAAAATGCCTCAAAGCGATTTTGTTTTTTTGAAACGCCGCTAAAACTTTTTCTTGGCAACTTAAAGCAATATCGTCAAGCCTTTTAAACGCCGGTTGCAATTTTTCTTCGACTTTTTTTATAAGTTCGTTAATTTGATATTCGTTCATAAATATATTCCTTTACTTTCTCCGCGCAAGTATTTTGCGGCTCTAAGTAAGTTAAATTATCGAGGCGCTTAAACCAAGTAATTTGTCTTTTTGCGTACCTTCTGGTATTTCTTTTTACCGTTTCTTTTATTTCTTCTTCCGAGGTGTTTGACAAAATTCCCTCAACAACCTCTTTATACCCTATCCCCTGCATAGATTGAGCGGAAGGTTGTACGCCGCTTTTTAGAAGATTAGTAACTTCTTTAGTTAAACCGTTTTTAAACATTTCGTCGACGCGGAAGTTAATTCTTTCGTAAAGTTTTTCCCTCTCGTAATCGTACGAAAAGGCTAAAAACGGTATTATAGGCTTCTTTTCGTCTACTATATCCGACTTTTTCGTTCCCGTCGTTTGGTAAATTTCAAGCGCCCTTACTATTCTCATCTTGTCGTTTAAATGAACGATCTTCGCGGTTTCGGGATCGACGATTTTCAATTTCTCGTACAAAACCTCTATACCGTCGGTTGCGATTATTTCTTCGCACTCGTTTCTAAACGCCTCGTTTTTTGGGCAGTTGCCGTAACTAAAGTCGTATAAAAGCGCGTCTATATAATAACCTGTTCCACCGCAAATTATCGGCGTTTTTCCGCGCGATAAGGCGTCGTAGAGGCATTTTCTTGCCATTTCTTTATACTCTGCAACGGAAAATTCCTCTTTAGGATCGACTACGTCTATCATGCGGTGTACGGCAAGAAGTCTTTCTTCTTTCGTGGGTTTAGCCGCGCCTATATCCAATCCTTTATATATAGCGATGGAGTCGGCGGAAATAATTTCCCCGTCTAAAAGATTTGCCAAATCGACGGCGAGTTTGGTTTTTCCGCTACCCGTCGGACCGCAAATTACGACGGCAAATTTATCTAAACTATTCTTTTGAACCATTTATCGATTTCCGTTCTGTTAATTTTTATGGCAACCGGTCTGCCGTGCGGACATTTTAAACCCCAATTTTGCTTTAAACTTTCAATCAAAGCGTTAATTTCGTCAAGAGTTAATTTGTCCCCGGATTTTATCGCCGACTTGCAAGCTTTTTGCGCAATGGCTTCGCGTATTACGGTAGGTATTTTTTCGTCTTTAAACCTATCGTCGGTTAAAATATCCCTGAAAAACGAGTTTAAATTGATTTCGGCAACCTCTACCGGCACGCCGTAAACTCTAAAGGTGTTTTCCTTTAAAAAGTCCATATCGAAACCGACCTCTTTAAACAAGTCGAGCATATCGAACAAAATATCCGCCTCGGCGTCGTTTACGTTAAAGGTGTAAGGAACCAATAAAGTTTGCGTGCTAACAGCCCGCGTTTTTACGAGATTGTAAAAGTTATCGAATAAAATCCTTTCGTGCGCGGCGTGTTGGTCTATAATAATCAAATCGTCGCCGCATTCGTGTATCAAAAAGGTGCCGAGCGCTTGACCTACGTATCTTACGGGTAAGTCTTTTATAAGTTCTTCCTGAACGGATTTTCTTTCCGCTTCGAGTTTTTCTATATAAGCCTTGTTTTCTTTAAAAATATCGTCGGCTTCCGCGTTCTTTTCGGGATGAAGAATCTTTTCGTCGGTAAAATCAACCACCTTATCGCGAATAACGTCGGATATCGGAGTGGTTCTTTCTCTTTTTATTGGCGTAAAATCGTAATTGCCTTTATAAGTTTCGGCGGTAAATTTGTCGGTATCGAATTTATATTCGTCGACGTTTCCGAGTTCTAACGGCGGAACTTCGACGTATCCGCCCATAGGAACGTATTCGCCGTTATTCTTTTCCTCTTCGTCATCGTCGTTTTTTGCTATAAAAGGCGCGTTGTCTATAATATTGAGCGCTTGAGAAGAACCGTCCAAAACCTTAGATACCACCGAATACACGCTTCCGTAAATAATTTGATTGTTTTGAAAACGAATTTCGGCTTTTCGAGGGTGCACGTTAACGTCGACGACGGAAGGATCTACGCTTATAGACAAAACGTAAAACGGATATTGTCTTTTCATAAGGTAATTTCCGTAAGCGTTTTGAACTGCCGTAGAAACGGTATTGTCAGTTACGTATCTTCCGTTGACGATTATAGTTTGGTAAGTGCGGTTGCCTTTATAAAAATTGGTACTGCCTATAAAACCGCGTATAAACAAGCCGTTCTTTTCGGTGCTTATTTCGTAACAATTATCCAAAGTTTCTTTACCGTAAACACATCTTACGGCGTCTTTTAAACCTTCACCGTACGACTGCTTAACCAAACTGCCGTCGATATAGTATTTTACCGCGGTATAAGGATTGGATAATATAAGTTTATCAATAAGAGAAGAAATCTCTCTTTCCTCGCCTTTTGCCGATTTTAAAAACTTTAATCTTGCGGGGGTATTGAAAAACAAGTCGCTTACGGTAACCGAAGTACCCTCGACGCCTACGCCCTCTCTTACCTCGCCCAAAGCACCGCCGTCGCAAGAAATTTGCAAGGCTTCGCCGTCCTCGGTTTTGGATAAAATTTTAGCGTAGGAAACGGAAGCGATACTCGCCAACGCTTCCCCTCTAAACCCGAGTGTTTCGATAAAATCGAGGTCGTCCGCTTTACTTATTTTGCTGGTGGCGTGCGGTAAAAAAGCCCTTTTTAAGTCTTCTCTTTCCATACCGCAACCGTCGTCTTGAACGATTATCTCTCCGGTGCCGCCGTTTTCGATAGAAACGATGACGTTCTTAGCGCCGGAGTCTATTGCGTTTTCAAAAAGTTCCTTAACGACGGAAGCGGGTCTTTCGACAACTTCGCCGGCGGATATTCTATTAAATACTTCTTTAGGTAAAAGGTTAATCTTAGGCATTGATTTTTTCCTTTAAACGGATTATATTTTTTCTTTTAAATAAGTTAAAATTTCAAAAGCTTTTAACGGGGTTACGTTATTGATATCCAACTCTCTTATATACTTTTCGACGAAGGACTCTTCCTTGACGGTTTCTAAATCGCCTTGCTGTGAAAAGTTTTTGGTTAAATCGTTTTTCTCTAAAAGTTTTAAAATGGATTTGGCTCTTTTAGTAACGGTTTCGGGAATACCCGCCAAAGCGGCGACTTCTACGCCGAAACTCTTATTTGCGCTACCTTGAACTATGCGTCTTAAGAAAATAACTTTTCCGTTAATCTCTTTTACGGTGATTTTAAAGTTTTTAACCCCTTCCATCTTGTTTTCAAGTTCGGTAAGTTCGTGATAGTGCGTCGCGAACAAAGTTTTTGCTTTTACGACTGAAGAAAGATATTCTACCACCGCCCATGCGATTGAAAGCCCGTCGTAGGTGCTAGTCCCCCTTCCTATCTCGTCCAAAATAAGCAAACTGTTTTGGGTTGCGTTTCTTATTACGTTAGCGACTTCCGCCATTTCCACCATAAAAGTAGACTGATCGAAAATCAAATTGTCGCTTGCGCCGACTCTCGTAAATATTTTGTCGACCAAAGGGATTTCCGCAGATTTTGCGGGAACGAAGCACCCCGCGTGCGCCATCAAAACTATTAACGCAACTTGGCGCATATAAGTGCTTTTACCAGCCATATTAGGACCGGTTATAATCGCCATACGGGTTTCGTCGGTATCTAAAAGCACGTCGTTGGGAACGAAGGTTTCCTTGCTCGTCGCCTCCACTACGGGGTGTCTGCCGCCGACTATATTCAACTTTTTATCGGGCGGTAACATAGTAGGTCTTACGTAATTACGCTTTCTCGCCACTATCGCGAAAGACGTTAAAACGTCGAGCATCGACAAACACTTGGCGCACTTCAATAAATCGCCTATCTTTTGAGAAAGAACGGTTTTTAATTTTGCGAAAATTTCGTTTTCTATCTTAATTATATTTTCGGTACTCGAAAGAATTTCCTCTTCGAACTTTTTAAGTTCTTCGGTTACGTATCTTTCGGCGCCGACGAGGGTTTGTTTTCTTACGTACGAATACGGAACCATACCGACGAAAGACTTACTTACTTCTATATAAAAACCGAAAACTTTATTGTAGCCTACTTTTAAATTTTTAATACCGGTCGATTCTTTTTCCCTCGCCTCTATTTCTTTAATCACCGCTTGTCCGTTGTTTTTTACCATACGCAAATGATCCAATCTTTCGTCGAAGCCGTCTTTTATAAAGCCGCCGTCTTTTGTAAAAGCGGGAATATTCGCATCCACTATCATCGAGTCGATAAGCGCGGTTAAATCGGTAAAATCGCCTAAATTGTCGGAAATATCGGAAAGTATTTTAGACGGCATTCCGCTTAATTGAAACTTAATAACGGGTATCAAACTTAAAGTATCGCAAATCGCGCGGCAATCGCGCGGGTTAACTATATTGTTGGATATTCTTCCGCAAAGCCTTTCTAAGTCCTTGATACCTTTTAAGGAATCTACCAAAGCCTCGCGTCCCATATTGTCTTTTACGATATCTTCTACGCCGTCTAGTCTATAATTAGTTTTTTCTATATCGTGAAGCGGCGAAGTCAAAACTTCTTTAAGTTTTCGCGCCCCGCCAGCGGTTTTTGTGTAATCGAGAGCCCATAAAAGCGTTCCGTAAGTTTTACCGTCGCGCATAGACTTGGTTATTTCCAAATTCCGTTGCGCGGTTGCGTCTAACGTCAAAACTTTGCCGTCGTCGAAGTAGCTTAGGCTTTTTATATTTTCGAGAGCGTGCATTTGGGTTTCCTTTAGATAGGAAATAAGCGCGCCCGCCGAATATACGGCGTATACTTTTTCGCTCGGAACAAACCCGTCTAAGGTGCGGACGGAAAATTGTTCTGTTAAATTAGACTTAGCCAAACTTGCGCCGTACGCTTGTTCTTTATAAGGGGAAAACCTTACTATGGACGCTTTTACGCCGCTTGAAAAATTTTGATACAGCGTATACGCCCCGTCGTTACAAATAATTTCCGACGGGTTAATTCTGTAAAGCGCGTCTAACAGTTTTTCTTCGGAAGCAACTTCTTGACAATAAAATTCACCCGTGGTTATATCCGCCCAAGAAAGCGAGATGCCGTTGCCGTAAAATACCGAACAAATAAAATTGTTGCTTTTTTCGTCAACTAAACCGTCTTCTATGATAGTGCCGCCCGAAACCACCCTTATAACGTCCCTTTCAACCAAGCCTTTTTGCGCGCCGGGTTCGGTTAATTGTTCGCAAATAGCGACTTTTTTACCCAAAGAAACCAACTTCGCTATATAAGAGTCGGCAGCGTGAAAAGGTATTCCGCACATAGGCGCCCTTTCAGGCAATCCGCAATCTCTTCCTGTAAGAGTCAGGTCTAAAAGTTTTGAAACTTCTATCGCGTCCTCGTAAAACATTTCGTAAAAGTCGCCGAGCCTATAAAAGATTACGCAATCGTGATATTTTTCTTTAATAGAACAGTAATGTTGCATCATTGCCGACATCTTTTTTTCATTAGCCATAATTCACCTATCGCTTAAAGTATCGTTAAAAGTATCGTTTAAAAACTAAACCAAATCGCCGTAAAGAGATATTCCGTTTACGCTACTAATTTTTATATCGCAAAATTCACCAACGACGTTTCTGTCGCATTTAAAGTAGCCCATTCTGCCGTATTCGTCGCGCCCCATGTAAAGACCTTTTTTCTTGTCGAAATCTTCACATAAAACGGTTATCGTCTTACCGAGATATTTTTGAGAAAACTCACGCGTTTTTTCGTTACATAAATCAACCAAACGCATAATTCTGTCCTTTTTGACGTCTTCGGGGACTTGCTCTTCCATTTTATCTGCGACGGTGCCTTTTCTTCTCGAATACACGAAAGTAAACGCCGAGGAAAACCCTACGGTTTCGACTAACTTCATCGTATCTAAAAAGTCCTCTTCCGTTTCAGTCGGAAAACCTACCATTATATCGGTGGTAATGGCGCAATCGGGCATATGTTTTCTTATTATTTCTACTTTTTGCAAGTAGTCGGCGGAAGTATACCGACGGTTCATAAGTTTTAATACCCTATCGCTTCCCGCTTGGACGGGTAAATGTATCGCGTGCATACAATGCGGATTGTCGGCGACGGCTTTTACTAAATCCTCGTTAAGATCTTTAGGGTGGTTAGTCATAAACCTTAACCGAAAATCGCCGCGGACTTCTTTTAAAAGATTTATAAGCGCGGCAAAATTTACGCCCTCGCCTAAATCTTTACCGTAAGAGTTCACGTTTTGACCAAGCAAGGTTATCTCCTTATAGCCGAGTAAAACGAGTTTTTGAACTTCGGAAAAAATCGCTTGCATGGAACGGCTTTTTTCCCTACCTCTTACGTAAGGTACGATACAGTAAGTGCAAAAATTGTTACACCCTTGCATAATGTTTACCCAAGCGTTAGGATAACTCGTTCTAAAAGGCGTAGTACCCTCGTAAATCTTTCCGCTATCGTCGACAACTTTTAAAATCTTCTTTTTAGTTGCAAGTCTTTCGTCTAAGTAGTTGCCGAAAAGTTCTAAATTGTGGGTACCGAAAATTATGTCAACGAAAGGATAACTTTCTTTGACTTTTTCGGGTACGCCGGGTTGTTGCGTCATACAACCGCCGATTGCGATGATTAAAGAAGGATTTTTCTTCTTAAGATACTTTAACGCACCTAAGTTTCCAAGTGCGTGCTGCTCGGCGTTTTCTCTTATACAGCAAGTGTTAAAGACGATAACGTCGGCGGCTTCGGTATCTTCGGTCGGGAAATATCCGCGCGCGGTTAATATCCCCGCGAGCTTTTCCGACTCGTGCACGTTCATTTGACATCCGTAAGTAATAACTTTAAAAAATTTCATAGTACTGTTTATTATATAACAAATATAATTATTTAGCAAGTTAATTAGCGGCGGTTTATGATTTTATTTAAACTGCAAATAATAGTTTTATGAAGAAGTTTTTTAAAGTAACGCTCGTTGTTTTCCTACTTTTTATATGTTCGGCCTCGGTCGTTTTCGGGGTGATATTTTTAACCCCGCCTAAAATAGAATTTGATGAAAAAAGACTGATTAAATCAGGTGATTTTACAAGTTTTTACGACGGACGAAACAAGCAAGTTTCTTTATCCTCTACCCCCGTATTAAACGATGAAAAAACCTTTTCGGACACGGTTAAAAATGCTTTTATTTCGATAGAAGATAAAAATTTTTATTTTCATAAAGGATTGGATTATAAAAGAATTTTAAAAGCCGCTTTCGTAAACCTTACTTCTTTATCGTTTAAAGAGGGTGCGTCCACCATAAGTCAACAACTTATTAAAAATACGCATTTAACCAACGAAAAGACTTTTTCGAGGAAGATTACGGAAATAAAGTTAACCAAAATACTCGAAAAAAAACTGTCTAAAGAAGAAATAATAACGGCGTACTTAAACACCATTTACTTCGGCGAAGACTACTTCGGAATATATAACGCCGCAAAAGGATACTTCGGAAAACCCCCTAACGCGTTATCGCTCGGAGAGGTCGCTACTTTAGCGGGAATTATATCGGCGCCGTCTAAACTTAATCCACGCAAGAATTTACAAGCCGCTATAAAAAAGAGAAATTTAACGCTAAACGCCATGCAAAAAGAAGGATATATTACCGAGCAACAAAAAAACGAGGCGAAAGTGGAACCGTTAATTTTGGTAACGCCCGAAAAAGATTATTCCTCGTCGTATTTTAAAGCCGTTTTGGACGAGGCGGAAAACTTGGGCATATCCCCTTACTTGCTCAAAGATTGCAAAATCTACACTTATTACGACCAAGAACTGCAAAAGACGTTAACCGACCACCAAATACTTTCCGACTATCAAGCGATAGTTTTAGATAATAAGACGTCGGGTGTAACCGCCTATTACTCAACTTGCGGAGAAATCGAAAGAGAAATCGCCTCTTTAGTTAAACCGATTTTAATTTACGCGCCTGCAATCGAGGAAGATTATATAACGGAATACACCAAAGTTTTAGACGAACCGATAGATTTTAACGGTTACGCGCCGAAAAATTACGCTGATAAATATTACGGAGAAGTAACGATTAAAGAAGCAGTCTCGAAAAGTCTTAACTCGGTGGCGGTTAAAACTTTGGATTCTATCGGGATAAAAACAGTCGATAAATACGCGAAAAAACTTAATATAGAGATTAAAAACGACGGGTTAAGCGTGGCGTTAGGTAACTTAGGAAAAGGCGTAAAATTGAAAGATTTAGCCGCTTCCTATACGATGCTTGCAAATTACGGACAATATAAAAAACCACGTTTTATAAGGAAAATCGAAACTTCAAAAAATAGAACTATATACGAGGAAGAAAATTTTGCAAAAAAAGTCTTTTCCCTTTCAACCGCGTCGCTTATCACGGACGCGTTAAAGGACTGCGCCAATTTCGGAACCGCTAAAAAACTTTCTTATCTTCCGTTTTCAGTTGCCGCAAAAACCGGCACTGGCGGAGACGCGAACGGTAATAACGTAGACTGCTATTCGGCGGCGTATACGACTAGTAAAACCGTGTGCGTTTGGCTTGGAAACGCCGATTTTACCCCTTTAAATAACGAGACGGGCGGCAATACGCCAACCTACCTTGCGGCAAAATTTTTAGAATTTATCCATAAAGACGAGTATCCTTTCGACTTTTCGGCTAAGGGGCTTAAAAAAGCGTATATAGATAAAATATCTTACGATGAAAACGGCGAAATGCTTTTAGCCGACGATAACGCGCCGAGTAAAAATTTGTTTGAGATTTATTTAAAAGAAAACGCAACTCTTGCTAAAAGTCGACGTTTTAGCGATTTTAAAGGTTTAAAAATAACCGTTGAAACGGAAAATAACGAGGTGAAATTTAAATTAGACTTACCTGAATACGCAAACGCCGAAATTTACGAGGTATCAAACGGAAAAAGCCGTTTACTTTATAGCGGCAATTACGATTTTATCTATACGCCCCTAAAAAGCGGCGTTTACGAATATTACGCCTACTATCTTATAAACGGTAAAAACGTCGTTAAAAGCGACAAAGTAAAACTAAAAAGCGTTAAATACGAAGAAGACTACGGAATTCCTAAGGATTGGTGGCGAGAATAAAAAACGGACGGCTTTTGAGCCGTCCGCTAATTCTTAGTTATTTTGGTAATCTTTTTAGTTGTTATAATCGTCTTTTTGTGGCGAAGTATAATAATTCTTTTCTTTATCCTTTAAACCGCAACTGAGGCAGTTTCCGCTACAAGCCGTCGGGCAATTTTCGGCGTTTTTTAAGTACGCCGACATAAACTTTTCTTTATCGAAGTCCATAAGCCGCATATTTAAATCGAAAGCCGATAAAAACGGGACTTTTTCTTCGTTATAAGGCTGATCGAAAGCAAATGAAAGCGCGGAGATTTCACTTTTATACGAAACGGCAAGTTCCAACGTTTTTTTGCGTGCGGCATCGACGATTTTCGTTTCGAGCGCTTTGTATTCGCCCTCTTTCGATTTAAGTAAATCGGCTGCCTCTATGCACTTTTCGTCTATTTTACGCCTGATTGCCGCCGTAGAAGAAAAAATATTTAAATTTCTTTGAGCGATTTCCGACAAAACGGAATTCAAAATCACCTTTTTTGCCGCTCTGTCTTCTTCATTAGTCGCGGTAACGAAGTCCTCTTTCGCGGCTTCCAATTTTTCTTTAAGCGCCACGGTTTCGTCTTTTTCATCGAAGTTTTTTCTTAGATTTAAAGCGTCGGATTTAAGTTTTTGTATTTCGTCGTTTAAAGTTTTGTATCGGTCACCCAAAAGGTCGTTAAGCGCCGACAAAAGATTGGATTTTGCTTCCGAAAAAACGTCGCAAACCTTTTCCAAATATTTACGCTCTAATTCCTTGACGAGTTCTTGATAATCGGTAGTAGCCGATTGATTTTCAATTTTCATATCCTCACCTAAATTGATTTTGTTGCATCTGACGTAATTCTTTTTATTAAAAAGCAAGTACGCGCTTAAAAAAGCAGTTATAAGAGCAAACGCAAGGCAAACGGCTATAAGCGCCGCCTGTGGTTTTTTACGCATAAAACCTCCTTAAAATATATGTAAGGAGGGGAAAATTTACAAATTTTGAAGGTAGTAAATTTCTTCTTTGGTAAGTTTCCTAACCTCACCGCGGTCAAGTCCGCGCAAAGTCAAATCGCCTACTTTTATGCGTTTTAAAAAGTCTACGTTAACGCCGACCGTTTCAAACATACGTCTTACTTGACGGTTTTTGCCTTCTGTAATCGTAACGTGCATTTTGGTAAAGTTTTGGTTGTCGGCTATAACTTTTATATTGGCTTTTTTAGTTTTTACGCCGTCCAAAATAACGCCGTTGCGAAGTTTCGCTAACGCACTTTCGCTTATTTTTCCTTCAATTCTTACAAGGTAAGTTTTAGGGACTTCGTTACGCGGGTGCGTAAGACGGTTGGCTAAGTCCCCGTCGCTTGTTAAAATCAATAAGCCTTCGGTATCGTAGTCTAATCTTCCGACGGGGTAAACTCTTCCTATTTTATCCGGTAATAAATCCATTACCGTTTTTCTTCCTTTATCGTCTTTAACGGTAGTAACGCAGCCCTTAGGTTTATTCATAATATAGTACTCGAACTTTTTAGCCGGCGACACGACCGCGCCGTCAACGGTAACGACCGCGTCCAAATCGACCTCGTCACCAACCGTCGCGACTTTACCGTTAACTTTTACCCTTCTTTCTTCTATAAGTTTATCGGAAGCGCGCCTTGACGCAACGCCCGAATCCGCTAAATATTTATTTATACGCATAAACTCTCCAACGAGCCAAAACGCCGACGAGCGTTTTAAAAAACTCGCGTTTTTCATTAGTATTTATAGTATACAATTTTGAAGAAAAAATCAAGTCTTTATCGGTCGTTATCGATAAAATTCCTAAGTATTCGCCTTTATTTATCGGCTCAATTAAAAACTCGGTCGACAAAAATTCGATTTTTAATGATTTTTTCTCTTCAAAAGTTATCGGTAAATACAAAGATTGATTTAAAGAAACGCTATATTCCGTGTTTAATTCTACCGCGTCTTTTACGGGGATTTTTGCAATAATTTCGCCTTTTTTTACGACTTCGGTTAAAGAATACTTAGAAAAGCAACGGTCGAAAAGTTCGGTCGTGCGTTCGTAGGTTTTTGGATAATTTAGAATAACGCAAATAAGTTGCATACCGTTTTTAGTCGCGCTTGACACCAAACATCTTCCCGCTTTTTTTGTGTAACCGGTTTTTACGCCGTCCGCGCCGTCGTAGTTAAAAAGCATTTTATTCTTATTCAAAAACGTTCGACTTCCGAAAGCAATTTTTTTAGTGCGAACTATTTCGGCAAAAGTTTCGTTTCGTAAAGCGTACGCACAAATTAAGGCTAAGTCCTTAGCAGTGGTGTAATGGTTTGCGTCGTAAAGCCCGTGAGGGTTTACGAAGTTAGAATTTATCGCCCCGCATTTGTATGAAAGAGTATTCATCATACTTGCAAAATTTTCAATACTTCCACCAACGTGAAGCGCAAGCGCCGTGGCGGCGTCGTTTCCCGATCTTAGCATTAAACCGTATAAAAGTTCACGCACGGATAAGACGTCGCCTTCTTTTAAATATATACTTGAACCTTCGACGCCGACCGATTCTTTAGTTATTACGACTTCATTATCTAAATCGCAATTTTCTATAACCGTTATCGCGGTAACTATTTTAGTCGTGCTTGCGTTAGACAGTTTTGCGTCTACGTTTACGCCTTCTAAAACCCTTAAACTGTCGCGCTCTAAAACTATTTCGGCACCGAAAAATTCTTCTTCAGCGAACGAAAACGTCGCGTTATCAAGAATTACGACGGTCGTAAAAACAATTAAAATCACGCTCATAATAAGCATTTTTAAATATTTTTTCATTTTTTGTCGTTTAATAACCCCGTAAGCACTTCAAGCGTTTTATCCATATAATCCTTCGGACAAGAAAGATATTTTATTTTAGACTTTTCTTCTACCAAAAAACCAATCGGCACGACAGACGCTACACCCCCTAATGCGTTTGAATTAGGATAGTTTTTATTTCGACTAAAAATTTTTACTTCACCGTACTCGCCTTTTCCGCTTAAAATGCCTACCGTAACTTTACTAACCGGTATTACCGTAGAGCCCGACGGAGTTAAAATAGGATCGCCTATTATCGCCTCGGTAGACGATATATCTTTTAAACTTTTCAACGCGCCATCTAAGGCTTCAGTATATTTATTACTTTTCATTTATCACCCTTATTTTAAACAACGCACCTAAAAGTACGAAAATATTAAAAAGTATTTCCAATTTATAATAGACCTTCATGTGTTCGTCACGCCCCAAAACGATCGTGGATTTCAAGTCTATGAAATCCTTTTTATCCTTAAAGATAGGAAAAATTAAATTGCTTGCGTTAGTAACCGTCGTTCCGTAATTTAGGTATTTTACCTCGAAAGGAAAAGAAAACGTAAGGCGTGAAGATAATACTTCAAAGACTTTTAAATCTTTCAACTTAATATTTAAATTTCCCATATCGCTTCTATTTATCGCTTTTGCTTTTTTGTTAGAATAGTGAAAGATATAATTAAGCCCGTTTCTTTCCGAGTATCCCCCGATCACCTTTATAAAACCGTACGCGTAAACGGACAGATAAAGTCTGTTATCTTCACCGTCGTAATATAAAAGAATCGTAGCGCGGATAGGAAAAAATAAAATTGTGACGATACCTATCGTAAAATAAACCCATATCATAATTAAATTCGTCTATAAGTTTAACTTTTGCAAAAGCGTATAAATTATTCTTTTTTTCGTTCTAAGTTGCTATCGCGTTAAAAAACGACCGCCGCAAATTATACAATCGCAACGGTCGTTTCGTTTTTTGAAAATTTTTATTATTCGTCGTCTTCGTCCTCGTCGTCGTAATCTTCTTCGATTTCTTCGTCGTCACCGCTTAATACGGAATAATTTTCCCCAGCCAAAAAGTCGGGAACGTCTTCGGAAATATCGGGAAGTTCGAAGTCGTCAAGCCTTTCGTCGTTAACCTCTTTACGGGTTTTAATTGTTGAGATATCGATATCCTCGGGAACGTCGGACTTGCCTTCGACGTACTCGGGCTTTTTGTATAGATAGGAATCGGAAGTCCCCGTCGTCATACGAATACGCGCCATTAATTCCTCGTAATCGGGCAATTCGTCTAAGGAAGATATCTGGAAGCGTTTTAAAAATTCGTCCGTCGTGCCGAAAAGTACGGGGCGACCGACTGCGTCTTTACGTCCTACGACCTCTATAACCTTCATTTCCAAAAGTTTTTGAACGGCGTATTCGCTATTGCCGCGGATTTCTTCCAAGTCAAGACGGGTTACCGGTTGCTTGTACGCGATAATCGCGGCGGTTTCCAACATACTTTTAGAAAGTTCTCTTTCGCGTATCGGGTTTAACACTAAGGAAACCTGTTCGGCGTATTTCGGGTTAGATGAAAACTGCAATTTGTTATTAAAAATTAACAAGTTTATTCCGCATGGATCGGAATATTTTTCTTGCAATTCTTTAGCGGCTTTTAAAATTTCTCTATCGGTATATTCTATTCTCGCGGAAATATCGCTTATAGCGACGGCTTTACCGCTTACGAATAAAATAGACTCAATTATATTCGTCAATTTCTCCAATTTCTTCACTCCTGTTCGGGTTTAAGGTGATCGTAATATCGTCGTAAACAGCCTTTTGTTCCACCATAATATATTGGTGTTTCAAAAGTTCCAACATTGCTTGAAAGGTAGTTATAAGTTCGCTTTTGGTCGCATACTCTGTAAAAAGTTCGAAAAAGCTACAACTTTCTCGGTCTTGCAAGGTTTGCTTGATAAATTCGATTTTATCGCGTACGGTAAAAACTTCCTTAGGAATACTTTTATCGGAATTTTTATTTACCTCTCTTATATCTACTTGCTCCATAAGTTTGGTAAACGCTTTGATAAGCCCTTGCAAGGTAAAATCCTTATAAACTATCCTAACGTCGAAAGCGCTATCGTCGGGTTCCTTATAAAAACGGTCGACCGTTTCGATTTCTTTAAGTTGTTCCGCCTTTTCTTTAAAAATCTTATATTCTTCTATCTTTCTGATTAAAGCCTCTTTAGGATCTTCTTCCGCGTCATCTTGTTCTAAAGACGGCAAAATAGAACGGGCTTTAATGTCTAAAATAGTCGCGGCAATCGCTAAATATTCGCTCGCCTTTTCAACGTCCAATTGGTCTAAAGAGCGTATATATTCCAAAAACTGCTCGGTAACCTTAGAAACGAATATGTCTTTAATTTCTATTTGCGCCTGCTTTATAAGATATAACAATAAGTCCAAAGGTCCGTCGAAATTGTCGAGTTTAGTGTTATAATCAACGACAGATTCAAACTTATCTATATTAACTTTTTTCTTTTCGTTAGCCAATTTATTCCCTCAAAAAACACTAAAATCCTTAATTAAAATAATATGAAACCTAAAATCCAATTCCAAAACGTCTGAATCGGTAAAGATAAAATTCCCGTAAAGAAATTCATTATAAACCCGAAAAGGTCGATATAAATAAGTTGCGGGATATAATCCGTCATCCAATTTATTCCTAATAAAACTATCAAGATTATAAAACCGTACCGTTTTAAAAATCTTAAAACTTTATTATTGGGGTTTTTGCTGCAAATAACTTCAACTACTCTAAACCCGTCCAAAGGATACACGGGAATCAAGTTGAATACCGCTAAATTTAGATTGAGCGCGAATATATATTGCAAAGTTTCTACTAAAAGTTTTTCGGCAAGTTGCCAAAAAGTTGCGGAAACCGCAACGTGCGAAAACCAATAAACGACTAAAACTAATATCGGGTAGAATAAAAACGCCAAAATTATATTCATTACGACGCCCGCTATCGACACCAAAAAGTAATCCCGCTTTAAGTTTTTAAAATTGTACGGGTTTATCGGAACGGGCTTTGCCCAGCCGAAGTGCGCGAATAAAAGCATACATAGTCCAAGCACGTCAAAATGAGCGAAAGGATTAAGGGTAAGCCGCCCTTGCGCCTTCGCCGTGTAATCGCCCGACTTATACGCAACGAAGGCGTGAGCGTATTCGTGCGCGGGCATAACGACTATGATTGCAAGAAATATTGCAACGTAAGAAATAATATTTTCACTCATACGGATATATTTTAATCTAAACTTAAAAAAAAAGCAAGAAAATTTACTTTTCTTGCCTCATAAATTGTTAAGATATGGTTAAGATTTGGTATTTTTTTGATTTTTTTCCTTATTTTCGTAGGCTTTCTTCTTTTTAAACGGATCAATCTGACTTATAGCCACCGCCGAAAGCATTAAAAAGCAACCTAAAAATTGTAAAGGGGTTTCCTCTATAGGTTTACCCGCAATTAAGCAAGATAGAACGCCGAATAAAAGTGCGAAAGCCGCTTCCATAGATAAAAGCAGAGACACTATAGCGCCGTCCTCACCGCTTTGGGCGACTATTTGCAAAGTATAACCTATTGCACTTGAAAACACGCCTACGTACAAAAGAGGAAAAATCGCTTCGTCAAAACGAGAAAAATCCACTTTTCCGCCTTCAACGCATAACGACAAAATCCCCGACAAGACGCCCGCCACCAAAAATTGCGCGGCGCAAAGTTTCATACCGTCTACGTATCGCGCAAAATAATCTACGAAAAGTATCTGTACGGTAAAAAATACCGCGCACGCTATTAAGTATAAGTAAGAAACGTTTACGTGTAAAGTCTGTATCTGACAAATGAGCGCTAAACCTATGAGAGCGATTACGACGGAAACCCAAACGTTTAGCCCTACTTTCTTTTTCAAGAACACGCCGACGACGGGAACTAAAACCATGTATAACGTGGTGATAAAAGCCGCCTCACCCGTGGTAGAACCGTTTATACCTATTTGTTGAACGTTCATGGCGACGAATAACGAAACGCCGCAAAAAACGCCGCCTAACGCCAATTTTTTAACGTCTACTTTTTGGACGGGTTTGTTTTTGCGTTTTTTGTAAAACGTAACGATAAAATCTATTATCAATAAAGATATTACCGCGATAATGCTTCTCGCAAAGTTAATGAAAAACGGCGGAAGTATTTCACCCAAGTTGCCTTGAGCCAAAAACGCGGCGCCCCAAATGGCAGCCGTTATAAGGGGTAAACCTATTTTACGAAAGTATTTGTTCAAATCGCGTTTCCTTATATAAGACCTAATGATTTCACTAAATAAAACCGCCCTTAAAATTATTACGCGCGGACGGCTTTACTATATCTATAATGTAACATAAACGCTGCCTATTGTCAAGCGTTTACCCTTGAAAATATCGTGAAATATACATTTATGCAATTTATATAAAATCATCGCAATCTTTTTAACGTTTACGATATAAAGCACGAAAAAAGAACGGACGAAAATCCGTTCTTTTTCAAAGTTAATTAACTTAGATAATCTCTTTAACTTTAGCCGCTTTACCGGTTCTGCCGCGGAGATAGTAGAGTTTAGCACGTCTGACTTTACCTTTGCGGACGACTTCGATGCGGTCGATTTTAGGGCTGTGGATGGGGAACGTTCTTTCAACGCCGATACCGAAGGACAAACGTCTTACGGTAAAGGTTTCGCTGATACCGCCGTGGCGTTTGGCGATAACGATTCCTTCAAAAGCCTGCAATCTTTCTCTCGTTCCTTCAACTACTTTTACGTATACCCTTACGGTATCACCAACGTTGTAGTGGGGAACTTCAGCTTTCAGATTCTCTTTATTAATCTGTGCGATTATGCTTTCCATAGTTTTGGCAACCTCCTAACATAATACCAAGTGTTCATTGCCTGAATACAAGAGGACCACCGGGCCGTGTATTAGTTTACCACAACGCAAACTTTGTTGCAAGCGTTTTTCAACCGTTTTTGAATTTTTATGAAAAAAATATTTCCGCCGACCGAAAAATTCTCATTCGCGCCCCGAATTATTGAAAAAATCGCTTTAAAAACCGACGAAATAACTAAATTCAGCGTTGCCTTTTGATTTCAGACACCGACTTAAAAACGTGCATCGAATAATATATTCGGCGCACGTTTCCACTAAAATTATATCCGTCATCGGCATTTTTGTCAACGATTTTCCTGGTTTTTGGTATAAAATGCGATTTTTTTGCCACGATAATTCTTTTTTATCGTTTTTTGCAAAAGATTTTGTTCATCTAATATATTATTGGGTGTACAAAAATTTTTAAAACGTAAACTAAAAAGGAGAAATTTATGAAGAAAATTTATATCACGTTACTCGCTCTTATTTTTATTCTTTCAAGCGCATTTTTTACCGTTTCGTGCAAAAAAGCGGTAAACGAGTATAGCGCGGACAGTATCGCATACGTCGGTACGAAAGAAGAAAAAATCGCTTATTTAAACGGAATAGGAGATTTTTACAAAACAAACGACGGTAACGCTATGGCGGGATTTCGCGTTAGCCCCGATAATAAATCCGTAGGATTGGTCGTCGTTGGAAAAACCGAAACGTCGGTAACGTTCAACTATAAATATAAAACTACGGTTTACGAATATTCTAACGGGACGATAAATTATAACGGCGAAAATTATTATTACGCGGGTGGTTTGTCGTATGAAGTCGACAGTCCTATAACGGATTACAAACAAGAAATTTATTGTGCTTACGCGGATAGTTGCGAAAGTTTTGCAAAATTGCTTCTTGAAATCGGCGATCTTACAAAAATAGAACTTCCGTCCGTTTCCGATTCGGCGGAGTTACTACGGCTATCTAATTCCTCGAAAACTTTCGTACTTAAAAACGATATAGACCTTGCTGGCGTAAATTTTGAACCTATAAAAAATTTCACGGGTTCGCTTGACGGACAAGGTTTTTCAATAAAAAATTTGACGATAAGCGGAACGAACGGTAATTTCGGACTTTTCGACGAATTAGACGGCGCGACGATTTCCAACCTCATAATCGACGACGTTAGCCTTAATATAATAGGAAACAACGGAAAAGTCGGTGCGCTTGCGGGCGTGGTAAAAAATTCAACCGTCAAAAACGTTACCGTAAAAGGAACCGTTTCGGCAATACTAACTACCCACACGGGAGGCATTATAGGACACGCGGAAAATTCCACGATTGAAAATTGCAAAAACTACGCTACCGTTACGGGATATTGCCGCGTAGGCGGTATAGCGGGACAATACGCCTGTGAAGTTAAAAGCGAGGACGGAATAATAGAAAACAATGAAAATTACGGAGCGATTTCGGGACTTTGCAGCACGGATGAAGGTTTTGTCGGCGGCGTCTTCGGAAGAGTATATTTAGTTCCCGGCGCTTACAAGAAAAATTCCGAAAATTGGTTAAAAACCATCGTAAATTGTAATAATTACGGCAAAATTACGGGTAACGCCGAAATGACGGGCGGCATAATCGGCGGTAGTAAGTCCCCGAGATATTCCACCGGAGATACTTACGTCGATATAGGATTTACAAATTGTACCAATAACGGTGAAATTTTCGGAAGCGCACAATACACGGGAGGAATCGCAGGGTATTTAGACTACAGTAGATCTATAATGAATTGCATAAACGACGGCAACGTTGTAGGCTCCGCAAAAACAGGCGGAATTTTAGGTTGCGGCTCCCCTTCAACCTTTACTATGTGCGAAAACGACAGAGACGTTACGGGTACCGCGTTAGTAGGCGGAATCGTCGGATACACTTCAAGTATAATTACCGCTTGCACGAACGAGGGAAATATCACGGCAAACGGTCGCATTAATTGTAGCGTAATCAACGAAGAAATCACCGCCGGCGTAGGCGGTATTGCGGGCGTTACGACAAGATACGTTTCAAAATCCACCAATAACGGCAGCGTATATTCTACCGGAGGCGGCTATTGTATCGGCGGAATCGCAGGTGCAATGGTCGCATCTAACGGCGACGTTATCGAGGGTAACGTTAACACCGACTATATGAACGTAACGGGAGTTAGTTATTATATCGGCGGAATCGTAGGAAAATTATATTCCAGAAGGCCGGGCTCCACTATAAAGGAAGGCGAATTTACTTTTTCGGGTAAAAATACGGCTAACATTACCGCCGGTGAGTCTTGGTACGTAGGCGGTATTATCGGTTACGTTGACACGCAAAGAGATTGGGCGTATTCCGATAGAACGTTCGTCGTAATCATCAATAGCGAAAACACCGGTATGATTACGGGCGGAACGAGAGTTGCGGGTATATTGGGTTATACGTTATTTACGAGAACGGCGGACATTTACTGGAGTACTAATAAAAATACGGGTAAAATAGTATGTGAAACCGAAGAAAAAGCCGACCTTTATTATAACGGCTAAACAATAGAACTATTAGCGCTTTCGGTTAAACTATAATAAATAACTTTTAAACAAACAAAAAGGTCGTCCTTTGATTTTTCATCGGACGGCCTTTTTAGTTTTGAACGATATAAATCGATAGCGCCGACGTTAACTGTTACACCTCATCCACCACTACGTGGTCCCCCTTCCCCTCGAGGGGAAGGCTAAAAGGCTTTTTCAAGAAAATACTTCGAAAACCGACCTATAGCTCGACTTTTGTGTTTTATATTAGTTCGCTTTTTTGTTTTAGTTCGACTTTGTGTTTTATATTAGTTCGCTTTTTTGTTTTAGTTCGACTTTGTGTTTTATAT
>CAZMOD010000013.1:25237-34714 GCA_964567885.1 uncultured Christensenella sp.
TAGTTCGCTTTTTTGTTTTAGTTCGACTTTGTGTTTTCGACTGTTGTGTTTTACGTAAAATTAAAAAACGCCTTATATGATATGCGTTACCTAAAGTTAAAACTTTGAGGGATGCTTCATAAAAGGCGATTTTTAATTACCGATTTTTTTCAAAAACGCACAAAAAAATTACGAAAAACAAAAAAATCGATTACAAGTACGAGTTGTAATTCACTTATTAAAAATCGTCCGCCGAAATTAGTACTTGGCGAACGAAATTTAGATTAAATATTAGTCGTGGTGGCAGTCGTCGTGATGGTGGCAGCATTCGCAATCTTCGTCGTCGCAGCCTTCTTCGTCCATAATGGCGCAAAATTCCTCGTAAACGGCGTCTAAAAGATCTTCGTCCTCAACGGGAACGAGTTCTTCTTCACCGGGGTTGCCCGTTACTTCGTAAATGATAAGTTCGTCTTGACTGATACCTTCGATGTCCTCGGCGGGAACGAAAAATGCGAAAAATCTATTTTCGTATTGAATGGTATCGAGGTGATAAAACTTCATAACCTTGCCTTGTTCGTCGGAAAATTCAACGATGTCTTCGCCTTCACAGCCGCAATCGCAAGTGTCTAACATTTCTTTTTCGTCGTTCATAATAATAACTCCTATCCGTTTTTTAATTTATTCATGTAATCTTCCAAAATATAGGAAGCCGCTACGCTGTCAACGTAGTTTTTTCTGTCTTCGCGCCGTACGTTTGCTAAAATCAAATCACGCGTGGCGAGTTTGGTGGTAAACCTTTCGTCGTTAGTTACCACCTCAATATCGGTGGCTTGTTTTAAAGCCTCGATAAAAGAAAGAGTAACTTCCGTTTGAGGCGCGACCGAGCCGTCGAAATTAAGCGGAAGTCCGCAAACGATACGCGTAGCACCCTTTTCTTTTGCAAGGTTTGCCAAATATTCAATATCTTTTTTAAAATTTTTACGCCAATAGGTCTTTTGCGGAAGAGCCATCGACATAAACGGGTCGGAGCAAGCAACGCCTACCCTCTTATCCCCGATATCGAAACAAATCAACTTCATTAAAAGCCGCCGTTAAATAAAAATAGTTTGCTAAAAGTCGAAATCGACCGTCATTATTATATCAAATAACTAAGGACTTATCAAGCGTTTTAAAAGGATAATCGAAAAATAGTCCGTTCTAAAAAGCGAGATAAACAATCGAAAATTTTAAATTTCGACAAAAAGCATAAAAAACCGCAATTTAAACACACTTATCTTAAAGGCATTTGCCTTACGGAGGTTTTTATTATGAAGGAATTATGCTTCGGGCTTGCTATAGGCACTATTTTGGGAGTTTTGGTCGTAACGAGTTCGCAAACGATCGAAAAAAAAGCCAAAGAAGTAACTGATAAAGTAAGCAAAAAAGCAAACGAAATCAAGAATAAACTTACGAATAACGAAGAATAATAACTCAACAAAAAGTCCGTCTATTAGTCGATAATCGGCTTATAGGCGGACTTTTTATCTAAAAGTTACTTAGTTTTTGAAAACAACCAATCTTCGAGCGAAGGATAAGAACCGTTTCCTTTAAAAGTAATAGCGTCGTCCCAAATACCGTGTCCCGCGCCGTTAAAGGTATAAAACAACGTTTGAGTACCGCCCGCCTCCGTTATAGCGCGGTACATTTCATTCGTCCCCGCATAAGGGACGGAAGCGTCGTTAGTGCCGTGGAAAGTGTAAATAGGAATATCTTTTAAAACGCTTATCTTATCCCGAGGGCCGCCTCCACAAATAGGAACCGCGGCGGCAAATAAGTCGGGGTAACGGGATATAATATCCCAAGTGCCGAATCCGCCCATCGAAAGCCCTATTACGTAAATTCTGTTTTCGTCGACGTAATCTAATTTAGCGTATTCTTTTATAAGCTTGTACGTAGCCGCCAAAGGGTTACTTATTTGTACGTTAGACTGCAAATAGTTGCCGTTTTCCCAAGGCGTTAAAACCCATTTTTGGTTACCCTCGCCCGTTATCGGATCGGACGATGGACATTGAGGCGCGATTATCACGGACTTTGCCCAATTTCCGCTATTATTCACTTTTAAAATAGCGTTTTTGAGTTGCGATTGGTTATCGGTGCCACGCTCGCCCGCGCCGTGTAAAAACAAGATAAGCGGAACTTTTTCGCCGTCGCTTACCGAAACGGGTTGTTGCACGCAATAATTTAGAACATAACCGTTTAAGTTGTAAAACTTTTGGTCGAATCCCGTAGTTGAACGTATAGTTACTTCCGAAAGAGTAGTTTCGTTCTCGGCGTTTTCGTCTAAAAAGATTTTTCCACAGCCGCAAGAATAATATTTTTTATTGCCGTAACTTGCATACCCCGCTTTTATAGCGCCTATTATAGTAAGTACGTGTTTATGCCCTTCTTCATTAGAGCCGGTATCGGTTGAAGGCGTATCGGGATTGGAGCAACCGCACGTAAAAAGCGCCGCGATTATTAAAATTAACGCTATCGAACGCGAAAATATTTTTTTCATAATTCTCCTTTTATCTTTTTTTAAAGAACGTGGGTTGGTTTCACTAATTAAGAACGGCTTCGGGCGGAATAAGCCCCCTACCTTTTATAATCCCGCTCGTAACCGTGCTTTTTACACGCTCTCAAAAAAAACGAGGCGTTTTAAAAATTACAAATATTTTTGTAAATCCGCGACTTTATCCAATTTTTCCCAAGAGAATTCTTCTCTTCCGAAATGTCCGTAAGCGGCGGTATTTTTGTAAACGGGTTTTTTAAGGTCTAACTTTTCGATAATAGCCAAAGGTCTAAAATCGAATTCCTTTTCGACGATTTTTATAAGTTCTTCGTCAGGAAGTTTTCCCGTGCCGAAAGTTTCGACGAAAATTTGCAAAGGTCTTGCAACGCCTATAGCGTAGGATAAAGAAACTCTGCATTGTTTCGCTAAGCCCGCGGCAACCACGTTTTTAGCGCAGTATCTCGCCATATAAGCGGCGCTTCTGTCTACCTTGGTAGGATCTTTACCGGAAAACGCACCGCCACCGTGGGGGCAAAAACCGCCGTAGGTATCGACGATTATTTTTCTACCGGTTAAGCCGCAGTCACCCTTAGGACCGCCGATTTCAAAGCGTCCCGTGGGGTTTATATAGTATTTGGTGTTTTCACTTAAAAGTTCGGCGGGAACGACTTTTTTGATAACGTGTTCTAAAATATCTTTTCTTAAAACTTCGGTGGAAACGTCCTCGGAGTGTTGGGAGGATACGACCACGGTATCGACGCCTACTATTTTATCGTCGTCGTACTCTATCGTAACCTGACTTTTTCCGTCCGGACGAAGATACGGCAAAATACCTTGCTTTCTGACTTCGGCAAGGCGTTTGGAAAGTTTGTGCGCAAGCACCAACGCAAGCGGCATATACTCTTTGGTTTCGTCGGTAGCGTAACCGAACATCATACCTTGATCGCCCGCGCCGATTAAATCGTACTTATCACCGCCGTTTTTGTATTCGTGGGAATTATCTACGCCGAGCGCAATGTCGGGACTTTGTTCTTTTATGCTGGTAATAATAGCGCAGTTATCGGCGTCGAAGCCGTATTTAGCGCGGGTATAACCGATTTCACGTATAGCGTCGCGCGCGATTTTTTGAATATCGACGTAACAACTCGTGGTGATTTCACCCATAATCAAAACCATACCGGTAGAAGCCGAACATTCGCAAGCAACCCTTGCGTCGGGATCTTCTTTTAATATTGCGTCCAAAACGGAATCGGAAATAATATCGCAAACTTTATCGGGATGTCCTTCCGTAACGCTTTCAGAGGTAAAAAATCTTCTCATAATTAACCTTCTTAAATTTATTCTATAACTATTTTAAGGCTTATTGCGAAAATTGTCAATCGTTTAGTTGTAAAACTTTGTTTTAAGTGCTAAAATTTAATGGAATATGGAAAAATGTACCTTATGTCCCAACCTTTGCAAAATCGACAGAGATAATTTCGTCGGCGGTTGCGGTGTCAAAAATCAAATAAAAATCGCTAAGTTTTATCTTCACCCGTACGAGGAACCTTTGATTTCAGGAATAAACGGCTCGGGCTGCGTGTTTTTCGGCGGATGCAGTTTAAAGTGCGCCTTTTGCCAAAACTACGAACTTTCCCACAATGCAAGAGGTAAAGTTTTTAGCGTGCAAGAACTTTCCGACATCTTTAAAAAGTTGGAAGACGACGGGGCGCATAATATAAACTTGGTAAATCCGACGCATTACGCCAGCCAAATTTTGAGTGCGCTTGAACTTTACAAACCCAATATCCCTATCGTTTGGAATACCCACGGTTACGAGCGCTTAGAAACCTTAAAAACGGTCGATTGCGCCGTCGACGTTTATTTACCCGACTTAAAGTATTTTAAGCCGTCACGGTCGAATAGATACGCCAAAAAGGAAAATTACTTCGAGGTTGCAAGTAAAGCCGTCGAGTTTATGCTAAACAGCAAAAAACCCGTCGTAGAGAACGGACTGATGAAACGAGGCGTTATCGTAAGACACTTGATACTTCCGCAAAACGTAGACGAAAGTATTAAAATTTTAGATTTTTTAAAGCAAGTTATCGGCGATAATTATTTGTCGCTTATGTCGCAATACACGCCTTACGGCAAGTTAGACGGCTTGCCCGAACTTAACCGTAAGATTACCAAAAGAGAATATCAAACGGTATTAGACCACGCGTTGTCGTTAGGTTTTAAAAACTTGTTTTTGCAAGACCAAACTTCCGTCGGCACCGAATTTATCCCCACTTGGGACTATTGATAAACCGTCCCGCCGAAAAAACCTCCCTTGATAAGCGAGACGTCGACGCCGTTGACGAAAGGATTGCCGTACGCCGCTTAGTAAAGCCGCACTAAGTGTCTGAGAGGGTGCGACGAAGTCGCGAAGATTATATAATACTACGCCGAACTATCGTTCGGCTACATTCCCTCGGTTAACTTCGTTGACAGCCCTCTTTACACAAGGCGGCCTTTAGAGGCTTGCGGTAAACGGCTTACACGGGCAGTCGGTTTAAAAGAAAACTCCGTTATAAACGGTGATAAATGACGGACGGAGGCTTTTTCGTCCGAAACGGGATTGAACACTTGAACAATCCCATAATAAATTTCAAGCCTCTTATCCCCTTTCGGTACTACGCGCCGCTTCTCGTTACTCAATAAAGGTCGGCTTGTAAAAAAAGCACGCCCGATAGATAGTCTTGCGGCGATGCGCGAAAATTATTTTTCTTTTTTGGTTTCGAGGTCTACTAACTTTTTAGTAAGTTTAGAAGCAAGCCGCGGACTCGCAATTTTTAAAGCCTTCTCAAGTTCTATTCTATCCGTCATACCTTAATAATCGACGAAAACGCAATTTAGTATACCGTCGTCCACCCTCAAAATTTACTTCAATTATAAATTTCTTTATCTAAAAAATTTTAATTTACCTTTACGAGCAGTAAAAATTCTTAATCAAAGACTATACGACGAAAGACCGCCGGGTTTTACCCCGACGGTCTTTTTTATCGTGAAGTTTTTTAATAAATAATTATCAAAAACTATTAAGAAGCAGATTCAGCCTCGGCAACGGTAATAGCAACGTCAACCGTTTTAGTCACGCCGTTTTCGGTGTAACTTGCGGTAACTGAAGTTTGACCGACGGTTAAAGCTTCGCTACTAACGACGAATCCGTAACCGATTTGACGGGTGGTTCCGTCGGTGTAAGTAGCGAGTAAACGGAAGTTATTGGTATCGAACTTTTCACCGGCGACGTATTCCGTTTTATCTACTCTTTTTACGCTAACGGACTCTAAAACGGGCGTTGCGTTTGCAAATTCAACCTTAGCGGAAGTCTTTAACGCAATATAAGCGAAGTTTATAGTTTGCCAATCGCTAGGGTTATAAGTTAAAACTATAACGTTTTCTCCCTCAACTAAATCAACGGTAGCGACGAGTTGTTCTACGGGATCCCCCCACATACCGCCGAGAGGGTTATTTACGGTTCCGCGAACGGTGGTTCCGTTTACGGTAATACGATAGATATCGGTAAGTTTACCTAAAACGCTGTGCCAAGTAGTAACGGAAAGGTATAACTCGGCTTTTTTTGCTTTATCGGACGTTAACTTATAAGTGATAACGTTATCCTCGCCTACCTTCGCAGAGTCAACTACGTTTTGACGAACCAGCCATTCGGAAGACAACGCTACGCGTGCGTCGTTTCCGTTAAAAACGTATCTTTCGGTGGCTTCGGTAACGGTTACGTCAACGTCAACGGTTTTAGTAACTTCGCCTTCGGTATAAGATACGGTAACGGCGGTTTGACCTTCGGTTAAAGTATCGTCGAAAGTATATCCGCTATAAATAACGCGAGAAGTACCGTCTTCGTAAGAAACCTTTAATTGTAAGCCGGAAGCGTCAAATTTTTCATCGGAAGAATAATCGACCTTAGTAGGTTGTGTTTCAACCGATAAACCGGTAACGGCTCCGCGAGAAGTAAATACGATATTGTTGGAGGCGGAGTGTTCTAAAGTTATGCAACGGAAGTTTAAGTTTCCGCCGGGTTGGTTTTCGGGATGATTATAGTTGATAACTATAACGTTATCACCTTCTACTAAATCGTAAACGCCTACTAAAATAGTATCGTAATCAGCCCAAGGAGCACCTGCTACGTATTGAGCGTCACTTTCAATGGCAGTACCGTTAATGGTAACGTCGTAAGCGCCGCCGATTAATTTACCCGCGCTAGGATAACGAGTTACGGTGAAGTATAGCTTAACCTTACCCGCTTTTTCAGCGGTTAGTTTGTAAGTAGTAATAACGGGATGAAATTGAGTGCCGTCGTGATAAGTACCGACACAGTCTTCTTTAACGTTATATTTTTGACCTTCGATAGTAACGTTTAAACCGGTCAGTTTAAATACGTCCTTCGTGCAGTCGCACTTGGTTTTGCAAAGGATTTTTTCGCAAGCGGCGTTTTTGCAACCGCCGCAAATAGCGCATACGCTTTCGCAAACGTGGTCGCAAGTACATTTAGTAGCGCAAACTTCTTCGGTGCATTTATCGTCCTTGCAGCCACCGCAAGTAGCGCATTTACTTACGCATACGTCGTGGGTTACTACGTAACTAACGTTGGTTTTTAAAATCAAGGATTGGAAGTTAACAGAATCACCCCAATTACCCGTTGTATTTACGCTATAATCGTTAATATGGTAATGGTCGAAAGCAATTACGTTTAAACCGGCAACTAAATCTATCGTACCTAATTTTATGGTATGGAAACTAGTCCAAGCAATATGGTCGTTTACGGTCATAGCTTCGCTGGTATAAGTAGTGCCGTTTATAGTCGTCATATAGACGTCGGTTGCTTTAAAGCTACCGAAGGTAGTAGAACTTATAACGATGGAAATTTCCGCTTTACCGGCGGTTTCCGCCTTAAGCGCGTAATGGAATTTAGTTCTGTACGCTTTGCCGTCTAAGCACTTGCAACCAAGGTTACCGTCGGGGTCAACGTTACCTTGTTCGATTACGGAATCGGTAGCGGCAACGATAGTTTTTGAAACGCAAGAACATTTAGTAGCACATTCTTCTTTCGAGCAATCGGCGTTTTTACAGCCGCCGCAAATAGCGCAAGCGTTTTCGCAAACGTGGACGCAAACGCACTTAGTAGTACAAGCGGCGTCTTGGCAATCCTCGTCCTTGCAGCCACCGCAAGTGGGACATGCGGAAATACAAACGTGTGCTTCAGCGGTTTGTTCTTCAAAACCTACTTTTGCGTCGGTTTCAATAATAATACCACGAAGATTATAAAAAGCGTAAGCGCCTGAGGGACTGACAACCGGTAAGTTAACCGCTAATTTAACTTCGTTGAGACCTGCGTCGATTACGTATTCGCCTACGTAAACGATTTCGTAATTTCCCCAAGGAACGTCAGAGTAAGGTAAAGAAACGTCACTGACGACCTTGCTATCGTTAATAGTCCAATTAAAGTAATCGGTAACTTTATGAACGATAGGCATACTGTTAGTTACAACGTAAATTTTAGCTTTTGCTTCTCTCGAAGAATATACGGGGAAGGTTGCGGAAGCAGCACCATAACCGCCTACGCCCAAGCAGTTTTCGGCAGCGTTAGCCTTAAAATCACCGTCAAAAGATACGTGATCGTCAAGACCGTTAAATAATACGCCGTCGATTTCGTGCATTGCGTACCATTGAAGATTAACTTCTTCGGTAGAATAGAAAGTTATAGCGGAAAAGTCGAAGTTAGCGATATTGGATTGAGGTTTAACGACTATAACGTTTTTACCGGGGGTAAGCCAGAACTTACCTAAGTTAACTTCGGCAAAGGAAGCGGATACGCCAGCTTGAGAAGCGGGAACTTGCGCGTCGCTTTCTAAAACGTCACCGTTTACTTCGACGGAAATTTGACTGGTTAAGGTGATGACTTCGGCGGTTCTTCTAACCTTCATTACCAAGTCGCCTTCTACGTCTTCTTTAGCGTTAGACCAGATTTCCATAGTTACGGAAGAATTTTTATCCCAACTAAAATCGGTTACGCAACTTTCGCCTTCTTCACAGTTTAGGTTGGTAACGGAAACGTTAGACAACTTAGCGAAACCTTTGATAACGCCTAAATCGTAACGTACTTCACCGGTGATAGGAATCGAAATATACTCGTCTTCGTGACCTTCGCACTTAGCCGCGCACGCGTCGTCGGTGCAACTTTCGTCGGTACATTTGCCGCAAGTTTCGCACTTATGTTCGCATTGATGAGTAGGACCGGGGGTAGGCGTGTCGGAATGACCGGAACATTTGTCCTTACAAGCCTTTTCACTACATTCGAGGTCGGTACATTTGCCGCATACTTCGCATTTAGATTCACAGTCGTGTTTTTTACCACATCCGATTAAGGACAAACACGAAAGCGACAAAACTAAAGCGAGCATTAACGCAATAATGAGTTTTGTGTTTCTTTTCATACAAATTCTCCTTGTATTTTCGGGCAACCATCGGGTTGTGGTTGCCCTTTCAAGGCGCGCCTTGAATATTTTTTTAGATTTGACGCGCCCCGTTTTTTTAATTAAGTGCCGTTAGATAATTTTTTTACGTTTATCCAAGAAGCGGATAACGAAAGAAGCAATACTAATCGCCGCTAAAACGCCGGTAACGATACCGAAACCGAGTTGAACTTTGCCGATTGCGTCAACCCACCAAGGCGTAACTTCCACGATACGACTGTTGGTAGTAATGCCGTTCATTGCGAACGAGTGCGTTTGCGCGTATAACAAACCGTGCGTAGCCTTTCTCGCGGCGTTGACGATAGTCGGGTTATCAGCCCACGCGCCCCATTGATTCCAAGCGGCACCGTCCATCCAGAAGTTTACGCCGGCGTAAACGCCTTCGGCTCTTCCGGTACCCCAGTAATGCCGTTCATTGCGAACGAGTGCGTTTGCGCGTATAACAAACCGTGCGTA
>CAZMOD010000013.1:34814-41954 GCA_964567885.1 uncultured Christensenella sp.
AGTAATGCCGTTCATTGCGAACGAGTGCGTTTGCGCGTATAACAAACCGTGCGTAGCCTTTCTCGCGGCGTTGACGATAGTCGGGTTATCAGCCCACGCGCCCCATTGATTCCAAGCGGCACCGTCCATCCAGAAGTTTACGCCGGCGTAAACGCCTTCGGCTCTTCCGGTACCCCTCGTCATATAGTATTGGTCGAACGCGCTATCCGTTTCAACGAAGCCTTTAAAGCCCCATTCACCGCGTAAAATATCGGTGAACAATCCGCGGTAACTACCTACCCATTTGGTGCCTAACCTCGGAAAACTTGCCATAAGCGACATAACGCCGGTTTCCGCAACCGCGTATTCGAACGCGCGAAGGTATATTTCACGAGCCGTTTGTTCGTCCATAAAGGTTGCAACGCCGCAACGGTTGATTTCTTGGTCGTTGAACGCAAAGTGCTTAGCGCATACGATAACGCCCTTAGATTGTATACCCTTGCTTTCCGCCGCCAACATCATGCCGGACATAAAACCGTCTTCGCTGTAGTATTCCCAGTTTCTACCGCCGTAAGGAGTACGGTGAATACCAGCGGAAGGAGCGTAAAGTTCTATAACGCCCGCGTGCAAGCATTCGTGACCGAAAGCAACGCCTAATTTTTCGATTAAAGCGGTGTCCCAAGTTTGAGCCATTACCGTTTCGGTGGGGAAGCCCATTAAAGTACCCGTCGTAGGATTGTTGGTTCTTACGCCGCTTGCGCCGTCGTCGGCTCTTCCGCCGGGCGCGCCTACGTTTACGTTACCTTGAACGGTCAAATAACCGCCGGATAACAAATGTCCCATTTCGCTAAAAGTTAGTTGGTCGATAAGATTTTGCCATACGGGATCGTCGTATTCCTTATCCATCAATAAGGCTAAGTTTAGTTTCTTTTCTTGTCCTTCTTCTAAAACGATATCGTTCCAGAAAGATTCGTCAACGGTTGTTTGACCTTGCGTCGGCATGGTAGAACCGTCGTCGGGAAGCGTATGCGTATATTGCATATCGGAAACCATGATATCGTTTACGCATTTAAGTTGAACGGGGGTAGGATAAGTTGCGTCCCAATCCGTTCTTGAAAGGTAAGTAATACCTTGGTCGTCTTTGGTGCCTTCGTATATATTAAGGTCGCCGTTACCGAGTTGATTTTTTATTTCGTAATCGGTGTATTCGGATTTGCTGAAAATTGTGTAATCGTTGTTAGTAACGGTTATTTTGTGCGTATAGGAAACGTTTCCGTCAACAGCGTTACCGAAAGCGTCAACCATACCGTCTTTTTTGCCGTAACCTTTAGCCGCTAAAATATTGTTTAAAGCGTCGTGCGCGTCGGTACCGAAAGACAAATAGTAATCGCCTTTTTCTAAAACGTACGTACCTTTACCGTAGGTATCGTAAGCTTTTAATTCCGAACCGTCGATAGTTACGGTTACCTTTTCGGTTGCGTTAGGCTCGAGTAAAGCGGTTTTACCAAAGCCTACTAATTCTACAGCCGCTTTTTCAACGCCGATTGCCTTGTCGTAATCGGTATAGGGTTTTTGTAAGTATACGCCTACTATCCCCTTACCCGCAACGCTGCCGGTGTTTTTAACGTTTACGGTTACTTCGTAAGTTCCGCCGTAGTTGCCGTCTTTATGAGTTACCGTGTAATCGGTGTATTCGAAAGTAGTATAAGTTTTGCCGTAACCGAAAGGATACGCGACTTCTTCTTGATACTTCCAACCGCTTTCGCTTAATTTGACGCCTTTAGTAGAATTAGCGTTGCCTCTATTCATAACTAAATCTTCGTACCTCGTTTCGTAATAACGGTAACCTACGTAAATACCTTCTTGATATACTACGTAAGCGTTATTGTAGGTACCCATGTTGGTTTCGGGAAGTCCTCTCGATTCCGTCCATTTAAAGTCGCCGAAGTTAACGGTTGCGGGTGCCGAATAATTGTCGTAAACGACGGTGTCGACTAACGCGCCCGCGGGTGCGACTTTTCCGGATAAAACGTCCGCCATTGCCGAGAAACTTTGACCGCCGCCGCAACCTACTAAAAGGCAAGCGTCGATATCGTAGTCTTTTAAATGCTTCATTTGCATTACTGCTGCAACGTTTAATACGACCACCACTTTTTTAATTTTTCCCTCGCTCTTTAAAGTTTGAAGTTTATTTAAAATTTCTGCTTCTTCAAAGGATAGATCGAGATAGTTTTCGTCGTAACATTCTTTACTTTTGAACCAAGTATCGCCGTCTTCTCCGCCGTCGCGGGTAATAACCATAATCGCGGCGTCGCTATAACCGGGGGCGTTTTTGCTTCCGACTAAAGTCTGCTCTATAGTCTTGTTCATTTTGCCTTCAACGGTCGTCCAAGAAGGTTCTCTTACGTAGAACTCGCGATATCTTCCGTCGGTATAGCCGTTTTTACCGTTATAGTTAGGATCTAAAGTACCTGTGCCTTGTATATTTAAGGTACCGTAGTTATCCCTTAAACCGGCGTAAGCGTTAAACAAAGTTCCGTTTACTTTAAAGCCGCCGTCTTGTTCTAAACTGGATTTTAAGTTGGCTTCCGCGGGGGCTTTGATTTCACCTGAACCGCCGCCGGAATACTTGTAACTTACCGAGCCGATACCGAATAAACTAACGCGTGAATTTTCCGCTAAAGGAAGCGCGTTTTCTTTATTCCATAATAAAACGGTACCTTCTGCCGCCGTTTCACGCGCGACCTCTTGACTGTTTTTACGCATCGCCAAGTCGTCGTATTTACCATCTTCTTTTAAGTAGTCGGATTTAAAATAAGTAGCGTCGCCCCCACCGACGATTTCGGTCGGGTTGATATTCAACATATTGTTAATCGTAGATTTGTACTGCATTGCGTACGAACCGCCGATTATGGATATTACTAACCAAATAGCAAAAAAACTAGTCAATAAACTCCAAACGGCGGGATTAAGTATCTTTTTGATGATTTTCATTAAGCCCCCTCCCCGTTAACTTTCTTTTTCGTAAGGTAGTTCATAACGAAACATACAGCCGCTCCTCCGACGAATAAAACGTCGAATATAAACAGCAGCGTTTGCCACCAATTGGTGAAGAGTGTGATTGATCCGCTGGTAGCGCCCGCGATGGCGTTTAATATGAGGAAGGCTGCAACTACGCCTACCGTAAGAAAAAACGCAATCTCGATACATATCCAAGCGAATAACGTCCAAGGTAATTTCTTCATATCATTCTCCGATTTTTATTAACGAGGGGTGTTTTCCGCTCGTCCGCCTTATTATAAAATACAAAAAAAGCGATGTCAATAGGCATCGCATATATTGAACTATCGGTCGCATATTTTGTTTTTTCGGGTTAAAATTTCTTTAATAATTAAGGTTACGGACGCTTTTTAACGGCTAAAAACACTTTGTGTAAAGGATAAAAAAGCGCGGTTACCGAAATTGCCGTACATATTACTTGTGGTATCATAAACGGTAACGACGCTTTAAAATAAAGCATTGCCGACTTTTTACTATACCCGAGCCACAAAGGCGTTAAAACGTCGTCTATCATCGTAAAACACACCGTGCATATACACGCCGCGACGACGATTACGGGCAAAAGCTTTAACGGATTTTTGATTTTTTTGCCGAGTAATCCGAAGCAAGCGGATAAAAGGTTAAAATAAATAAGGTAAAGCACCAAAACTATCGGGTATACTCCGAATACTATTTGTCTAAGCACTGAAAACGCGGTGGCGGCAATCATCCCCCGTCTTACGCCCATAGTAAACGCGTACGCAACGAAAAGCACGGTTACGAGTTCCACCCCCGGTATAAGCGATAAAACCGTTTGTACCGCTATAACGAGCGCGACGAATACGGCGAGATAGGCACATTCCTTAGCGGAATGCACCAAAATATTTTTTTGCTTATCGCGGCGTGTTTTTTCCGCCCGTAAGGTTTCAATATTTAGCTTATCTTGCCTCATTTCGTCCATTTTTAAAAAATTTTAAGTTAACCGCTTTTTATTACCAAGTATATTCGTACGTTTCGCAAACCCAAACGTAAGTCTCGCCTTCTTTAACCGTAAGACCGCTTGCACCGAAAGCGCAAGAATAATAAGTTACGCCGTTTATTTCGGTAGTGGTTTCTTCGTAAGCGTTGTCTTTATCGGAAGTATAAAACATCCAAGACGCGCCTTTAGAGGAGTTTGCGGTGGATTCGATAACTACGTTTTCTTTGCCGTTAATCGCGGTTATAAAAGCACCCCAAGTACTGTCTTCGTAAACGAAAGTTAAACGTTCTTTGTCTTGCAAATACTTAAGCGCGTCGAAAGCCGTTGCTTTGCCGTCGGTCGTCGTTACGGTCATAACGATAGCGTCGTCGGTCTTATAATCGAGCGTTGCTACTACGGTACTCGTGTAAACACCGCACGCGGTAAAGCATATAGCGGTTAAAACTACCGCTAAAAGTAAGGTCGTAAGTTGTAAAATTTTGCGTTTCATCATTGTAAACGACTCCTTTTATTTTTCTTTAAACGTTTTACGTATTATAAATTCACGGTTAAGTTTTAAGTTTTTCTACCGTGCAAATTTACGATTGGTTTTTGAGTTTTTCTATCTTACAAGCGGTTTTGCGGCGTTTTGCGCGGATACGCTTTTGAAGTTTCTTTTCTTCAAATCCGTCGTCACGCGGCGGTTTAATGCCGGCAATTTCCAAAGCGCGCGGAAAAGGCCCTAAAAAGGCTTTTATCATAGCGACTTCATCTTCGGTAAAATCGCTTCGTTTAGGGTATCTCCGCTCGCCTAAAGCGTTTAAATCCTCGTATTTAGTTTGCAATAGACGTATACAGTCGTCCTTAGTTAGTTTGTTTTCCAAAATCGACCTCTTAATTCGCGAATATCGTCGTTTTTTATTATTGCGTTAGCACACAGTCGCAAAATCGTTTTTTTGCCGAATTATCCCCTTTTTGGGCGTTTAAAACTATCGTTTTTGGCTTGCGGTGCCTTTTTCGGTATAAAAAGCGCCTTTTATCGTTTTTAGATAAAAGGCGTAGCAATCGTCGATTTCGCACAAGAACTCGGGGTAAATAAGCAAGCGTAAAAACGCCCACTTAACCGAGCGCGACGGGGATATTTTTCACGTTTGAACGTTAACGCAAAGGTAATTACTCAAACGGAAAAACCCGTCGCGCGGATAAATTCCGCTGCGAAAGGAAAACGGCTACGTTCTTCATGTCCAAAAACGTTTCGGCAAAAATCTTGCCGAGATAGCAATCGCGGATTTGGTGAGTATTCCGACTTAAAAACGCCAAATTTCGGCGTTTAGTTACGGTAATGACTGTTGCAACGGATTTGCACCGAACTTCCCTCTTATTCGCCGATAAAAGTCCTAAAAGACGTTTCACAGCGAAACCAAACCACGTAAATATTAAATTAATCGTCGGTAAATTTTTATACCGACGACTGTATTGTAGCAATTTTAAATTGAAATGTCAATAACTTTTAAACCGATAAACGAAATATAATCGATATAATCGTTTTTCTCTCTAAAACGAATTTTCTCTCTAAAAGTATGATTTGCTTTTCGTTTTGCAAACGACCACGCCGCTATTCGTACGCTCATCTCGTCCAATAAGTACCTTCGTAAATCGGTTTACGCTAAAATAAAAACAACCAACACAAAGTTTTGAAAAAGGTTGCCCTTCTTAAAATCGAAGGACAACCTAAATCATTTATATCGATATTTCGGCGTACGATACTAAAAATAGAGTGATAGTGAATACGTTTTAGTCTTTTATATAACCAATATTCTTTTCTTTAGAAGGATCAAAGGTTAGATTGCAAATAGATGCAACAAGACCGTAAATTCCGCAAGTTACTATGGTAAGAAATAAGTAAGCTAATGTTCTGCAGGTATATCCTTCCGGTTTTAATTCAGTGTGATTGATAATAATACTTCCAATCCAACCCAAGAAAAAAGTTAAAAGAAAGCGAACGACGTTTTTGTTTTGCATAATTTAGTCTCCTTTGTTAAAAATAAAAAACGCACCAACCGAAGTCAGCGCGCCGAAAAACGCAAACTCCGATTGTCGCTACACAAACTGAAGATAGAATTAGAGTATCTATACCATAATCACTTCGTGGAATTTGCGGTTTTACCAAATTCAAAAAAGTAATTATGGCGAAAAAATGGCATAGTTATCCCATAAAGAAAAGATACCGCCAATCCTATCTATTCAGTTTGTGTAGCATCTTTATTATACACTATTCAAGAAAATATTTCAATAGTTTTATAGAAAAAAAAGAGGCGTTTTTATAAAAAGTAGAAAAACGGACGCATTTCTTTTAGTAAATAAAAAAGAATTGCTTGGCAAGTGCTTAAGTGAAGTTTCGACTTGTGCCGAAGTGAAGTTTTTTACGGAAGCGAAGTTTTGACTTCGTCAAAGTGAAGTTTAATACTTTGTATTAAGGTAAAAATAGAATCGCCTTTGGTGATAAAATCCAAACGAGTTTGGATGAAATCTTCGGTGTTCCATCTCAGGTGAAATAAAATTCACCTCAAACTCTCTCTGCAACCACGAGAAACGGCAGACTACGATTTGTAGTCTGCCGCTGAGCGATGTTCCATTAAAGGGGTCCAAAATAAATATTAGGGTGTCGTAAAAAAGTAATAAAAAGTTGAACAAGAATCAAGTCTCTTATATAATAGTTTTCCACAAAAACTCGTGCTTGTATTATTACTCACTCCTCGCGCGAACCACCGAAAATTGTCGGGGTTCGGCGACCACCTCTCTACAATCACAAAACGGATAAGCCGTTTTGCAAGAGAGGTGGATACTGCCGTTTCCCGCGACCGGGAACCCTCGGCAGGATTTTCGCCTACGGCTCAAATGCGAACCGATTTCCTTCAACTATAATTGATATTCGACTATTCGTGGAAATCAGGTTCGTAATCCAATCCTCTTTCCATCACAAAACGGATACCCTGATGGGTATCCGTTTTGTGGTGGAGAGAGGTGGATTCGAACCACCGAAGTCGTTGACAACAGATTTACAGTCTGCTCCCTTTGGCCACTCGGGAATCTCTCCATATAAAATTAATTGGAGCTGGTGATAGGAGTCGAACCTACAACCTGCTGATTACAAATCAGCTGCT
>CAZMOD010000014.1:0-16399 GCA_964567885.1 uncultured Christensenella sp.
ACCCGCGACCTGCTGATTACAAATCAGCTGCTCTACCAATTGAGCTACACCAGCATTTTGGTGCCTTGGGGCGGAATCGAACCACCGACACGGGGATTTTCAGTCCCCTGCTCTACCGACTGAGCTACCGAGGCAAATTTGTAGCCTAATGCCATTGCATTAGGCTACAAATGGCGACCCGGAAGGGACTCGAACCCTCGACCTCTAACGTGACAGGCTAGCGTTCTAACCAGCTGAACTACCGGGCCATAATAATTATGGTTTGTTTATATAATGGTGGGCCTTCACGGACTCGAACCGCGGACCAATCGGTTATGAGCCGACCGCTCTAACCAACTGAGCTAAAGGCCCTTAAAAAATCGCAATCGTCGTTTAACGCTTGGTCGGGGTGACGAGACTCGAACTCACGACCTCATGGTCCCAAACCACGCGCGCTACCAACTGCGCCACACCCCGAAGGGTTTTAAACAATGCTCGTAAATAATACAATAAATATCAAACATTGTCAAGTAAATTTGCGCTTATTTTTAAATTTAATCGTAATTTTTTTAAAAAACGTAAAATCGCGGTGTAACAAGATAAAATAAGCGGGCATCAAACGATTGATACCCGCTTAGGTATCTCATTTTAATATAAAATTACTTGTTTAAAAGTTCCGCAATAGAAGCGCCGCCGAAATCGCTTTCCTTCCATTCGTGTACTTCACCGTCGTCGGTAACAGGTCTTTCGCGACGTTTTCTTCTGGGTTTTTCTTCCCCTTCTTCTTCCGTTCTTTCGCGTTTAGGTTTAGCGGTTACTTCGGGTTGAGGTAAGCAAGCCTTGATGGAAAGGGTGATTTTTTCCTTATCGTAATCGATAGAAATAATCTTAGCGGAAACTACGTCGCCAACCTTTAAACCTTCGGTCGGTTTTTCAAGCCATTCGTGAGAAATTTGAGAAACGTGAACCAAACCGTCAACGCCTTTTTCAACTTCTACGAAAACGCCGAAATCAACGATTCTAACGATCTTGCCTTCGATAACGTCGCCAACGGAATATTTTCCGGGAACCGCTTCCCAAGGACGAGGTTGAAGTTGTTTATAGCCGATGGAAACCTTTTTGGTTTCTTCGTCGCATTTTAATACTTTGAATTCGTATTCTTTATTGATTTCTAAAACGTCAGCGGGACTCTTAACGGAAACCCAAGATAAATCGGAAACGTGCGCTAAGCAGTCGAAACCGTTTACTTCGACGAAAGCGCCGAAGGAAGCGAATCTTACGACTTTACCCTTAACGATGTCGCCGGTGTGTACTTCGGCAAAGAAAGCGTCTTCTTTAGCCTTTCTTTCAGCGTCGCGTTGAGCCTTTTCTAAAATAACCCTTTGAGAAGCAACGATTTGTTTTCTTCTTTCAGCGGTTTCGATTCTTTCAGCTTTAACCTTTAAGGTTTTGCCTACGTATTTATCAAGTTCTTTAACAAAGCCGATTCTGATTTGAGAAGACGGAATAAATACGCCGTACGTGCCGTATCTTGCGGTCAAACCACCTTTATTGGTGCCGTCAATCGTAACGGTAAATACTTTGCCGTTTTTGATTTCTTCGATTTCTTTTTCTTCTTCCGCTAAAACTCTGATAGCCTTTTCGGATAAAAGAACAGGGTTAAGACCAATGATAAGGACCTCGATTTCTTCGCCTACTTTAGAAGCATAATCCGCTTTGACGTATTTTTCACAATCAAGCTCTTCTTTAGGCAGAAGGATTTCCTTTTTGGTGTTATTGATGTATAAAGCTAAACCTTCATCCGTAGCAGAAGAAATAGTTGCAACTATTTTTTGCCCCTTTCTGAATTTTTGTTGGCCGTTTTCTAATTTTGCGACCGCTTCTTCCATCTCGTTTACAGTTTTAACTTCAGTGACTACTTCTTCCATTTTTGAGAAAACCTCCATTGATTGTTCGGGTGGAGTCGATGCCCCCGATACAATACCTACCTTTAAAAAATTAACGTACTTTGATGCGTCGAACTTATTTGCCTCGTTAACGAAGGATACGTTGTCGTTATACCGCGAAGATATTTCGTAAAGTTTACGGGTGTTGCTTGAAGATTGATCCCCGACGACTATCATCGCATCGCATTTTTTCGCTAAAGAAGCGACTTCTTTCTGACGCTCCCTTGTAGTATAGCAAATAGTTTCAAAAATCTCAACTGTTTTGGTATAACTTTTTTTAAAAAAATCCAAAAATTTCACGAATTTTTCAATATTTAGGGTTGTTTGGGCTACTATGCAGGTTTTTTCCGCCGAATTATAGTCGAAATTCTCGTCAAACTCGTCGGTGACGATTACGTCGCTAGATTGAGCCCAACCTACCGTCCCGATAACCTCCGGATGTGTTTTTTCGCCTATGACGATTATACGGTAACCCTTTTTCGAATACTCGAAAACTATATCGTGAATTCTATTTACGAAGGGACAGGTACAGTCGACGACCTTTAATCCCTTACTTTCAAAAAACTCTATTTCATCCTTAGAAACGCCGTGGGAGCGTATTACCACCGTATCCCCCGTTACGTCGTTTTTATCGTACGCGATTTTTACGCCGTGTTTTTTTAAATCGTCGTTAACCGCTGCGTTGTGAACGAGATCGCCGTAAACCGAAACCCCGTCTTTAGCGATTTTTTTTACCGTTTCGACCGCCCTTTTTACCCCGGGACAAAATCCGACGTTTTTCGCAAGAATAACTTCCATATTACGCTTTTTCCTTTTTGACGGGAATTTTAGCGGTTTCTAAAAGTTTTTCTTTAATAATATCGTCGGCTTTTTGCAGCGCTTCGGCGGTAAGTTTTTGACCGTAAAACTCGCTAAGTTCGAAAGGCTTGCCTACTTTTACGTAATTACGCCTGAAAAGCCTTGATTTTCCTTGAATAAACACCGTTTGAACGGGAACTTTGCTTTTTATCGCGAAAAGCGCCGCGCCGCCTTTTAAAGGCAATAAGGGTTGATCGGTTTTGTTTCTGGTGCCTTCGGGAAAAATTAGAAGCCTTTCGCCGCTTTTTAAAAGTTTTACGCATTGCAAAAGAGTCGCGGGTGAAGGATTATCCCTATCGATAGGAATGCCCCCGACCGTTTTTAAAAACCAACCGACAATTTTAGGCGAAAAACTTTCTTTTTTGCCTAAAACGTAATTTTTACCTTTGTATTGCATTCCTACTATAAAAGAATCGCAATTTGATAAGTGGTTGGAAACTATTACGCACGCACCTTTACACGCGTCTTCTTTGTTGATTGATTTAAAGGGAAATAACAATCTTACGATCGGCGTCGTTATTGCCCTTATTATATAGTATAAAACCATAATTTTCCTTTCGCCCGTAAGGCTTTTGCCTTATTAAACGTTAATATAAGATAAAATGCGTTCCGCGACTTGGTAAATATCGAGGTTGGTTGTATCGATTTCTATAGCGTCGTCGGCTTTTTTTAAGGGTGAAATAGCGCGGTGGCTATCGTTATAGTCCCTTTCGTTAACTTCTTTTAATACGTCTGCGTATTGAACGGACTGACCTTTGGAGATTAGTTCTTTGTATCGTCTTTCCGCTCTTACTTCCGCCGTCGCAGTAATATAAAACTTGTATTTAGCAAAAGGAAGAACGACCGTGCCTATATCCCTTCCGTCCAAAATGCAATTATTGGATTTTGCGATAATTTGTTGCATTTCTACCATTTTTTTCCTTACCGTGCCGAGTGAAGATATGTTGGAAGACATCATCGAAACTTCGTTGGCGCGAATTTTTACGGAAACGTCCTCACCGTCCAAAACGGTTACTTGTTTGCCGTTTTCGTAGCGAACGACGAGGTCTATATCGTTTATAAAGTCGGAAACCGACTTTTCGTCAAGGCAATTTATATTTCGTTTTAAAGCCGCAAGCGCGCACGCGCGATACATTGCACCCGTGTCTAAGTGTAAAATATCAAGTTTTTCGGCTAAAATATCGGCAACCGTGCTTTTTCCGCTTCCGCACGGTCCGTCAAGCGCTACGTTAAGCATAATTTCTCCTTATTTTAAAAACTTTTTCATAAGTGTTTAATAAACTATCAAACTAGTCGTCGCTGCCCGCTTTTACGCCCGTTGCAAAGGCAATTTGAAGGTTAAAACCGCCCGTCAAGGCGTCGACGTCCAAGACCTCACCCGCAAAATACAAGCCTTTAACGAGTTTACTTTCCATGGTTTTGGGATTAACTTCGGTAGTCGCTACCCCGCCCGCGGTTACCACCGCTTGAGAAAACGGCATTAGCCCGTCGTAATCGAGTTTAAAACCTTTTATAGCGGAAAGAAGGCGTAAACGCTCTTCCCTCGTTATTTCGCTGTTCTTTTTGTATTCTTTTATTCCGCTTCTTTTTATAACGAAAGGAATAAGGCTTGACGGCATAAGTTTGTTCAACGAATTTTTAAGTTCTCTTCCCTTGAATTCTTCGAAATCCCTCAAAATCCTTTGGTCTAAGACTTCTTCCGATAGCGCCGGCTTTAAGTCTATCGAAAGAGAAATTTTGGATTTTTCCAATCGGTTTATTTTGCTTGAAGCCGTCAACACGACGGGGCCGGATATTCCTTGATGGGTAAATAAAAGTTCACCGAACTCGCTAAAAAGCCGTTTTCCGTCGTAATCGACGTTTAAAGATATATTTTTAAGGGTAAGCCCCGCTAAGTCCGCGCAATAGTTTCCGCTTATTTTAAAGGGAACTAGCGCTTGAACGGGGTTTACCAATTTGTGTCCTAATTTTTTTGCGAATTTATAACCGTCGCCGGTGGACCCGGTTAGCGGATAAGATATTCCGCCCGTCGCAATAATAACTTTATCGCAAGGATAAACGCAAGCGTCGGTTTGGACTTTACTAACCCTTCCGTTTTCGACGATTATATCGGTAACCGTTTGGTTAAGGGCTACCTTAACGTTTGCTTGCTTCAACATATCGGCAAGCGTTTTTATTACGTCGCTCGACTTATCTGAAACGGGAAAAACTCTGTTTCCCCTTTCCGTTTTTAACGGTAAGCCTTTGCTTTGCAAAAGTTCCGTTAAATCGGCGGACGAAAAATTATAAATAGCGCTCGTCAAAAAACGCGAGTTGGATATTACGTTTTGCAAAAATTCGTTAGGTTCGCAATCGTTGGTAACGTTACAACGTCCTTTTCCCGTGATATACAGTTTTTTGCCGAGTTTTTCGTTTTTTTCTATTAAAATAGTATTATTGCCGTAAAGAGAGGAATAGTACGCACTTATCATTCCGGCGGGGCCTCCGCCTATAACTATAGTGTTCATATAGCCCTCCTTACGGCAATTAGTAGGCGCTTTCGCGCAATTTGTTTTGTAACGGAATAGTCCGCTTGAACGATTTTACCCCTTTTTACGCGGGATAAACGCGGTTTTTGTCGGAAGCAAGATCCTTGTCTACGCCCGTTTGTTTCGCTTGTCTGTATTTAAAGAAATTGATTGCGACTTGGTTAAATACGGCGTAAGACAAAACGTCTTCTTCTTGTTGAACGTATTCGGCGCATTCTTTCTTATACTTTTCAAGTTCGGGTGCGATGTCGTCGGCGGGACGATGAGTAATAATAGGTTCGTTTCCGACTACCTTGCTAACGACTTCGGGATTAGGATCCGCGGGAAGTTTACCGTATTCGCCGCGTAAAAGTCCTTTGAATTCCTTAGTGACCATTTTGTATCTTTCGCCCATCAAAACGTTAAGTACGGCTTGGGTCCCTACGATTTGACTGCTGGGGGTAACCAAAGGAGGATATCCGCAGTCCTTTCTTACGTTAGGAACTTCGGCTAAAACTTCCATTAGTTTTTCCGACTTGTTTTGTTGTTTTAATTGGTTGATGAGGTTGGAAAGCATTCCGCCCGGAACTTGATAAACCAAAGTATTGATATCTACCTTTAACACCTTGTCGGATAAAACGCCCTTTTCCTTTAACTCGTCGGCGACGCCGCGGAAATATTGAGTTATAGGAAGAAGTTTATTAAGGTCTATACCCGTATCGTATTCGGTACCTTGAAGCGTTGCAACCAAAGGTTCGGTAGCGGGTTGAGAAGTACCGTTACCCAAAGGAGATAAAGCACAGTCTACGATATCGCAACCGGCTTCGATTGCCTTTAAGTTAACCATATCGCCCGTACCCGAGGTGTTGTGGGTGTGAAGGTGAATTTTGGTTTCGGGTTTCAAAACCTTTTTCATACCGCTTACGAGTTCGTAAACGGTATAAGGAAGAAGTAAGTTTGCCATATCTTTTAAGCAGATATTGTCGGCGCCCATATCTTCCAAAGTTTTGGCAAGGTTAATAAAGTATTCGTTGGTGTGAACGGGACTAGTCGTATAGCAAATAGTCGCCTCGCAAACGCCGCCGTACTTTTTGATTGCCTTCATCGCGGTTTCTAAGTTTCTTACGTCGTTTAACGCGTCGAAAACTCTTATTACGGTAACGCCGTTTTTAATGGATAAACGAACGAATTCGTCTACTACGTCGTCGGAATAATGCTTATAGCCTAAAAGGTTTTGACCTCTTAAAAGCATTTGGATAGGCGTCTTTTTAAGGTGCGATTTGATAACGCGCAATCTTTCCCAAGGATCCTCGTTTAAAAATCTTAAGCAAGAATCGAAAGTAGCGCCGCCCCACGCTTCCAAAGAATAGAACCCGATATCGTCTAATTGGTCGAGCATAGGAAGCATTTGTTCTAAAGTCATCCTCGTCGCCGCTTGAGATTGGTGAGCGTCGCGAAGAATAGTTTCGGTAATTTGAACTTTTTTAGCCATAATATTAACTCCTTATTAAAGTAACGGGCATACGGCAAGTAAAACGCCCGCCGCTATCGCCGAGCCTATAACGCCAGCGACGTTAGGTCCCATAGCGTGCATAAGCAAATGGTTGTCGGGATCGTATTCCCTGCCGACGTCTTGCGAGATTCTTGCCGCCATAGGAACTGCGGAAACGCCCGCCGAACCGATAAGCGGATTTATCTTGCCGCCTGAAATCTTATTCATAATCTTAGCGCACAAAAGTCCGCCTACGGTACCCATACAGAACGCGAATAACCCGAGTAAAATGATACCTAAAGTCTTTACGTCGAGGAAAGTAGAACCGATAGCTTTAGAACCTACCATTACGCCTAAGAAAATAGTAATAGTATTCATAAGACCGTTTTGCGCCGTGTCGGAAAGTCTTTGCGTTACGCCGGATTCCCTTAACAAGTTACCGAGCATAAGCATACCGAGTAGCGGCATCGCGTCGGGCAATAAAAGCCCTACAACCAAAGAAACGGCGATGGGGAAAACTATTTTTTCAAGTTTAGAAACCGTTCTTAATTGCGTCATTTTGATGCGACGTTCTTTGTCGGTAGTCAAAAGCTTCATTATGGGCTTTTGAATAACGGGGATAAGCGCCATATACGAATACGCCGAAATTGCGATTGCGGGAAGCAAATCTTCGGCAAGTTTTTTGGCAACGTAAATCGCAGTAGGACCGTCCGCACCACCGATTATAGCGATTGCGCCCGATTCCATCGGCGTAAAGCCTAAAACGCACAACGCGCCGAAGAAGGTAATAAAGATACCGAGTTGCGCTGCCGCACCCATAAGCATACTCTTGGGGTTAGCGATTAACGGACCGAAGTCGGTCATACAACCGATACCGAGGAATATAATCGGGGGGAAGATTACCCAATCTACGCCCTTATAGATATAATAGAATAAGCCGAAGTTGTCGATGACTTGCTCGGAAGAAAGACTGAGTTGTCCTGCCGCAAAGGTGTAATCAACGCCACTTATAGTTGCGGAAAAGCCGTTTGTTAAAAATTGAGAAAACGCTTTTACTTCGGTGTCGACTTCATCGGATTTAAACATAGTGAAAACGTCATTTAAATTTTGACCGAAATATTCGGCTATTTCTTTTAAACTTCCCCTTGCAACTTCGTTATTGGAAAGGGTGTCTGTTACTATATAACCTTTCGTGCCGAATAATACGCCGTAAGCGCCCGGTACGTTAACGATAAACATACCGAATGCTATCGGAAGCATTAAAAGCGGCTCGAATTTTTTAACTACCGCAAGATAGAATAATACGAAGGATATCAAAATCATTACGTAGTTACGCCAATCGGTACCTTGTGCGATACCCGTTTGGTTCCATAACCCGATTAAAAATCCGCTGATACTCTCCCAAAATTCACTTGCGAGAATCGCGTTTAAAGTCATAAAGATAAATCTCCTTTATCTTACGCTATAACCGCTAAAGTGGCGCCGGTTTCCACGTTGGAACCTTCCGTTACGGTGAAGGTTACCACGCCGTCGCAAGGAGCGTTAAGGTCGTTATCCATCTTCATCGCTTCCAAGACAACGATTACGTCGCCTTTTTTAACGGTAGAGCCGTTAGCAACGGTAAGTTTTTTAATCATACCGGGCATAGGCGATTTCATTTTGGTTCCGCCTTGAGGAGCCGCCGGCTTAGCCGCTTGAGGCGCCGCTTTGGGGGCTGCTTGTACGGGTGCCGCAACTACGGGCGCGGTTTGTTGAACGGTATTGGAAGAACTTACTTCTTCAACGCCTACTTCGTATTGTTTTCCGTCTACGGTTACTATAAAATTACGCATAATTAACACTCCTAATAAATTCTTTTGATTTTTTTAATTTTAAATTCGCAGTTGCTTTCGTTTGAAAAGTAATAAGTCGAAAGCACCGCGCTGATTGCCGCTACTACTTCGGGGGAAACGCCTTCGTACTCTTGTGAAACGGAAGCCGTATCCGTAACGACGGGTTCGTCCTCGTCATCGTCTTCCTTCACCGTGTTTTTACCGTTCTTCATCGTAATTATTTTGCCGATGCCTTCGATCACCAAAATAATTACGGCAATACCGAAAAATACGACTATTATACCGAGCAAGAATACGAACGCCCCGTTAAACAACTTGGACGCCAATAATAAATCGGTCATATTATCACCTCTTTATATAAGCGTTTGCAAAGCCGCGATTAAATATTGACGAATATATTGAGGTTCGATAACGTCGTCAACGTATCCGCCTTTCGCCGCCTTGAAGGGATCGAGTTCTATAGAAGCGAATTTTTCTTTTAATTCTTCTTTATTACCCTTAGAAACGGCGTATTCCATTTCAGCGCCGACTTCGGAGGATACCGCGCCGATTTCACTAGTTGCAAACGCGAAGGAATAATTAGCGCCGTACGCTTTAGAAGCAAACAACGTGTATCCTAAACCGATAGCCTTTCCGTAAACCACGTTTACGCGGGGTACGTCCGCCGTATAGTTAAGCGCGGATATAAGGTTTCCTATAGACGAAAGCGCGGTTGAAGAATTGGTCTTGCAATCTTGCTTTAAGCCTAAAGTATTTACGAAAGTCAATACGGGAAGACGATTGTCACTTGCGTAGTACAAAAAGTCTTTAACCTTTTCTACGTTGCATTTGGTAAGTTCTACGCCGCCCTCACCGTTAAAAATTATAGCCGCTATGGAATATCCGCCTACTCTACCGATACCGGTAACCACTTCTTTGGCGTGATTTTTATTGAGTTCTACGAACTTGCCGTCGTCGAAAACCGCCGAAATCAAGCATTTAGCGCAAGCCTTCTCGTTTAAAGAAGGAGTATTTCTGTTTTCGTCGTCGGTGCAATCGGCGTAAATTCCGCCGTACGCAGGCAAAAGTTCCAAAATATTTTCGATAGAAGATCTTACCGCGGCGATATTATCTACGGCAAAATCGCAAACGCCGCTTCCGTTGTCGGCACCGCCGATTTTAGCCTCGTCTAAAACCTCTCCGCCGCGCGCCGCTATTACTAACGGGCTGTTAAACGCAACGCAAGCGCCTTTTACGTAATAAACGTAATCGCAGTTTGCGGCAAGCAAAGTCGCCGAACCTAAAACTTTACCGCTGCATACCGCGAACTGAGGAACTTCCCCTTTAAGTTCGTCGGATTTAGACAGTAACTTTGCAACGCCTTCCAAAGCGTCTACGCCTTCGCCCGCCAAGATGCCTTGTGAAGAAAGAAGGTACACGATAGGCGAACTTGCGGCAAGCGCCTTTTCCATACAATTAACGATTTTTGCCGAGTTACCGGCTCCTAACCCTCCGCCGAGAGTTTCCGCGTCGATAGCCGCTACGTATACGGGGTTGCCGTTTACCGTTGCAAAACCAGTAACGACGCCTTCGCCGTAAGCGCTTTCTCCGTAAAAATCGTTTTTAGAGAAGCTGTAACTTTGCAATTCCACGAAACTGTCCGCATCGACTAATTCCGAGATCTTATTTCTTGCCTCGGCGGTTTTTTGACGCAAAAGTTCCCTTTGGGATTTTAGCAAGTCTAATTTATCCATTATATGCCTCCGTTTGTTAAAAAACTTTATTTTGGGTTTTTAGCGACCGCTTTTAATTGCTTTTTATAAGCGTTTTAACAATAGATAGCCGCTATTTAATAAGTACCGTTTAAGGAGCGGTTAAAAAATAATCCCATACTCCCCATTTTAATCTTATCGTTTTTATTATACATTATTATTTTTTCGATTGCAAACAAAAAGGCGTGATTACACGCCATAATTTAGTGAAAAATCAAAATTTAATTTACTTTCAATTTATTAAAAATTTAATTTATATATTTAAGCGCTCGGCTTTCAAGGTCGAACGCCGCTTTATTAAACGCCTAAAAAACGCGTTAACGAACGTCCGACGAAGCCAAGAAGCGTTTAAAGGAGCGCACGCCTTCGTCGTCGCGTTTAAAAACGGACTTTATATAAAGGGCGTCGAGATATTTTTCAGCAACCGTCTTTTTGAAAAGATTTTCCGCTTTTTGGGCGTCTTTTATAAAGCCGTATTCCGCTATTATCCCCTTCACCGCGTCTTCGTAACCGCACAAATCGGAATATTCGCTAAAAAGTTCTTCCGTAAAAGGCGTCTTTTTAGTTAAAACGGATACGGCGGTTTCAGCAACCTTTCGTGCCGAAATCGGAAGCAAAATTCTTCCGAAATAAAAACGGTCGATTAATTTTTCCGCGAGAGAGTAATCTGCGGATTGCTCGGTGGAATTTACGCGTGCGGTTAAAACTATATCGGTAAAATAGCGATTGTCTTTCAAGTAACCGACGGTTAAACCTACGCCGTTTTGAGAAACGCCGTCTGCGTCTCTTCCGTATGCGCCGCTTATTTGGTCGACGTAATCGAGCCATTTTTCGGATATATCGATAGCCAAATTTTCCAAGGTGTTGCGGTTGAACGATTGAAGCCTTACGACGCTTAAAGGATAGTCGTAAACGGAAATTTCAACGTCGGGATAAAGCGCCGACGAAGCGGTAAAAGACGGCTTTTTTTGCATATCCGTATCTTCTTTTACACCGGCTATAAAGTAAGGTGCGGTAACGTTAGATTTTTCTTTAATCTCGTCGTAAAAAATTTGAGCGGAATACTCGGGAAGGTACTCGACGAAGTCTAACGCCGCCGAATATCTTTGTCTAAGCGCGCAAGACTTTTCGTCGCCGTTAAAAATTACAGCGCTTTCGTGCTCGACGAAATAAGGCTCGATAAACCGCATAGTCCACTCCTCTCCGTTTAAATCGAAGGTAACGCTTCTATGCGTGCAAGAAAAATTAAAATCATCGCGACGAAAATCCGCCGCGTGGTCGGAAAGATAAAACTCCGCGTCGTCCAACTTATAATAAACGTCTTTTCGGTCGGAAAAATCTTTTTCGACGTCGCCGCCTTTCAAGGTTAAATCGTAAAGGTAATCGCACGCCGCGCGGGAGCCGAATTTTTCTCTTAAATTGCGGAATTTTTTATTTATATCGGAAGGTGCGGGAAGCAAATTGCCCATTATAAAACGGACTAAGTCGTCGCGATTAAAAGTTGAATCGAGAGAATTTTCGGCTATATAAGCGGAAAGTTCGTTTTTAAGCGCGTTTAAAGAAAAACTATCTTCTACCCGAGGAGTTTCGGACGGTTTTACCTTTAAAATATAACGTAAAAGTTCACGCTTTACGGAGACGTCGTAATCGCTTAATTTTAAATTATCCTTGGCGTAATTTAATAATTTTTCCGTTAAAATACTTCCGTCAATCATAGCAAAATTACCTAAAAAACTTTTTTCTTCGACAATTATAACCGCAAAAGTAATTTTTTGCAAGCGCTTTTACGGCGTTTTTCAATCTTTCTCGGCATTTATTCAATCTTCCGTCTTAAAGGCTTGCGGATGAACGGTATGAGTTTTTTCCGGTTCTTCCCTCGCAATCCTTTTGTCTTTTAAGGTAACGGCTTTTTGAAGACTGTTAAGTCCGTATTTATCTCTGATACCGACCACCGCTTTCGCAAGTTGCATTTTTTTGTCGTAATCAACCGCGGTATCGAAAATGGAAAGTTGAGTTTCGCCCGTAGTAAAATCGGACACCGACACGCCGAGCGACCTTACGCCTTTATTAAAATCGTAATTGGCTTGAAATAAATTTATAGCCGCGTCGAAAATATCGTCCGCAAAACTCGACGGCGGATTTAGTTTGGTTTGGCGCGTAAACGTTCTTAAAGTTTCGTCGCGGACGGAAATGGAAAGCGTGGAAGCGTTGCCCAAATTTTTACGTATAACGCGTGAGGACACGCTATCCGAAAGCACGGAAAACATCACTTTCGCGTCCTCTAAACTTTTCAAATCGCGATAGCAAGTCATACTGTTGCCGACTGATTTTACTTCGTCGGGTTCTTCGTATTTGCGGACGGAAGAAAAATCTTCGCCGTTAGCGTAAGCGTGCAAAGTAGTCCCTGCTTTTCCTAAAGAACGAGTTAAAAAGTTTACGTCGGCGTTCGCTAAGTCCCCTATCGTTTTTATGTTATATTTTAAAAGTTTGTCGGCAGTTTTTCTTCCTACCATCAATAAATCCGCGGCGGGAAGTTTCCAGACCGTTTCTTTATAATTATCGTAACTAATAACCGTGGTTGCGTCGGGCTTTTTCATATCCGAGCCGAGTTTCGCGAATATTTTATTGAAACTTACGCCTACGGAAGCCGTCAACCCTAACTCCTTAACGCGTGCGCGGATCTCGTCGGCAATTTTTTTGCCGTCGCCGAAAATCTTGCTGCCGCTTACGTCAAGCCACGCTTCGTCGATACCGAAAGGTTCAACTAAATCGGTGTAATCAAGAAAAATTTTCCTTACCTTTTCGGAAAAATCGAGGTATTTGTCGAAGTCGGCTTCGACTAAAATAAGGTCGGGACATAAATCCTTAGCCGCTTTTATGGTCATACCCGTTTTAACGCCCGCTTTTTTGGCTTTTTCGTTTTTGGCAAGAACTATGCCGTGACGCGCCTTTACGCTTCCCGTAACGACGAAAAAACAGTCTTTATAGGAAGGGTTAAAGACTTGCTCGCACGAGGCGTAAAAATTATTAAGATCGGCGTGTAAAATAGTTCTCATAAACGTTAGAATTAAAATTTAGCGGGTTAATAATTCAAGTACGTTTATTATACATAAAATCTAACGAAAAATCAACGGTTTTTATATAATTTTTTATAAACCGACACCGAAACGAGGGCTGCTATTAACAATATAATTATCCAGACGGAAACGCCCCACCAAGTATCGTAAGGCAAAAGATTTCCGCCTACCGAAAACGAAGTTACGAAAACCGACAAAAAACGGGTTATGGCGACGGTAACGATAAAACGCTTTGGTTTCATCGTTGATAGCCCCGCGATAAAACAAATTAAATCGTCCGGAAAAAACGGCAAAAACAAAACGGCGGTAAGCATTACTTCGTCTTTTCCGCGGTAAGTATTTTTAAAATCGGTTAAGGCTTTTTCGCCGACGATAAAAGAAACTGCTTTTACGCCGAGTTTTCTTCCGATAAAAAACGCCGCTAAAGACCCTAAAAAAATACCGCCGAAACTTAATAAAGCGCCTTTAAAAGGACCGAATAAAAGCGTCGCCATAGTAGTCGTTAAAATACTTGGAATAGGCAAAACGACTACTTGCAAAAATTGCAAAATAAAGGTAAATAAAGCGGCGTAAACACCCTTTTTAAGGACGTAATTTTTTAAACTTTCGACCGAATCGAACTTTTCCCAAAAGCCGCTTTCTTGCAAAAAGTATAAAAAGGCTAAAAGCACCGTCGAAAACGCCAAAACCGAAGACAAAAACCGCGAAAATTTTTTATTTTCGGTTATCCCCGCGACTACGCAAATTACTACTAAGCAAGCAATAACCAAAAAACCGCAAGGAATCAATATTTTACGGTATCTTTGCAAAAAACCGTTGGATCGATAAACGTAAAAATAGAAAAACGCAGCGCATAAAACGCCTAAAAAAATTAAGATGAAAATCTTTAAAAACTCTAAATTCGGTTTCTTTTTTATCCGCATAAAACCACGCTTATCCGCTTTACTGCGGAACACTTAGACGGATATATTATATTAAGTAACGAAACGTTAAATACGGAAAATTAACAACTTGCAAGGTGTTTTAAGTTTTGAGCATTACGTATTCGCGTTATTTAGTTTAAAAAAGGAATACGCGACCACACGTATAGCGGTCGCGTATAAAATCGCCTTTCGGCGAAATTCGTCTACGTAACGTAGACTAAAAAGCAATTTTGGGAATTATATAATTGACCCTCTCACCGCCTGCGGCGGAGCTCCCCCAAGGGGGAGCCTTTCTTAGAGAAAATAGCCCAAGCGGGAGCCTTTCTTCTTTTGCGTGCCTTTCTTGGTTGTCGCCTTTCTTTTTGCAAGCTGCCCCTCATTGATTAAGGGGAAGTGGCGCGTAGCGCCGAAAGGGATAAGAGGTTTGAAATTTGCCGCGAGATTGTTTAGGCGTTCAATCCCTCAGTCAACTTCGTTGACAACTCCGAAACCTTTTGTCACTACGTGACATCTCCCTTATTAAGGGAGTCTTCCCTTGCAATCAAAGGAGGCTTTCTTTGCATAACGCTCCAAAGGGAGAGTTTTTCTTTATCTAATAAGCACTATTCTGCATTGCTCCATACGGCAATATCACCGTTTTCGTCGTAATGCCAATAATTGCCCTCGCCTTCCGGCGCTTCTTCACTGTAATAGTAAATCGTAGCATTGGTTAATTTACTATTTGCCGACGAATTAATCGAAATACTCGACCAACCTTTAGCCGTTCCGAAGTAATATACTTGTTTAAGATTGCCAAACTCAAACGCATAATCACCAATTGAAGTTACACTTTTAGGTATCGTTATGCTTAACATTTTACAATTATAAAATGCATTCTTTTCAATCACAGCCACGTTATTACCCATTGACACGGTTGTGAGCCTATTACAGTCATGGAACGCATACTCGCTAATAGTCGTTACGCCATCACCGATTATAACGTTGTTAAGATAGTGACATCCGCAAAACGCTTGTACGCCAATCATAGTTACACTTTCAGGAATCGTAACACTTATTAGATTATTACATCCATAAAACGCATTATAATAGATTTCTGTAACGTTTGAAGGGATCACTAGTTCCGTTTCGGTACCGGTATAGCCAACAAGTATTTTATCATCATTATCCGCATAAATGATAAATCCGTTACCGTCGATAGAAAGTTTTTTAACACCTTCCATAGGCGTATAGACATTTTTTGCATAATATGCAATATATCCATTGTCTATACTTCCTAAGGTTATCGTTAATAACGACTTGTTATATACTTCAATCAATTTTTCACAGTTAACAAACGCCTGTGCAATCGAAGATACGCTACTACCAATCGTTACGCTAGTTAAATTACTGCAACCATAAAACGCGGAGGCCCCAATCGAAGCTACGTTATCAGGAATTTCTATGCTTGTTAAGTTAGAACATACTGAAAATGCAGAGTTATAGATAATTTTTGTATTTTCGTTTATAGTATAAGTAGAAAGTGATTTGTCTTTCACTTTTATTAATATTACAAAAGGATTATTATCATTACCTAAATAATAAGCATTGTCATATTCATTATAAGACAAGTTAAGGCATCCCTTAAACACGCCGTATTCAACCGAAGTTACATTATTACCAATTGTCAAAGTTGTTAGTGCAGTACAATTAGAAAACGCGCTATCTTCAATCGTTGTAACACTATCTCCCATTGATACACTGATTAGTGCACTGCAACCATAAAACGCACTACTACCGATTGAAGTTACATTTTCAGGGATAATTATGCTCGTGAGTCCACTGCAATCGAGAAACGTACAAAAATCAATTGAGATTAGGTTATTAGGAAGTATTATACTCGTAAGCGCGCTGCACTTTTCAAAAGCATGATAACCGATTGAAGTTACATTGTCAGAAATAGTTATATTCGCAAGTTTACTGCAACCATAAAACACATAATTACCGATTGAAGTTACATTGTCAGAAATAGTTATATTCGCAAGTTTACTGCAACCA
>CAZMOD010000014.1:16499-18928 GCA_964567885.1 uncultured Christensenella sp.
TAAAACACATAATTACCGATTGAAATTACGTTATCCGGTATTTCTATACTCGTAAGTCCGCTGCCGTAAAACACATAATTACCGATTGAAGTTACATTATTCGGTATTTCTATACTCGTAAGTCCACTGCAACCGTAAAACACATAATTACCAATTGAAGTTATGTTATTCGATATTTCTATACTCGTAAGTCCGCTACAACCATAGAACGCGTAATCACCGATTGAAGTCACACCGTTGGGAATTGCTATACTCGTAAGTCCGCTACAACCATAGAACGCACTACTACCGATTGAAGTTATACTATCAGGAATAGTTATTCTCGTAAGTCCGCTGCAACCGTAAAATACACCATCGTCAATAAAGGTTATATTAGGAAGTGTTATACTTTTAAGTGCACTACAGTTTCTAAAAGCATCGCCATAAATTTTAGTAATACTCTTGGGAAGGACTACGTACTCAAGTTTGCTACATCCGCTAAAGGTATTAAAAGAGATATCTTTTACACCTTCTGGTATTGTTATCCCCTTTAGGCTGCAACACCCCATAAAAGCACGTTGACCAATCTCGGTTACGTTACTACCAAGTGTTATATTTAACAAACCTGTACACCCTACAAACGCCTCGAAACCGATTGAAGTTACGCTTTCGGGTATAATTAAGTTAGTAATTCCTTCACAACCGTAAAATGCACCTCTACTGATTGAGTTTACATATTCCGGTATTATGCTGTTTTTGCACCCTAATATCAACGTATTGGATGATATAATACAATTACCCTCACTGTGTAATACTTTATTATTCTCATCAACCGCAAGAGATTCTATTCCGCTACAGTTATCGAACGCGTCATCGCCAAAGCTCTTTAATCCGATAGGAAACGTTATACTTGTAAGCCCGCTACAATTATAAAACGCATATTGTCCAATAAAGGTTAAATTTTTAGGGAATATTATACCCGTGAGTCCACTACAGTTATAAAATGCATATTGTCCAATAGAAGTTGCGGTATCCGGAATTATGATACTCGTAAGCCCGGTACAATTATAAAACGCACCGTATAAAATATTGCCTCCCGTAACGACTACGTTATTCAAATTGTTAGGAATATAATAGTCGGAACGAGTCCTTGACGTTACGGAACTACCTACATACGATTGAGACGTTTTCATTCCGCCCTCATAACTAGTAGTACCAAATATATATCCGAACGGGTATTGATAAGTATCCTTTGAAGTTTTACCCGCTTCCGAACCGACGAACGGTATAGTCATTTCTTTTAAAGAACTGCAACCGGAAAATACCGCCGTGCCGATTTTTACGACGCTATCAGGAATTACTATGCTTGTAAGTTTAGTGCAGTAAGCAAACGCATAAGTACCGATAATCATACAGTTAGATTCTTCTTCGAATATGATTTCGGTTATTTTAGACGCGTAATCGGTACTGCCGCCGTAGAACAAATACGCGGGGATTTTCATTACGTTTTTGCCTATCGTTACTTTTACGCCTTCTTCGTTTCCGACGTTGTAGAAAATTGCGCTATCGCTGTTTAAATCTTCGCACGAAGTTGCGTTATAATATATTTCCGTAACCGAAGTACAGCCTTGGAAAGCGGAATCGCCTATATACGCTATATTGATACCGATTTCGACGAAAGTTATCGATAAATTGTCCTTAAATGCGTTTTCATCTATACCGGTAACGGGAGATCCGTCGTGGACGGCGGGAATAATCACACGTCCTTCGTAAGAAGAATCTATGCCCGAAACGTACCAATAACGGCTATCGTCGGTAGTGTGTTCGGTATAAATCAATTCAAGAGTACCGAGTTTATCCGCAGTCTTTACGTTTTCTTTAATTTGCGTTGTAAACGCGTCGTTTTTAAACGTTGCCGTGTAAGTCTTTAATTCATCGTTTTCACAAGATAATTCTTGCGTAACCGCAATAACCGTATTTACGGTTTCGGTTTCAACGTGTTTATTATCGTTTTTACAAACCCTCGTTGCCGTTACGCTTAAGTTATCGGTCGACCAAACGTAAATTACTTGCCAATCGTGTCCGAGTGCGGTATTTTCGTCCGTTATCGTTTTCGTTTCACCGCAGGAATAATCGCAAACTGCGGTTTTGGTACCGTCTTCTTCGCAAGTCGCGTTATTATTCGATACGTAATCGGTATAACTATGCCCGTGGGCTTTTTTAGTTATAACGTTTTCCTTGATTTGAGTTTCAAACGCATCATTTCTGAACGTTGCGGTATAGGTCGTAAGTTCGTCTTTAGTACAACTTCGGGATTGAGTAACGTTACTTGTGGTATTTACCGTTTCGGTTTCAACGTGGCTGCTATCGTGAGAACAAACTCTCGTTGCGGTTACCTTGGAATAGTCAGTCCAAGTATAAGTTACTTCGCCGTAACTATGCCCGTGGGC
>CAZMOD010000014.1:19028-35799 GCA_964567885.1 uncultured Christensenella sp.
TATTTACCGTTTCGGTTTCAACGTGGCTGCTATCGTGAGAACAAACTCTCGTTGCGGTTACCTTGGAATAACCGGTCCAAGTGTAAGTTGCTTCGCCGTAACTATGTCCGAGTTTATCATTTGTCTTTATGTTTTCTTTAATTCGAATTGCAAACGCGGAATTATTAAACGTTGCCGTATAAGTCGTAAGTTCGTTATCGGTACAACTTTGGGATTGAGTAACGTTACTTGTGGTATTTACCGTTTCGGTTTCAACGTGGCTGCTATCGTGAGAACAAACTCTCGTTGCCGTTACCGTTGAATAATCCGACGACCAAACGTAAGTTGCTGTGCTGTAACTATGTCCGTATTTGTCGACTGTTTTAACGTTATCTTTAATTTGAATTGCAAACGCAGGGTTCTTGAACGTTGCCGTAAAAGTACATATTTCGTCGTCCGTACAAGTACGCGATTGAGTGGTTATTCTTACCGTGTTCGCGGTTTCGGTTTCAACGTGACTGCTATCGTGAGAACAAACTCTCGTTGCCGTTACCTTGGAATAGTCAGTCCAAGTATAAGTTGCTTCACCGTAACTGTGTCCGTGGGCAGTTTTTGTCGTTACGTTTTCTTTAGTTTGAGTTGCAAACGCAGGGTTCTTGAAAGTTGCGGTATAAGTCGTAAGTTCGTCTTTAGTACAACTTTGGGGTTGCGTAACTTTGCTTGTGGTATTTACCGTTTCGGTTTCAACGTGATTGCTATCGTATCGACAAACCCTTTTTGCCGTTACGGTTTTATTATCCGACGACCAAACGTAAGTCGCTTCACAGTAATAGTGTCCGTGTTTGTCGTTCGTTTTGACGTTTTCCTTGCTTTGCGTATCAAAACAACTATTGTTAAAATATACGTAAACCGTTGAAAGTTCGTCATTCGTACAACTTGGGTATTGAGTAACGTAATACCTTGACCATTTTGCCGTTTCCGTTTCGGTATGCGTGCTATCGCGCTTGCAAACGTGGGTTGCGGTTACCTCGGTATTATCCGTAGACCAAACGTAAGTCGCGTCTTCCCAGTCGTGACCTAATTTAACAGCGCTTACTACGCCTTCTTTTATTTGCGTTGAAAACAAAGGATCGTTAAAAGTTGCCGTAAAAGTAGATATTTCGGCGTCCGTGCAAGTAGCATGTTTCGTAACGACCTTGCTCGTAATATTTCCAAATTCGTTATCACTGCAATCGCAATTTTTACAATCGCAATATGCGAGGACCTCCGGATTACCGTCAACGAAAGCCTCAATATTTAGGTTCCAATTATAAATCGGCTCTTCCCATTCGTGTCCGGCGGCAGGTTTTGTTATTACCTTGTATTTCGTTTTGGTCTCAAACTCGGGATTTTTAAAAGTACAAGTAAAGGTCGAAAGCTCTTCGTCGGTACAAGATTGATCTTGATTTATCTCTTTTTCGGCGATTGCGGTTTCCTCTTCGACGTAAGAACACCCGCGACGCTGACAACTTCTTTTAGCGGTTAACTTTGAATTATCCGATGCCCAAACGTAGGATACGCTACTATACTTATGTCCGAGAGCGGTACCGTCCGTAAAAGTTTCGTCCTCTTTATTTTGATGACAAACGGAACAAGATACGTAATAAACCGCGGGTTCGGTACAAGTCGCCGACAATTCAAGACTCCACCATTCGGTAGAACGAACCCAGTTGTGCCCGACAAGCGGCAGTATACAGTCTTTTTCGTCTATTTCTTTAGTTGCTTGTTCGTCGGCGTAAATTTTTTTGCAGTCACAAACGTAGTATTCGATATTGCCTTCCGTCGTACAAGTGGGCTCGACTCTATCCCTTTTTTCTAAATGTAACGAACAAAGATGACCGTACGCGGGCGTTATTACGTACTTACATTCGACGCAATATTCGTCACTTGTTTCGGTCGCGGCACCGGAAGAAATATGTTCACGTACGTTCTCTTTATAGCCGCACGAACATTCGTGCCAATGTCCTTTTTCGTTGCACTGACAGTCGTCGTATAATTCACCTTTTTCAAAATCGTGCGGTTGAAAATCCGCTCGATATCCGCAAGAACATTCACGATAGTGTCCGTCGGCGTCATAATGCAATTCTTTCGATAAGTTATGTTCGGCAAAGTCGCCGTATGGTTCGTGGCAAACTTGGCAAACGGCAAGGTCTTTACAAGTAGCCGTTCCGCCGCTGCAAGATTCGGTAACGACTTCGCCGCAATTCTCGCAATACTTTACGTGCCTGCCGTCACCTAAACTTTCCCACGCTCCGTAAGCGGGGTGCTTGCAAACGGCGACTTTTATATAACTATCTCCTTTATACGAATAACCGCAATCGCATTCGTACAAATAATACCCCTCGGTATCGGAAATAGGAACCTCTATTTCGCGAAAAACGTGAGAGTGGTCTTTTTCGCCCGTCGAGGACGAATCGTCTTTTTCGTCTTTTTTACACGCAGTGGCGGTAAAAAGACAACAAATGGTCGTAATACATAAAACGATTAAAAATAATAGTTTCCTGTCCATATTTTTCTCCTACTAAAAAATTTTGCGCGGCGATAAAAACCTTTACCCTCCCTAACGAAGGGTGAAAATTAAAAAAACGCCGCCCGTATAAACGAGTCAGCGTTAGCATAGCGTCTTTCGTTTTGCGGAAGCTGCGATTCAACAAAAAAATCTAATATTCACGTAAGATTTATATGTATACAAAACAAAGCACACTTATGCCCGATAAGTATACTTACGTGAATAATATTAGGTTGAATCGCGCTTTTAGTGTAACACTATTTGAAATATTTGTCAATAAAAATGATAAAACTTTCACGCTTTTAAGTTGTCGATGCAAAAAAAACGCCTAAACTTTGATTCTGCGACGGTATTCGTATTTAAGATAGAAAAAATTTACGGTAAAAAAGACGAAATATAACGGCCCCCCTAAACGGAGAGCCGTTAATAAATACGACGATATATTAGTCGATTTTTAAGTTTAATTAGTCGAGTTGAGGACCAGCTTTAACTAAAGCTTTACCCGCTTCGTTGCCTTCGTATTTAGCGAAGTTCTTGATGAATCTACCCGCTAAATCTTCAGCCTTAACCGTCCAATCCTTGGCGCTTTGGTAAGTGTCTCTCGGATCTAAAATACCGCTGTCTACGCCGGGAAGTTCGGTGGGTACGGTGAAGTTGAAGTAAGGAATAGTCTTGGTGGGTGCTTCGTTGATAGCGCCGGACAAGATAGCGTCGATGATGCCGCGGGTATCTTTAATGGATATACGTTTACCCGTTCCGTTCCAACCGGTGTTAACGAGGTACGCTTTAGCGCCGCTCTTTTCCATCTTCTTAACGAGTTCTTGAGCGTATTTAGTGGGGTGAAGTTCCAAGAACGCTTGACCGAAGCAAGCCGAGAAAGTCGGGGTGGGTTCGGTGATGCCGCGTTCGGTACCCGCAAGTTTCGCGGTGAAGCCGCTTAAGAAGTAATATTGGGTTTGTTCGGGCGTTAAAACGCTAACGGGAGGCAATACGCCGAAAGCGTCGGCGGATAAGAAGATAACGCTCTTAGCGTCGGGAGCGGCGCTTATAGGACGAACGATATTCTTAATATGGTCGATAGGATAGCTTACGCGGGTGTTTTCGGTAACCGACTTGTCCGCAAAATCGATCTTGCCGTTTTCGTCCAAAGTAACGTTTTCTAAAAGGGCGTTACGCTTAATGGCGTTGTAGATGTCGGGTTCGCTGTCTTTATCCAAGTTGATAACCTTTGCGTAGCAGCCGCCTTCGAAGTTGAATACGCCGTTATCGTCCCAACCGTGTTCGTCGTCGCCGATTAAAAGACGCTTAGGATCGGTGGACAAAGTGGTTTTACCGGTACCGGATAAACCGAAGAAAATAGCGGTGTTTTCGCCGTTCATATCAGTGTTAGCGGAGCAGTGCATGGAAGCGATGCCCTTTAAAGGAAGATAATAGTTCATCATGGAGAACATACCCTTCTTCATTTCGCCGCCGTACCAAGTGTTGATGATAACTTGTTCTTTGCTGGTAATATTGAAAGCAACGCAAGTTTCAGAGTTAAGACCTAATTCTTTATAGTTTTCAACTTTTGCTTTGGAAGCGTTGTAAACGATAAAGTCGGGTTCGAAGGAAGCGGCTTCTTCTTCGGTCGGATTGATGAACATATTTTTGATGAAGTGGGCTTGCCAAGCAACTTCTACGATAAATCTAACCGCCATGCGGGTGTCTTTGTTGGCGCCACAGAAAGCGTCGACTACGATTAAGTCTTTGTTAGAAAGTTCGTTGATAGCGATTTCTTTAACTTTTGCCCAAGTTTCTTCGCTCATGGGGTGGTTATCGTTCTTGTAAGAATCGGAAGTCCACCAAACGGTGTTTTCGGAGTTCTTATCCATAACGATATATTTATCTTTAGGAGAACGACCGGTGTATACGCCCGTCATTACGTTGACCGCGCCGAGTTCGCTTACTTGACCTTTATCGTAACCTTCTAAACCGGGTTTGGTTTCTTCTACGAATAAATACTCGTAAGAAGGATTGTGTACCAAGTTAGAGGTACCGGTGATGCCGTACTTAGTTAAATCGATTTTATTCATTTTTTTAACCTCTTTATTAAAAATTTTATTTTTGGTTTGTTATTTTTGCAAAATTTGATTTTGCCGTTTTTATCCGTTTTTAGGCGTTTTTTAATGCCTTTAAATTTTGATTAAGCGTTTTCGTTTACTATTTCGGCATCCAAGCGTTTATTGCGGAAGTAAATTACCAAACCGGTGATAATCATACACAAGTTGATAAAATAGAAAGCAAACGCTACCCATTGGAGCCAGGAAAGCCCCTTTTCCGACAAGGTAAATATTTTATTCAAAATACCGCCGACGTAGCCTAAACCTATCAAACTCATAAACAAAAGACTCGTACCTTTCGTCGTTCTTGCTTTATAAGCTTTAATAATGTTAAAAGGCCAACTTGCGCCGAAACAAATTACCATTACGATTTCGCAAATATTCGCTAAAGTTGTTAGCATAAATTACATCTCCTTCCTTGCGTAGTTAGGCAAAATCTGCGGAGAAAGTTTCGTAGGTTTAATACCTTCTTTAGCAAGTTCTTTATCGAATTCTTTTACGTGATTTAAGTTGAGTTTACCGACTTTTACCGTCTTAGCCTTGCTTGAAGCCGCTTCGCCCGCGTCACGCCCGAAAACGATAATGTCTAACAAACTGTTACCCATAAGTCTATTTCTGCCGTGAATGCCCCCTACGGCTTCCCCTGCTACGAAAAGGTTTTTAACCGTGGTGGTTTCACAATTGGCGTCGATATCTATACCGCCGTTTTGGTAATGCAAAGTCGGATAGACCAAGATGGGTTCTTTTCTTATATCAATACCGTATTTACCGAACATTCTAAGCATTGCGGGAATACGTTTTTCAATAGTGCCTTCGCCGTTAATCATATCGATCATCGGGGTGTCGAGCCATACGCCTTGACCGTCGGTGGTCTTAACTTCTTTATTTCTTACGTTGCACTCTCTTATAATGCTTGCGGCGGTTACGTCACGTGTTTCTAAGGAATAAACGAAAGCGTTTCCGTCGGCGTTTACTAGTTGCGCGCCCAAACTGCGTACCTTTTCGGTAACTAACGCGCCGTAAATTTGAGTGGGTTCGGCAACGCCGGTGGGGTGATACTGAAGCGTATCCGCATACAACAGGTGTGCGCCAGCGCGGTAGGCTAAAATCAAACCGTCGGCAGTCGCGCCGTAGTGGTTACTCGTCGGGAAACCTTGATAATGAAGTCTCCCCGCACCGCCCGTCGCGATAATCACCGTTTTTGCTTTTGCGATAAGGATTTCCTTGGTTTCCATATTCATTAAAACGGCGCCCGCCGCGTTACCGTTGGAATCCTTAATAATTTCTATAGCCGCGGTAAAATCCACTACGGGGATATTGCGGTTTAAAACCTCGTCGCGAAGCGTTCTCATAATTTCGGCGCCGCTATAGTCCTTGCAAGCGTGCATACGCTTACGGCTAGTTCCGCCGCCGTGCGTGGTAATCATATTACCCGCCTCGTCCTTATCGAACATTACACCCAAATCGCTAAGCCATTTGATAGCGTCGGGGGCTTCGTAAACGAGTTTTTTTAGTAGTTCTGGCTTTGCCGCGAAGTGTCCGCCGCCGAAAGCGTCCAAATAATGGATTGCGGGACTGTCGTTAGGCTTATCCGCCGCTTGAATACCGCCTTCCGCCATCATCGTGTTGGCGTCGCCTATACGAAGTTTGGTTACTATCATAACGTTAGCACCGTTATTGTGGGCGGTTATAGCCGCGCTAGAACCCGCGCCGCCGCCGCCGATAACTAAAACGTCTACGTCGTAATCGGGGTTAGATAAGTCTATTTTCTTACCCGAAACGCGCGATTTACCTTGCAAAAGGTCGGCAAGTTCGTGTAAAACTTTATCCCCTTTGTTGGGACCGACTTTTAAAGTTTCGTAAGCGCTATCGATATAATCGGGATGATTTTCCTTTAAAACGGCGTCTTTTTCTTCCGCCGACATACGAGGAAAGAGGTTTTGTAAACGTTCTTCTCTCGTCGCTTCGACTTTCTTCATCGAAGCAAGTTGTTCGTCCGTATATTTGTACATAATTAAACCTCCTTACTTCTCGATATCGCGATGGTTGTAAAGTTCTTTCATCTCGTCAATGGACTTACCCATAACGTCTTCCATAATCTTTACGAAATCGCCGTCGTTTATTTCCGCGACGCGTTTGTTTAAATGCTCGCAATCGGGTGCTATATACTTGCCGTAAAGCCTACGGGCAAGTTCGGCAACCTGCGGATGGGAAATCCCCGCGGGGCAGCGTGAAGAGCATATACCGCACATTACGCAGTCGAAACTCTCTTCCGCGCATAATTTATATTCGCCGCGTTGCGCGTACGCGATATATTGCATTACGTTTAAACCTTGCGGACAAGCCTTTGTGCAAGCGTTGCAACCGATACAACTGTAAATTTCGGGATAAAGTTGCATCATAATTTGTTCCGTAGGTTTAATTTTATTGATATCGTAAACCTGTTTTACTAAGGGAAAGAAAGGTAAAGTCGCTACGTACATACCTTCTTCCACTTGTTGTTGACAAGCAAGACAGGTTTTTAATTCTTGTTTTCCTTTAATGCGGTAAAAAGTTGCGCAAGCGCCGCAAAAACCGTTACGGCAACCGCAGCCGCGGACTAGTTCGTAGCCCGCGTATTCCATAGCCTTCATAATGGTAAGACTTTCAGGAACGCTGTATTTTTTACCGAAAAAATAAACGTTAACAAATTTTTCCATATTCGTTACCTCTTAATACTCGTCTGGGAGTTCGTCAAGTTGATCCATACGGAAAACGGGACCGTCCTTGCAAACGAATTTGTCGCCGACGTTACAACGTCCGCATTTGCCGATACCGCATTTCATACGGAGTTCTAACGTAGTATAAACGCGCGTTTTTGAAAAACCGAGTTCCAATAAGCCTTGTAAAGTAAACTTAATCATTATCGGAGGTCCGCAAAGCACCGCGGTCATGGTAGGATCTAAACCTAATTCCTTGACGTAAGCGGGTACGAAACCTACGTGCCCGTCCCAACCTTCTTGGGGACGGTCGATGGTTAAGTAAACTTCGAAGTCCTTTTCGTTTTGCCACTCGTTTTTAATCTCGTCGATATCTACTAAATCGTCTTTGCTTCTCGCACCGTAAACGACGACGACTTTGCCGTAATTATTGCGGTAATGACGAATATAGTTGATAACGCTTCTTAAAGGCGCTAAACCGATACCGCCGGCGATAAACAACGTGTCTTTGCCTTTGAAATCTTCGCCTTCAACGGGGAAAGGAGTTCCGTAAGGACCGCGTACGGTTATTTGTTGACCTTCTTCTATCGAGTGAACGACTTCGGTTACGCAACCGCATTTTTTAATGGAAAATTCCATATATTCCTCGTTCGTGGGCGAACTCGTAATACTAAACATACATTCGCCGACTCCCGGGATAGATACCATTGCGCATTGTCCGGGCATATGCTTGAAAAGTTTTTTGCCGTCAAGACCTACGACTCTGAAAGTTTTTACGTCGGGCGTGTCTTTTCTTATATTGGTTACCACGCCGATTTTGGGGATTAAATTTTCGTTAGTCATTTTTGCTACCCCCTATTTTCTTAATTACTTTGACTATATTAAGGTGTTGGGGACATTTTTTAACGCATCTTCCGCATCCAACGCAACTATACGTACCGTATTGCGAAGGATAATAAACGAGTTTATGCATAAATCTTTGACGATAGCGTTGCATTTGCGTGGTACGGGGATTAGCCGCCGCCATTTGCGTGAAATCGCTATACATACAACTATCCCAACAACGAAACCTTATTATATCTTTATTAGTCTTGAAATCGCGTATATCGAAACATTGGCAAGTAGGACATACGAAGGTACAAGCGCCGCAACCTAAACAAGCCTCGCTTAATTCGTTCCATACCGGAAGATCGAAAAGTTCGTTTAAGTTTTCCGGTTTGAACGGCGTTAAATCGAGATTGGAAAAAGGAAGTTTTTCGGTAATCTTTTTGCTTTCTTCGCAAATAGCGTTAACGGCTTCCTCTCCGCAAGTTTCGGTTAAATCGGAAACGACGTTTAAAACCGATTGACCTTTTTCGGTGTTAGGTCTTAAATAAAGGGCTTCCGCGTCCAACCAACAAGTTACGTCACCTAAAGGATTGGTGCAGTCGATATCGAAAACTTTGCAAAAACAACTTTCTTCAGGCTTTCCGCAAGCCAAAGTAAAGATTATTCCGCTATCTCTGCGTAGTTTATAGAAAGTATCGACGGGTTCTTGTAAAAATACGTTATCTAAAACCGAGAAAGCTTTATAGTCGCAAGCGCGAACGCCGAACACTACGTAGTCGGTAAGTTCTTTTCTTACGTCGTCGATAGTGATATTTTTACCTTCCGTGCGGAACTTCATCATAGTTTCGCTTTGCGGAAAGAAGACGTCTTTGGGCGATTTTACCGTCTTTAACGCGTCGATATCGACGGTATCCCCTTCTTTATAATATCCGTAATTAACCTCTCCGCCCTTCTTTAAAGGGATATACAAAGGCATTTTTTCGGAAATTGTTTTATAGAAGGCGTTTAAATTGCTACGATTGATTTTTAACATTTATTTAGCCTCCTTATTAAATACTTCGTCGGGGTTTACGTCGGAAGTCGAAAAGCTCGTAAGCGGAGTTTTGCCTTCGGCTACTTCGCCCGCTTGGAAATCGCCGTACAAAGTATCTATATCTTTGATGAATTTTCTGTTTAAAAGGTGTAAAGGAATCCTTTGCGGGCATACTCTTGAACATTCGCCGCAATCGGTACAACGCCCCGCGACGTGGAAAGCGCGGATTACGTGAAAAAGTTGTTCTTCAAAACTTACGTCGTTGGCTTTTGCCGAGACGCCCGATTTAGGATTGTCGAAAACGCATTTTAAGCAGGAGCACGCGGGACAAACGTTGCGGCAAGCGTTGCAACGAATACACTTGGATAATTGTTCTTGCCAAAATTTAAAACGTTCGTCGGCGGTCATAGCCTCTAATCTTGCTACTTCCGAAAATCTATCGTTTTTGGTTTCGACCATTTCGTTTACGATAATAGTTTCGTCGGCTATAACGAATTTTTTACCCTTGCAAGAAAGGCATTTTTCAAGCAAAACACTACCTTTTTCGGCAGTTTTTTCGCCGTATAAAGTATCGAATACTACGTTATCGTCTTTATAACTAACGCCGTTTACGGAAGTTATACCTAAACTTTCCATTTTATAGTTGTCTAACTTGCCTTGACACTCTATACCGATTACGTAAACGTTTTCTCTTTTAACGCGGTTTTCTTTGATGAGTTCGTTTAAACTGTAAGTATCGCAGGGTTTTAACAAAACCGCCGTTTTACCGGGCTTTTTGGTTACGTTTATTAAGTATTTGCTTAAATTTGCACCGCAAAATTCGTTATATACGAAATCGTTGAAAGATTGCTCGGTTTCAAAGGTCGCGGGGCTGGGATCGTGAATAAATTCACCCTTAGTCCAACCGACTACTCTTTGAACTTCGCCCGAAGAGAGTAATTCTTTAGCCCTGTTAACTATCTTTAATTCAAGTTCAGTCATTATTGCTCTCCTTTACTCTTAAGTCGCTTAAACGCTTGTTTTCGCCAAGCGCGGTTACCTTTTCGACGAAATCGTTCATAACTTGTGAAAATTTAGCGCCTTCCGCGGCGGAAACCCATTCTACGCGAGTGCGTTCCTTCTCAATACCCATATAATCTAAGAAACTGAAAAGTAACGACATACGGCGACGAGTGTAATAGTTACCCGTTACGTAGTGGCAATCCCCGGGGTGGCAACCGCACAAAATTACGCCGTCCGCTCCCCTTTGAAATGCCTTTAATATAAAGGTGGGGTTTACACGGCAAGAACAAGGTACCCTGATGATTTTTACGTTGGCGGGATAACTTAAACGGCTTGAGCCCGCTAAGTCCGCGCCCGCGTAACTGCACCAGTTACAACAAAAAGCGACTATATTGGGTACGAAAGGTTTGTTTTCTGCGGTTTCGGAAACGTTATTTACTATCTCTTGCATATCGCTTCAACCTCCGAAAGTATTTGTGAAGTAGAGAATCCGCTTAAATCCATAGCGCCGGAGGGGCAAGTTACGGTACAAGCGCCGCAACCTTGACAAACCGCGGGGTTAACGCTTGCAACGCGTCTTACCTCGGTCTTTCCGCCGCCTAAACGGAATTCCTTATCTATATAAGTAATGGCGCCGTAAGCGCATACGTTAGCGCATTGACTGCAACCGTTACACATCGTTTCGTTACTATGGGCAACGCAAGGATTAGTCTTGAGATGGTCTTTAACCAACAGTCCTATTACCTTTGCGGCGCAAGCGGAGGCTTGAGATACCGTTTCGGGTATATCCTTAGGTCCTTGACACATACCGCATAGGTAAACGCCCGCCGTAGGAGATTCTACGGGACGAAGTTTAGGATGCGATTCGTTAAGGAAGTTGTTGGTATCGATACTTGCGGTAAGTAAAGTAGCGATTTTTCTTACCGACGGTTCCGGTTCGATAGCGGTTGCTAAAACTACTAAGTCGCTTTCGATGGTTACCTGCTCGTTATCGATAAGGTTACTGCCTTGAACCATAAGTTTACCGTTTTGATTGTAAACTTTACCGACCATACCTTTGATATAGTCGACGTTATATTGCTCTACCGCGCGACGATAGAATTCGTCGTAGTTTTTACCGGGACAACGAACGTCTATATAGAAAACGTGAACTTCGGTATCGGGATATTTTTCACGGATAAGCATAGCGTGTTTTGCGGTGTACATACAGCATACCTTACTGCAATAAGGTTTGCCGTTGCCGCTTACGTCGCGTGAGCCTACGCATTGAATAAAGGTTATAACCTTAGGATGCGTTCCGTCGGAAGGACGAAGCAAAACGCCGTTCGTGGGGCCCGCCGCGTTCATTAAACGCTCTAACTCTAAAGAAGTTATGACGTCTTTATTGTCGGAATACCCGTATTCGTTAAAGTTTTCAAGTCCGATAGGTCTAAAACCGGTCGCGACGACTATTGCGCCGTATTCGCGCTCGATATATTCGTCTTTCATCTCGTAATTGATAGCGCCCGCGCCGCAAAATCTACTGCAAACGCCGCACTTGCCGGTCTTTAATTTCAAACATTGCTCGGGGTCGATAACTGCAACGTTAGGAATTGCTTGAGCGAAAGGAATATATATAGCCGTACGGTTGTTTAAGTTCATATTGAATTCGTTAAGTCCCTTTTTAGACGGACATTTTTCCATACAAACTTTACAACCCGTACATTTGGTTTCGTCTACGAAACGGGCTTTTTTACGAATTTTTACTTTAAAGTTACCGACGAAGCCTTTTACGTCTTCGACTTCGCTATAACTTATGATATCGATCTTTTCGTGTTGAGCGCAATCAACCATTTTAGGGGTTAAAATACACGCCGAGCAGTCTAACGTCGGGAAGGTTTTATCGAGTTGCGCCATTCTTCCGCCGATAGTGGGGTTCTTTTCGACGATATCGACTTGGAAGCCCGCGTCGGCAATATCGAGCGCCGCTTGAATACCCGCAATTCCGCCGCCTATAACGAGTGCGCGTTTCACGACGGGGCTTTCACCCGCTTGTAAAGGAGCGTTAAGTCTGACTTTCGCGATAGCGGTACGCAATAAAACGAGCGCCTTTTCGGTGGCTTCCTCTTTATCCTTGTGTATCCAACTGCATTGTTCTCTTAAGTTGGCTATTTCCACCATGTAAGGATTTAATCCCATGCTTTCGGCGGTCTTTCTAAAAGTCGCCTCGTGCATACGGGGGGAACACGAACCTATAACGATACCGCCGAGGTTGTAATCCTTAATAGCGTTTTTGATAAGTTGTTGTCCGTTTTCCGAACACATATATTGGTAGTCGGCGGCAAATACGACGCCGGGTTCCGACTTGATTTGTTTTGCCAGACGCTCTACGTCTACCGTCGCGGCAATGTTACTACCGCACCAACAAATAAATACACCTATGTTTTGCATTTGAATTCTCTCTTTTGATTTTTAATCTTGCCGCGTTACTTATTGTATTTGCGGTAAGCGCTGACTAATAGTTGTTGAGGAACGAGTTCGGTAACCATCGGCGGAATATCTTCCGCTAAAATTCCGTTGTTTCCTTGCATACGGGTAACGGTGGTTCTAACCGCTTCCACTACCCTTTGAGGAGCGACGCCGCGCGGGCAACGCTCTACGCATTCCATGCACGATAAACAGTGCCAAATCGCCTTACTTTTTAACAACTTGTCTATCTTGCCTTGCGCAAGATAGGTAACGAATTGGTGAGGCTTTATATCCATTTCTTTAAAAGCGGGACATCTGCCGGAACACTTGCCGCATTTCATACATTTGCGTACTTCGGTGCCGCTTCTTTCGATAAGGTTATTTTGAAGGTTTTTATCCATTTTATTTCACCCCCAAAGCTTCGGCTAAAAGTTCGGTAAAATATACGACTTTTATATCCGTTTCGTTGTGCTTGTTTAAGTTGTATAAGCAAAGCGGACAAGCGGTTACTAAAACTTCGGCACCGTGCGATTTAGCGCTTTCTAAAACCATATTACTGCGCTTTTTAGGAAGGTTTTCGTCCTTAAAGCCTACGTAAGCGCCGCAACATTCGTTACGCATCGGGTATTTTACGGGCGTCGCGCCGATAGCCGACAAAAAGTCCTCTATAATAGAAGGGTTTTCGGGGTTGTCGAAAGCCATGACTTTTCCGGGACGAAGAAGCAAGCAACCGTAATACGCGCCGACTTTTTTACCGATCGGGTTAACCACTTTTTTACGTATTTCGTCGAAGCCTACGACGTCGCGAAGCATTTCAAGATAATGTATAACTTGAGTTTCGCCGCTATACGCCTCGTCGAGTTTTAAATAATTATTGGCTTTTAAGCGAACGTTATCGTCGTTTTTCATATCGTCGTTGACGCGCTTGATTACGTTATGGCAAGCCGAACAAAGGGTTAAAAGTTTACCGCCGTTTCTTTTAGCGTAATCGAGTGCGCGTACCGCCGACAGTTTAGTGGCGATTTCGTCTTTCGCGGTGGAATACGTTCCGCCGCAACAAGTCCAATTTTCAATTTCTTCCATCGTAACGCCTAAAGCCGAAGCGGAAAGTCTGGCGTAAACGTCCAACTGCTTTCCTTGCGTTTTAAGCGTACAACCGGGATAGTACGAAATCTTCATAACAAAATTCCTATTGATTTTTATAGAACGAAAATGCGTTTCTTATTTTTGAGGATAAGCCATTTCTTCGGGATGGAAAACCTCGTCGAAGCGCTCTTTCGTAAGGAATCCTAACTTGACGCAGGCTTCCTTTAAAGAAATATTCTCTTTATACGCAAGTTTTGCGGTTTTAGCCGCGTTTTCGTAACCGATATAGGGGTTTAAAGCGGTTACGAGCATTAAAGAGTTGTGAAGGTTATGCGCCATTTTTTCCTTGTTGGCGCGAATACCTTTTACGCAGTTTTTCTCGAACGAAGTAACGCCGTCCGCTAAAAGACGAGCCGATTGCAAGAAGTTATACGCGATTACGGGCATAAACACGTTTAACTCGAAATTGCCTTGGCTTGCGCCTACGGATACCGCGACGTCGTTAGCCATTACTTGAACGGCAACCATCGTTAAAGATTCGCATTGGGTGGGGTTTACTTTACCGGGCATTATCGAAGAACCCGGTTCGTTTTCGGGGATAAATATCTCTCCTAACCCGTCGCGAGGACCGCTTGCGAGCCATCTTACGTCGTTAGCGATTTTCATAAGGTTGCACGCCAAAGCCTTCATAGCGCCGTGGGCAAATACCATAGCGTCTTTGGAAGTTAGCGCGTGGAACTTGTTGTCCGACGTAACGAAGTCTTTACCCGTTATAACGCTTACTTGTTTCGCGACTTCTTGGTCAAAGCCCTTGGGGGCGTTTAATCCCGTGCCTACGGCGGTGCCGCCTAAAGCAAGTTCTTTTAAACTGCCGAGGCTAAGCGCAATTTGAGCCTTCGCCTTTTCCACCATAGCCCTCCAACCGCTGATTTCTTGAGAAAACGCGATAGGAACGGCGTCTTGAAGGTGGGTTCTTCCGCTTTTAACGATACCTTCGTTTTCTTTTTCCAATCTCTTGAAAGTTTCGGTAAGGGTATCGAGAGCGGGGAAAAGTTTATCCTCTATCGCGACGACCGCCGCTATGTGCATAGCCGTCGGGAAAGTGTCGTTACTGCTTTGGGATTTATTGACGTCGTCGTTGGGGTGAAGAAGTTTAGAACCCGCGATTTCGTTACCGCGGTTAGCGATAACTTCGTTGGCGTTCATATTGGATTGAGTACCGCTACCCGTTTGCCAAACGACCAAAGGAAAATGCTCGTTCAATTTACCGCTCATGACTTCGTCGCAAACGGACGCTATTATTTTGCATTTTTCTTCAGGAAGTTTGCCGAGGTTATAGTTAGCGATTGCCGCCGCCTTTTTTAAAACGCCGAAAGCGTGAGTGATTTCGCGAGGCATAACTTCGGTGCCGATTTGGAAGTTTTCGTGACTGCGCTCGGTTTGCGCCGCCCAATACTTATCGGCGGGGACCTTCATTTCGCCCATCGTGTCTTTTTCGATACGATATTTCATTTTCAATTATCTCCGTTTTTTTTGCCAAAAGTTACCTAAAAATTAAAGGGTAACTTGCGCAATGGTGTCTTTTAATACTTGCGCGCTACGTTGAAGTTTAGCGATTTCTTCATCGGTAAGTTTACTATTGATTTTGCCTTTGATACCGTTTCTTCCGACGATATTCAAGGTGCTTAAGCAAACGTCGGAAATACCGTATTCGCCGTTCATCATGGTGGAAACGGTCATAGCGGTGTTGCTGCCGGTCAAAACGGCTTTTACGATATAGCAAACGGTGCTTGCGATAGCGTAGAAGGTAGCGCCCTTTCTCGATATAACTTTACTACCCGATTCACGAACGTATTTTTCGATTTCGGGAACGTTTATCTTGGTGGTGAATAAGTCGTTGGTTTGAGATTCGACTATGTTTTGATATTCTTCGACGGGCATACCGGCAATACGTGCTAAACTCCAAGGAGTGAAGCCGCTGTCACCGTGTTCGCCGTAAAAGTAAGCGTGTACGTTGCCTACTTCCAAACCGCAGTAATCGGCGATACGACTACGTAAACGCGCGGTGTCGATGATAGCGCCGCTACCGATGATTCTGCTTTCGGGAATACCGGAAAGTTTGCAGAAGGAATACGTGAGAACGTCTACGGGGTTGCTTACCATAACGTAAACGGCGTCGGGCGCGTATTTGGTGATGTTGGGAATAATGCTCTTTTGAATACCGATATTGGTTTGGATAAGTTCCAAACGGGTTTGTCCGGGCTTACGAGCGATACCGGACGTGATAATTACGATGTCGGAATTCTTAGCGTCTTCGTAGTTGCCTGCGTATACGATGCAACTGCTGTCGTAAGACAAACCTTGACGGATATCTTGCGCTTCGCCCATCGCGCGGTCTTCCGCGATATCGATGATGACGATTTCTTGCGCTAAGCCGCGGCAAGTTAATGAGTAAGCGATGGTAGAACCTACGCGTCCGCTTCCGATAATGGTAATTTTGTTCATAAACTGTGTCCTCCTTCGTGACATCTTGTAAAAATTTTCTTTTTTTGGCGGTAAGCTTTAAAACTAAAAATCAAAGATTTTTTATTAGTTTTGCCGCTTAACTTTCGTTTGGAGAGCAGGCTTTTGCCCTACTGTCCCCATTTTGTCCTATAGTATTTTAACATTTTAAACGAAAATAATCAACTAAATAAATATCGATTAGCCGTTCCTTTAAAGGAATTTGGTGAAATCTTGGTTAAAATTTGTGATTTTTTATAAAAAAATCCAAAATTACACTTTTCGAAAGAGAAAGGATAAGAAAAAAAGGACTCGCGCTTACGCAAAGTCCCTACCGTTCGTTTTTTACTTCCACGCGGCTGACGACGCACCCTCTCCGTCAACTTCGTTGCCACCTCTCCCAAGTGAGAGGCTTCGTTTGCGGACGAAAAAGCCACGTCTCTACCGTTCGTTTTTTACTTCCACGCGGCTGACGACGCACCCTCTCCGTCGACTTCGTTGCCACCTCTCCCAAGTGAGAGGCTTCGTTTGCGGACGAAAAAGCCAC
>CAZMOD010000014.1:35899-40121 GCA_964567885.1 uncultured Christensenella sp.
ACTTCGTTGCCACCTCTCCCAAGTGAGAGGCTTCGTTTGCGGACGAAAAAGCCACGTCTCTACCGTTCGTTTTTTACTTCCACGCTGCTAACGACGCACCCTCTCCGTCGACTTCGTTGCCACCTCTCCCAAGTGAGAGGCTTTCATTGGATGCCGCACCTTATCAAGTGAGAGGCTTTCATTGGATGCCGTCTCTTGTTGTTCAAGGGGAAGTGGCTCGTAGTACCGAAAGTGATAAGAGGTTTGAGATTTACCGCGAGTTTATTCAAGCGTTCAATCCTTCCACCTCTAAAGCGATCCCCTCACCTTGCAATCAAGGGAGGCTTTTTCGGATTTTACTTTTACGCAAAGAGGGTTAAAGAGCAAGAAATTATCGCGTTACGATTATAGCCCTGCCGCCGGTTAAAAGAATCATTTTGGCGGCGTTTACGGAAAATTCGTCCGCTTCCACGACGAGCGGTTTGTTTATAACGCCGCGCCCTAAGACTTTAAAATAACCCGTTTTCTTGGAAATCAAGTTTTTATCTATCAACGCTTTTAACGTAACCGTTTCACCCGCGGCAAAGTTATTTGACAAAACGTCCACGTTGATTATAGCCTTCGCGCTGCCGAAAACTTGCTTTTCGGTGAAGGCTTTTCCCGTTTCTATCAAATCTTCCGCCTCTTCGTTAGTCATAGCCTTGTCGGCGCCGAAAACGGATATTTGGTCTTTTATCTCGAACTCTCTTTCCACCAAAGGCTCCGTTTCCGTTTTTACTTCGTCGTCGGTTAAAACGGGAGTTTGGGTAAATTCTTTCGTAGTTCCGGTAAAAGTTTCCTCTATCGCTTCGTCACAAATTTTTGTTTCGGGTTTAACGGCGATATCGTCGTTAGTTAAAATGCCTTTTTCGTCTAAATCAACTTCCCAAATTACCGCGTAAGGAGCGTGATTTTCGTCTTTTTTAATTAAATCGATACTACTATTATCGATTTGAGTGATTTCACAGTCATCCGCAACCGCTACGTCGTTAAAATCGTTTGAACTAGAAGCGTCTAAACCGTCTTGCTGAATCTTTAAAAATTCTTTACTTGCGTCGACGCCGATTAGTCTTATTTGCTTATCTAAAACGAGGTCTTTGGTACTGCGGTATTCGGGATAGTAGTCTACTTCGTCTAAGTCAAGGCGTTTAAAGCCCTTTTCGTTTGCTAAAATCGAGATAAGTTCTTTAGCCCAACGCACGCCGCGATTGGATTTTATCTTTACGCAAACGGGCGTTTGAGCGTATTTTTTAACGCCGCCTACGTCTTTAAAACGGTATTTAGTGCCGACTAAATCTTCGGGATTCAACGCTAAATACAAAGTAAGCGTTTTGCCGCGGACGGCGAATTTTGCGTAAGCAAGCCTTCCTAAACGGAAGGTTTCAAAGTACCAACTAGTCCTCGCCTTCGCTTTTTTATAGGATAACAACTCGTTTTTTAAAATTGAATATCTTTCTTTAACGAGGTCGTTGGATTGACTTAGTTTTGCGGTGAAACTGCGTAGATAGCGAACGCGAATTTCTTTGCCGGCAAAAAGGATTTTACCGGAACCGAGATTTTCATCGTCGATTACGCACGCGCCGTTTTCAACGCTTTTTTCTATAAAATCGTCGTAAGCGCTTACACCGTCGGAAACTATAAAGTTGGAAGAATCTTCATCCTCTTCACCGTCGCTTATTTCGGTTGTTTTGCCCGCGTCAAAATCCGTTTCCGTTACGGATTTAGCGGTAGTCGCAACCGATTGAAAAGCACTGCTTGAACTCTCGTCCCACTTTATCTCTTCGTCGGGGTGAACGATTTTTTCAAGTTGCTTTTTATCTTCCTTTAAATCCTCGTCGATACAAATACCCGTCGCGTCGGCGGCGTCGTCTTTATCGACGGGAAAGACCGTTTTTTCCTCCAAATCGCTTTCGGAACTTAAAACGCCGTCGCGCGCGTCGTTTTCAAAAACTTGACTTAAACGTCGTTCGGTTAAGTCGTTTTCGTCGTCGGAAGTTAAATCGATACTACTATTATCGATTTCCTTGTTTTTATAATCCGAAAGATTTGAAAGATTTAGTTTTTCCGAGTTATCATCGTCTAAAGGCAGCCCTGCGGCCTCCCTTTCTTTACGAAGTTCTTCTAAATACTCTTCCCTCGTAATAATTCTTACGCCCGAGCGTTTTTCTACCTCCCGCCCGTAGATTTTTATTACCGCAAAAACTATCCCGGAAATAACCACCACACCGAGAATAACCAATAAAACTATCAAGTGCGGATTTAACGAATTTTGCACGCACAGTCCGAAATTTATCATAAATAAACGCTCTCCTTAAAATATTCTATTCTTTAAACACCGACCTATAAGACGGTTTTAGGCTATTTTTATAAAAAAATCCTTAGTGTGATAAAGTATATAATAAGCGACCAAGTTTGTCAAGATTTTATCGTTAAATTAAAAAGTTTATTTGTAAAATTTTGATGAAAATTAAAAAGGTTTCCCCTAACCTTAAAGAGGAAACCTTTCTTTTTTAATTTAAAATTAGTAAGTGGCTTTAACGCCGTCTTTGGTTCCGTAATAAATCATCTTACCGGATCTGTCGATAACCCAATCGTCTTCGTCGTCGGATTCGCTCTTGCCGTATTTTTCTTTGGCTTTATCCCAAAGATCTTTAGCGGTAGAAGCGTCTTTGAAGTAAATAACGGTAACCGTATCCGTTTTATCTTCACCAATCTTAGTACCCGATACGATATATTCGATATCACCGCTTTTGCATCCAAGCGCCTTAGTCGTCGTCCAAATTAAACCGGAAGAAAGCAATCCGCCGTCATACTTAAGCATCGTTGCGGTATAACCTTTATCTTTAAGGTTAGCCTCAGCCTTTTCGGGGTTAGAATTGGGTGCGCAAGCAACCAAAGAAAGCGCCGCTAATACGGTAACTAAGCAAAGCGCTAAAACTTTTGAAAACTTTTTCATAATCATATACTCCTTTCATTGATAGTAAAAGTATATACTAACTTTTACCTTTTGTCAACCGAATATTGCGATATTCCAACAAAAAGGCAAATTCCATTTTTCCTTCATAAATTAAGTCCGTTCGTTTTAGTATTGGTTTATAAGCCGAAATAAAATAAAATCGCGCGTATTCCTTCCAAAACGACGAGGTGCAAGGGGTAAAAAACGTAAAAGAAGTATTTCATTTTGAGCCTTCCCCTTTTCCCTGAATAAAAAAGCAAAAGCGGTAACGAAAGAAGCGAAAAATACTCTATCGGGGCGGATTTTAGTGAAATTAATATAAGCCCTATACCGAGCATTACGAGGCTAATGAAGCGATTATCGAGGCTTTTTAACAGATTCGGGGCGGATTTCGGCATTTTAAAAAGGCTGATAAACACGGGCGTTAGATACCCCCAAAAGCCGTAATCCATATCGACGTAACCGTTTAATATAAACGTACCTAAAACGAGAGCGAAAAACGGTAGCGTCGAAAGACAACGTTTTATTAGCGAGGCGGATTTAGCAAAAACTTGCTCTTTCGCGTATTGCAAAGCGTATATCGTAACGATTGATAGCGAAAACGTAATAAGTATGCATAAATCTATTCCGCCGCCGTAGAAAAAATACGTCGCTTGGCAGAGAAAGCCCAAAATAAACAAACTTAAAAAATAGCGTAATTTGTTTTTGGTGTAAGTACAACCTTCCGAAATCATATACGCGTAGATGGGGAAAGCAAATCTTCCGAGAATACGCAAAAAAACTACTTCGGGAAAAATAATTACGCCCAAATGGTCGATAAGCATCGACGTCGCCGCTATTATTTTTAACGCGTTACCGCTTAACCCGAAAGTTTTACCGCCACCGTTTAAGTTTAAATTTTCATCGCCTTTTTCCATACCGACGTCAGCGCGCGCGTCAACGCTTGCTTCGGTGGTTTGAAAAATCGGATTTCCCATACTGTTGTCCATATAACGTATCCTTACGATAATATACGAGTTTGTTTTTTTTAACGACGTCATTATTATACCACTAAACGCCTAAAATGTAAAGCCGTATGTTTTCAATCGCCGAATTTATCTTACGTTATTTATTTAAAACGCCGCGGACAAACGCGAGTGTTACGTATCGGACGAGTAAACAACGGGTATGAGAAAAACGCTTACCCGTAAGCAAGCGTTTCGTTGGAGCTACTGACCGGATTTGAACCGGTGACCTGCTGATTACGAA
>CAZMOD010000015.1:0-14949 GCA_964567885.1 uncultured Christensenella sp.
AATTTATAATCCGTTTAACGCCACGCCGACATGGTCGGCGTTTTCTTCTAACTATCGCGCGCATATCAGCGTGCGTGCACGCTTCGTGCGCGCTACGCGATATATTATACTTATAAAGTATAACATAGTTTAATGAAAAATTAAAGTGATTTACCGAGCGTTTTCGCAATTATTTTTACAATTTTCGAAATCTTTTTTATTTTCGTTTTATCGTTTTAAAAAGCCAAAGACGAACACTTTTTTTGAAAAATTTTTCCGTCGAATCCGTAAAAAATTAAAAAAAGGCGGGCTTTTTTAGTAAAAAGTCCGCCTATAGGTCGGTTAACGACTATTTTTTTGTCTTATGGTAACGGTTATTGTTCGTCGATTAAACGAACGATATCGCCTACGGTAACTAAGTCTTGAACTTTATCTTCGTCGACGGAAACGCCGAACTCGTCTTCAAGAGCCATAATAAGTTCTACTATATCCAAAGAATCCGCGCCCAAATCGGCGATTACTTTACTGTTTTCGGTAATCGTGCTTGCGTCGATAGCGAGTTGTTCGGAAATAATCTCTTTAACCTTATCGATAGTCATAAACTTTACCTCCATTAAGAATTATTTCGATTGTATCAAAATATTTTCGATATGTCAAGCGTTTTTCTTTTGAGAACGCATACTTAACGATATTCTGTTCTTCTTAACGTCAACGCCCAAAACGGTAACGGTAACTACTTGTCCTACTTTTAACGCTTCCGACGGGTGGCGGATAAAGTTATCAGAGATTTCGGAAATATGAACCAAACCGTCTTGGTGAACGCCTATATCGACGAATGCGCCGAAGTCTATAACGTTACGGACGGTACCTTTGATTTGCATACCGGGTACTAAATCGGCAATGCTTAAAATATCCGATCTTAGCATGGGCTTAGGCAAACTATCTCTTACGTCCCTGCCGGGCTTTAAAAGTTCACCTAAGATATCGCGAAGCGTAGGTACGCCCAAACCGCACAAAGCGGCGACTTTATCTTCACCGAACTCTTTAACCTTTTTAGTAAGTTCAACTACTTTTCCTTCTTTTACGTCCTCGGCGGTAAATCCGAAAACGTCTAAAAGTTTAACGGTCGCGTCGTAACTTTCGGGGTGAACGCCCGTGTTGTCGAGTAAGTTTTTGCCGTCGGGTATACGCAAGAAGCCCGCGCATTGTTCGAAGGCTTTAGCGCCGAGTTTAGGTACTTTTAAAAGTTCCTTTCTCGAAGTAAACTTACCGTTTTCTTCTCTATATTTCACTATGTTTTTAACGATAGCGCTGTTTAATCCCGATACGTAAGAAAGAAGCGACGCGGAAGCGGTGTTTAAGTTAACGCCTACTTTGTTTACGCAATCTTCTAATACGCCCTTTAATACGGCGTCGAGTCTTGCTTCCGGCATATCGTGTTGATATTGTCCTACGCCAATCGACTTGGGATCGATTTTAATAAGTTCGGCAAGAGGATCTTGAAGACGTCTTGCGATGGAAACCGCCGATCTTTCGGAAACGTCGTAGTCGGGGAATTCTTCCGCGCCGAGTTTTGACGCCGAATATACCGAAGCGCCCGCTTCGCTTACGACGATATAACTAACTTTATGATCGATAAGAGGATTCTTGATTAAATCAGCGACGAAGATTTCCGATTCTTTAGAAGCGGTGCCGTTACCGATTGAAATAACGTCTACTTTGTGTTTATTTATAAGTCTTATCAAAGTGGCGGTAGCCTCTTCCACCTTTGATTGAGGAGGAGTCGGGAAAACGACCGTCTTGTCTAAGACCTTACCCGTTTCGTCGACAACGGCAATCTTGCAACCCGTTCTGTACGCGGGGTCGAAGCCCATCGTAACTACGTCTTTTACGGGCGGTTGCATTAAAAGCGGTTCTAAGTTGACTTCGAACATCTTTATCGCTTGCTCGGAAGCAGCGTCGGTTAAAACGCCTCTTATTTCACGCTCGATGGAAGGATAAATAAGTCGGTCGTAACCGTCGCAAACGGCGGCTTTAACGGCGTCGGTCGTAATACTGCCTTCTTTTACGAAGCCGGCTTGGCAAACTCTGTAAGCAAAATCTTTATCGACCGCGACTTTGACTCTTAAAAAGCCTTCCTTTTCGCCGCGGTTTAACGCGAGAACGCGATGGTTTTTGATTTCCGCGACCGCTTCTTGATAATCTGCATACATTTCGTATACGGAAGCGCCTTCTTCTTCGGGTTTAAGAAGTTTTGACGAGATTTCTCCGTTTCTCATAAAGATACGACGAAGTTTCTTTCTCAAATCGGCGTCGTCGGAAACTCTTTCCGCGATAATATCTTGAGCGCCTTGTAACGCTTCTTTTTCGTTCTTAACGCCCTTTTCTTCGGAAACGAAGGGTTTTGCTAAATCCTCTAAACTTCCCTCTTTTATATCTTGCGCTTGTAAAATATCGGCAAGGGGTTCTAAACCCTTGGAAATAGCGACCGTCGCGCGCGTTTTCTTCTTTTGCTTATAGGGTCTATAAATATCCTCGACCTCGGTAAGCGTTTCGGCTTTAGATAAAGCGTCGACGATTTCGTCGGTAAGTTTGCCTTGTTCTTCTATAGCGGCGCGTACGTCCTCCTTCCTCTTTTCCAAATTGCGAAGATAATTAAGTCTGTCGCTAAGTTCTCTTAAAACTTGGTCGTCGATATGCCCAGTAAGTTCTTTACGGTAACGCGCTATAAAAGGAATAGTGTTGTCGGCGTCTAAAAGTTCTACTACGTTTTTGACGTGCTCGGGACGAAGTTTAAACTCGTCCGTTAATCTTTGAAGTATGTCCATAGTTTATCTCCCTAAGTGGATATTTTACAATATTTTTTAATTGATTTTTAGTAAAAAGTCGGGCTATAAGCCCGTTATCAGACTTTTTTAGTTTATTTGTTTTAAAATTACGACCGTGTCGGGATTTAGTGTAAATTCCGTTTTATATTCGTTTTCCCCCTCTATTAAATCGGTTAACGGACGGGAAAATTTAAGCGTCGTTTCGGTAGCCGCGGTCGACGCCGCAACTACTATTCTATTATAATCGTCCGCTCTTTCGTAGACGATAGTCTTTTCGTCGTGATACAAAATATTGAGTTCGCCGGATATAAAAACTTCGTTTTCCGCTCTTATTTTTCCTAAACGAGTAAAATAATCGATAAAGTTTTTATCTTCCTTACCCCACGGATAGCAACGGCGGTTGTAAGGATCCAAGTCGCCCGTAAGCGCCGCTTCGTCACCGTAATATAAAGACGGACTTCCGTAAACGGTATACAAAAGCGCGTAGGCGGCTTTGGCGGCTTTTTTGCCGCGTTTTAATTCCTCGTCCGATAAAGTTACGTCTTTCAGTTTGTCCTTGTCGGTAATCACCGTTTTTCTTCCTAAAGCGTTGATTATCCTTACCGTATCGTGCGAGGATAAAAGATTCATCAAACCGTTCAGCGCGGGCTTCGGAAAATTGTTTTTTTGCGTTTCCAAAACGTGCACCAAATATGCAGTCCTTTTGTTCGTAATAAAATCACAAATCGCGTCTTTTAAGGGGTAGTTCATTACCGAGTCGAGTTCTTCGCCTAAAAAGTACTTTCTACGCACGCCGTAAGCGATTTTATTCGTCGCGTCCTCCCAGACCTCGCCTATCACGGCGGCTCCGTAACGCTTTGCGACGGTGCGAATTTTTACTACGAAATCGTCGTTTAATTCGTCCACGACGTCAAGCCTTACACCTTTAAAACCCAGTTCAAAGTAATAGGGTAAAACCTTTTCCAAAATGAACTTTTGAAAACTTTTCGAATTCTTCTTAATCGACGGAAGATTTTCAAAGTTCCACCAACTATCGTAGCCGTTAGGAAAATCGTAAAACTCATACCAGTCGTGATAGCGGGATTTTTTGGAATTGTACGCGCCGACGCTATCGTAATTATTATATTTGTTAAAATACTTGCTGTCCGCGCCCGTGTGGTTGTATACGCCGTCGAAGATAAAGGAAATTCCCATTTTATCCGCGGCTTTTAATAAAGTTTTTAAGTCCTCTTCCGTCCCTAAAAGGGGATCTATCGTAAGATAGTCGCCCGTGTCGTAGCGGTGAGAAGAATACGCTTTCGAAATCGGATTTAAGTAAACGACGGTTACGCCCAAACTTTTTAAATAATAAAGTTTAGATAAAATACCTTTAAAATCGCCGCCGAAAAACTCGTTATTTAAGACCTTGCCGTCGCCGTTTCGGTAAGTGGGTATAGCCCCCCAATTATTGCAAAGAATCTTACCTTGCTCGATACGAGCGTTGCCTGCGCGGCAAAATCTATCGGGAAAAATTTGATAAATAACACCACCCTTTAAAACGTCCGGCGTTTGATAATCTTTTTCGGTAACCGTTAGTTGATAGTCGCGGTAGTTTTGATAGGCTTGTTTTTCCGCCCATAAATCGTTTTTTGCACCGTAAAGTCCGTCTTCGGTTTCAAAGTGGTAAAAATAAAGCCCCGCCTTTAAACCTTTTAAGAGTATGAAAAAGTTACCCTTTGACTCGTCTTTAGTCATAGAGTATCTATCGTAGCCGTCACCGTCCTTCGCAATTAAAAAATTCATCTTTTTCGCGTCGGAGGCGACTACTATATGAAATTTATCTTCTACGTCAACAGCCCCCGTCAAAGATTTGTGTTCTTTAACGTTCGGATGATATCTAAACATTGTTTTTCTACAAAAAGTCGGGCTATAGGCCCGTTATCGGTCGTTTTCATAAAAACCTCCGCCGCGCGCGTTTCGTTGCGGCGGAAGTCTTAGGTTAGTTCTTTAAGCCTTTTTCGGCTACTTGTTTTAAATCCCAAATATTGTCGGCGTATTCTTTTATCGCGCGGTCCGCGGCGAAGAATCCCGCTTTAGAAATATTGATAAGAGATTTTTTGTTCCAACTAATTCTATCGAGGTAATCCCTGTCCATTTTTTCCTTGGTCTCGTGGTAAGACGCGAAGTCGGCAAGGCACATATAAGGATCGGCAACGGGGGCGTTATTGGTTAAATATTGCGCGAAGTTTTCAAAACTTACACCGGAATAACCTTTTCTTAAAGATTGGATGATTCTAAAAATCTTTTGATTATTAACGCAGTAGGAGGACGCGTCGTAGCCGTCCGCCCAAAGTTTTTCAACCTCGTTAGCCTCTAAACCGAAAATATAAATATTGTCGTCGCCGACGAGTTTATGCATTTCAACGTTAGCGCCGTCTTCGGTACCGACTGTTAAAGCGCCGTTAATCATAAACTTCATGTTACCCGTTCCGCTCGCTTCTTTTCCGGCAAGGGAAATTTGTTCGGAAATCTCGGTTGCGGGCATCAAAGTTTCGGCAACGGTTACCGAGTAATCTTCCATATAGACGACTTTCAACTTTTCTCTAATCTTAGGATTGGGATTGTTGTTGATATCGTCGGCTAAGCAGCAAATAAGTTTAATAATTTGCTTGGCAAGATAATACCCCGGCGCGGCTTTCGCCCCGAAAATAAAGGTTTTAGGAAGCATCTCCTTATCGGGATTAGCCTTTAATTCCTCGTATAAATGAACGATATACATAACGTTTAGAAGTTGGCGTTTGTACTCGTGCATACGCTTTGCTTGAACGTCGAAAACGGAATTGGTATCAACGATAATGCCGTTTCTTTCGGCAATCATTTTCGCAAGTTGCTCTTTTTTAATCTTCTTTATAGCCTCCAGCCTTTTTAAAACGCCCGCGTCGTCCTTATACTTAGCAAAATTTTCAAGTTCCTCGGCGTTTTTAACGAAGCCGTCGCCGATGCAATCTTTTATAAGCGAAGTAAGTTCGGGGTTGGCTTGGCAAAGCCATCTTCTGTGCGCGATACCGTTGGTAACGTTAGTAAACTTGGTAGGCGTGTCGAGATAAAAATCTTTAAAAATGCTGTTTTTGATAATATCGCTATGAAGCCCGGATACGCCGTTTACTTTATGCGAACCCACTACGGAAATATTAGCCATTTTGACCTTTCCGTAACTCATCAAAGACATTCTTTCTATCTTATCCCAATCGCCGGGGTATTTATTCCAAAGATACTCGCAGTAACGGCGGTTGATTTCTTTTATAATAGAATAAATCCTCGGAAGCCGTCTTTCGATTAAATCTTCGTTCCAAACCTCTAAAGCCTCGGGAAGAACGGTGTGATTGGTGTACGCGATAGTGTTTACGGTAATATCCCAAGCCTTTTCCCAAGAATACCCGTGTTCGTCTACCAAAAGACGCATAAGTTCGGGCACCGAGAGCGCGGGATGGGTGTCGTTTAAGTGGATAGCAACTTTTTCCGGTAAGTTATCGTAAGTACCGTAACGCTTATAGTGGTCGGCTAAAATATTTTGCAAAGAAGCCGATACCAATAAATATTGTTGTTTTAACCTTAACGCCTTGCCTTCAAAGTGGTTGTCGGAAGGATACAAAACCTTGGTTATAAGTTCGGCTTCGTTGTTTTCCTTCATACAACGCATATAATCCCCTTGGGAAAAAGAGTGCATATCGAAGGTTTTCGTCGAACGCGCCGCCCATAACCTTAAAACGGAAACGGCTTCGCTATCCTTACCCGATACCAACATATCGTAAGGAACGGCTTCCACCTCGTCGTAATCGACGTGGTTGATTTTTATGCCGTTAGGCGTCCAAGTTTCCTCTACTCGTCCGTCGAATTTAACTTTATAAGACCTTTGGAAGGCTTTGGTTAGCCAAACTTCACCGCCAGGAAGCCACTCGTCGGGAAGTTCCGTTTGCCAACCGTCTACGATTTTTTGTTTAAATAAACCGTATTCGTAACGAATAGAAAAACCGTACGCGGGATAGTTTTGAGAAGCAAGACCGTCCATATAGCACGCAGCAAGTCTTCCTAAACCGCCGTTGCCGAGCCCCGCATCGGGCTCCATTTCGTATAAGTCGTTTAAAGTCACGTTAAATTCCTTTAAAGCCTCGGTAAGAGATTGTTCGAGGTTCAAATTATACACGTTATTTTTTAAAGACCTACCGAGCAAGAATTCCATACAAAGGTAATAAACCTTTTTGGACTTGTCTTTTTTAGTCGTTTCGTGGTATCTTTGGCGTTTTTCGACGAGGACGTCTTTGACGGTTAAAACTACCGCTTTATATAAGACTTCCTTCGTACATTCGTTTTCTTCAACGCCTAAAAACTTGGTAAGCTTATCGTTTATAAGCTTTTTAATGCCTTTTGAGGTTAAATCGTTAGTCATAAAACTTCCTTTTGATAAAATAAATTTTCGCACGGTTTCGATTTAAAAAAGTTTTCGAAACGCTCCCTCCATATATTTGACAAAATTTATTTTATATAAGTTCTCGGCGGTTTATAAGCCGAGTAATTTCATATACAATTTTTTATATTCTTGTGCAGATCTGTTCCAACTAAAATCGGTAGTCATAGCCTCTTTTTGAATAGCCGAGAATACCTTTTCGTCCTTATAAGTGTTTACGGCGTCTTGTAAAACGGTAAGCATACCGTTAGCGTCGTAATCGTTAAAGGCAAAACCGTTCCCCCTTTCCCTCGTTTCGTTGTAAGGGGTTATGGTGTCGTAAAGACCGCCCGTTCTTCTTACGACGGGAACCGCGCCGTAACGCGCCGCTATCATTTGAGATAATCCGCAAGGCTCGGACCTTGACGGCATTAAGAATAAATCGGCACCCGAGTAAATTTTTGACGACATTTCTGGATTATATGCAATTACCGCCTTCATTTTGTCGGGATGCGCGTCGGAAACGCCCCTAAAGAAGTTTTCGTAATCTCTATCGCCCTTTCCTAAAATAACGACTTGAACGTCTAACGTTAAAAGTCTTTCTATCGCCGCCTTCACGAGATCCAATCCCTTATGCGCGACGAGGCGAGAAATCATTGCTATAACGGGAACGTCTTTCCTTTCGGGAAGTCCTAAAAGTTTTTGAAGTTCCTTTTTGCAAACTTCTTTGCCCGATAAATCGTCGACCGAATAGTTTTTAGCCAATAAAGGATCGGTTGCGGGGTTAAACGCGTCTACGTCGATACCGTTAGTAATGCCCGCAAGTTTCGATTTAGCGTCCAAAACGGCGTATTGAAGACCGCAAGCGTATTCCGCCGATAAAATTTCCTTAGCGTAAGTCGCGCTGACGGTGGAAACGTAGTCGGCAAACACCAAAGCACCTTTCATAAGGTTTAATCCGCCGTTATAGTCCATTGCCGGGATATACATAGAATCCAAACCGAAAAGTTCGGAAATATCTTCGCGCGAATATCTTCCTTGATATTCTATGTTGTGAATCGTGAACAAGGAACGGACTTTTTGGTAAGAAGGATTATCCTTGTATAAAGTCTTAAGATATACCACCGCAAGCGCCGTTTGCCAATCGTGGCAGTGCATTACGTCGGGATAGTAATCTAAGTGCGTCATCGTTTCCAAAACCGCGCGTGAAAAATACGCGAATCTTTCCCCGTCGTCGTAATACCCGTAAAGGTTATCACGCTTAAAATAATACTCGTTATCGATAAAATAGAAGGTTACGTTTTTGCGTTTATAATAGAATAATCCGCAATATTGGTTACGCCAACCGACGGGAACGTTAAAGTTGGTAACGTACGTTAAGTGGGTTTTAAAACCTTGTTCCATCGTGCCGTAAAGGGGTAAAATAACCCTTACGTCCAAATCGCCGCTTTCAGCAAGCGCGACCGGAAGCGAACCTAAAACGTCCGCCAAACCGCCCGTTTTTATAAACGGCGTTGCTTCGGAGCCTACGAAGAATATCGAACGCTTCTTTTCAACTTTAACGGTTAAAGGTTCTATTTTCTTTTTCGCGGTCTTTTTTTCGGTTTTTGTTTCAACCGTTTTAGCGGATTTTTTCGTGGCTTTAACTGCTTTATCTACCGCGGGTTTTTCCTTGACCGCTTTTTTCGTTTTTGTATTTTCTATATTTTTCATTTATATATTCCCTCCTAAAATCAGCGTCAATCGGCTTATAGCGGGACTTTTGCCGCTATAAGCCAAAAAAACACGTTAAACGTTTAAATCCTTCTTTAAGTAGAAAGGCAATTCCTTACAACCGGATAAAACTCTTCTATCTCTAAGCGAAACGTTTTTGTCGGTGATTACCGCGTTTAAGGTTGCGTTGTCGCCGACGGTGGTGTTATTCATTAAAATACTGTCTCTAACGACGGCACCGCGTCCTACTTTAACGCCACGGAAAATTATACTGTTGTAAACTTCCCCTTCTATTATGCAACCGTCGGATACCAAAGAATTGCTTACTACCGCGTTCGCGCCGTATTCGGTCGGGGCGGAGTCGCGTATCTTTGTATAGACCTCTGCAACGCCGAATAATGAATCCCTCGTCTTTTTATCGAGAAGCGCAAGGTTGACGTTGTAGTAGCGTTGGAGCGAAGATATTTCTTCGAAATACCCTTTGTGCTTATATCCGACAACCTTCATCGCGTGCAAGTTTTTAGCGATGGCGTCTTTTATAAAATGGCGTCTACCGTGAGCGATTGCGTCGCTTACCAAAGAAACGAGCAAATCTTTTCTTAAAATACAAATATTGCCGTAAATATTAACTTTGCCGCTAATTTTCGGATCGATGGAAAGTTCCTTAACAACGCCGTTGTTTGCAACTTTTAAAATAACGTTGTTGGTACCGGAAATATCCTTGGCGTCTTTTTGGACGTATAATAAACTTACCGCCGCCTGCGAATCTATATGATATTTAAGCATATCGTTGAAGTTTACGTTGTATACCGAGTTAGTATCGGAAATTACGACGTAAGTTTCGTGACATCTGTTTATAAAGCCCAAAATGGTTTTTAACGCTTCAAGCCTCGTGGAATACAAGGTGTTAGAATCGGTTTCGCCGAAAGGAGGCAATAAAACGAATCCCCCGTTTTTCCTTGCTAAGTCCCATTCCTTGCCGCTTCCTACGTGGTCGATTAAAGAACGGTAATTACGGTTGGTTACGCATCCTACGTGGGTGATGCCGGAATTGACCATACTCGATAAAGTAAAGTCAATCAAACGATATCTTCCCGCAAACGGAATAGCGCCTATAGTTCTGTTTCCGGTGAGTTCCGGAACGTTATTGTCGTGAATATTTGAAAATATAATACCTAATGCGTTCATACGTCTACTTCCCCTTTGAAATTTTTAGAACGATTTTAGAAGTTTTAATTTATTATTCTTTAACTTCTAAGATTTCGCCGGGTTCGACTACGCCCTTATCGGGAAGGTTATATCCCCTTCCTACAACGGCAATTTTGCGTACGGGTTGGGCTTTGGCGCCTACCTTGCAATTTTTGCCGATAACTACGTCCTCGTCTAAAATGACGTTTTCGACTACGGAATTTTCACCGATAACAACGCCCTTAAATAACACGCTGTTTCTAACGACCGCGCCTTTTTTAACGGTTACGTGATCGGATAAAACGGAATTTTCAACGGTGCCGTTGATTTCGCCGCCCAAAGAGACGATACTGTTTCTGACCACGCCCGTTTCACCTACGTAATGCGGAGGAGCAATCGGGTTTCTCGAATGAATACGCCAAGACGAATCTCTTAATTCGAAATTAGGCGTATCGCCGAGTAAGTCCATATTTGCGTCGAATAAAGAATCGATAGTTCCCACGTCCTTCCAATATCCTTCGAATTTATAAGAGAACATCCTCTCTCCCGCCGAAAGCATGGAGGGCAAAACGTCTTTGCCGAAGTCGTTTGTCGTGTCTTTCTTCTTTTCGTCCTCTTCCAAATACTTATATAATTTCGAAGCGGTGAAAATGTAAATACCCATAGAAGCCAAAGTGGATTTCGGATTTTTGGGTTTTTCCTCGAACTCGTAAATACTGCCGTCGGGATTGGTGTTTAAAATACCGAAGCGAGAGGCTTCCGATAAAGGAACTTCTATCGCCGCTATGGTGCAATCGGCTCCGTTTTGTTTGTGAGCGGCAAGCATTGCGGCGTAGTTCATTTTGTAAATATGGTCGCCCGATAAAATCAAAACGTATTCGGGGTTATATTGCTTGATGAAGGTTATGTTTTGGTAAATGGCGTTAGCCGTACCCTTAAACCAATCGCTCCCCGTTTTTGCTTGATAAGGCGATAAAATATGTACGCCGCCGAAGGATCTATCCAAGTCCCAAGGTTGACCGTTACCGATGTAATCGTTCAACAAAAGCGGTTGATATTGCGTTAAGACGCCTACCGTATCGAGGTCGGAGTTAACGCAGTTGGAAAGCGGAAAGTCAATGATTTTGTACTTACCGCCGAAAGTTACCGCAGGCTTTGCAACTTTGCTGGTTAAAGCGTACAGACGGCTGCCTTGTCCGCCCGCAAGAAGCATCGCTACGCATTCTTTTTTAATAGCCATAATGTTACCCTCTATTATATAAATTTTTCATTATTTTTCTTTTATTAAGTACATAAACGACAACGGCGCAAGGTTTACTCTTATAGATTTATCCTTGCCGTGGGCGTGTATGGGTTCCGCCGAGAATATCCACTCTCCGAACTTATTATAGCCGCCGTACCTTTCGTCGTCCGACAAAAAGGCAAGTTTGTATTTTTGCCCTCTTACGCCTATTCTGTAGTCGTAATGGGCGGCGCCCGAAAAGTTCATAACGCAAAGCAAGACCTCTCCGCTTCTACCTTTTCTTTCGTAAGCCACGACGTTGTTTTTAGCGTCGTCGGACACTAACCACTCGAACCCGTCCCAACCGTTATCGATGGAATATAAGGCGTCGTGATTTTTATAAAACGCGTTTAATTCCTTGAAAAAGACTTGAGTCTTTTCGTGGGAATCGTATTCGTCGACTAAAAAGTATTCCAAACCTTTTTTATAATCCCATTCGGCAAACTGACCGATTTCTTGTCCCATAAAGATTAGTTTTTTACCGGGGTGGGACATCATATAGCCCATAAACGTTCTTAGTCCGCCGAATTTATCAACGTATTCGCCCGGCATCTTGTTTATCAAAGAACCTTTGCCGTAAACGACCTCGTCGTGGGAAATAGGCAAAACGTAGTTTTCCGAAAACGCGTACATCATCGAAAAAGTAAGTTCGTTATGGTGATAATACCTAAACATGGGATCGGTTTTTAAGTAACTTAAAGAATCGTTCATCCAACCCATATTCCACTTGTGCGTAAAGCCTAACCCACCGACTTCCACCGACCAAGTAACCTTCGGAAAAGCCGTGGATTCTTCGGCGACCGTCATAGCGTAAGGATACGCTTCCCTTACCGCGGAGTTGAACTTTTTCAAGAAAGCGACCGCTTCCAAATTAGTGTTTCCGCCGAAATTGTTCGGCGCCCACTCACCGTCTTTTCTTCCGTAATCGAGGTACAGCATAGACGCCACTGCGTCCACCCTTAGTCCGTCGACGTGGTATTTATCGAACATAAACGTCGCTGACGATACCAAGAAAGATTGAACTTCGGTTTTGCCGTAGTCGAAAATCCTCGTCCCCCACTCTTTATGCTCTCTTCTCAAAGGATTCGCGTCCTCGTATAAACAAGTGCCGTCGAATTCGTAAAGTCCGTAACCGTCTTTCGGGAAATGCGCGGGTACCCAATCTAAAATTACCGAAATTCCTTTTAGGTGGAAACTGTCGATAAGGTACATGAAATCTTTAGGAGTCCCCATACGGGAAGTCGGTGCAAAGTAGCCGGTTACCTGATACCCCCAACTCGGTTCGTACGGATATTCGGTTATAGGCATAAACTCTACGTGGGTGTAACCCATTTCGCTAACGTACGGAACTAAAGTTTCGGCAAGTTGAACGTAAGATAGCGGCGAACCGTCGGGATTTTTACGCCAGCTTAGTAAGTTTACTTCAAAAATATTTACCGGCGCGTTAAAAATATCTTTGGTTTTCCTTTGCTCTTCGAAGTCTTTGGCTTGCCACTCGTAACCTTCCAAGTCGTAAAGTTTAGAAGCGTTTTCGGGTGGGGTTTCGGTATGGAAAGCAAACGGATCGGATTTGTAGGAATATCCGCCGCCCGAAGACGAGGTTTTTAAAGCGTACTTATATACGTCGTATTCCTTTAAACCTTGGATAAAAGTTTCCCAAATGCCGGCGCCGTTTATCCTCGTCATTTGATTGGCGTTGGTATCCCAGCCGTTAAAATCACCGACGACGGCAACCTCTTTAGCGGCGGGCGCCCAAACGCGAAATGTAACACCCCTTTTTCCGTCCTTTTCGCAAAAATGCGCGCCTAACAGTTCGTAAGAACGGTAGTTAGTGCCTTCGTGAAAAAGATAAACGGGAAGATCGGTACCGTACGCTTGTTCTTTTTTAGTCGGTCTGCCAACTCTTCTTTTGGTAGCTTCCGCCGAATTTTGCGGCGTTTTGGTTTTCGTTTTGCTAACTCTTGCCATAAATACCTACCTTTAGTTTATTTATCGTATATTTTTCGTATCTTTAACGGATTTCCGTTCAAAATCTATCCGACTTCGCATACATTTTAACATATTTTTCTAATTTTGTAACGCGATTTTGCATACTAAAATAAAAATTATAAACTAATTATTTCGGATTTGGGCTATTTTGTAATTCAAATGTTCATTTTACGGCATTTATCGCGAATTTTCAAGCGTTTGAAAATTCAAAAACGCGGAAAAAGTCGCAACTTTTTCCGCGTTAAAATCATCTTGCGCCACCGTCTACGGGTAAAATTACGCCGCTTAGGTAAGCGTTGTCTATTAAAAAGCGTACGGCGGAAGCAACCTCGTCGGGGCTTCCCGCTCTTTTTACCGATAAATCTTTACAAAAATCTTCTTTTTCCTCGTCTGATATATGGGCGTTCATCTCGGTATCGATAAACCCCGGCGCTACGGCGTTAACGCGGATATTAGCGTCGCCCACTTCTTTGGATAAAGCCTTGGTAAACGCGTTTATTCCGCCTTTGGTCGCTGAATATATAGCCTCGCAACAACCGCCGATTTCGCCGTATATGGAAGAAAGATTGACTATAACCCCGCTACGACGCTCTATCATATAAGGAAGCACCGACTGGGATACCAAAATAGTGCCTAAAAGATTAACGTTTAGACATCTTTCTATTTCCGACAAATTTTCGTCGATAAGAAGTTTTTGCTTCAACGCAATCCCTGCGGAATTAACGAGCACGTCTATTTTGCCGTATTTTTTAATAACGGCTTTTACCGACGCAGATACCGCGGTTTGGTTAGAAACGTCGAACCTCATTACGTCGAACCCGTATTCTTTTTGAATTTTTAAAGCCCTATCTTCATCGTGAAAATAGTTGATAACGGGCGTATAGCCCGACTTTTCTAAATTTTTAGCAACCGCCAAACCAATGCCTTTGGTTCCGCCGGTTATAAGCGCGATTTTCATAAATCACCCGATTTTTTGTTTTTAATGATTAAACTAAAGGCAAACGAAACGAACGCCTTTTACCCGTAAAATTTATCGTGATTTTTCTTAATAAACGAAAAAAGGGCGCAAAAGCCCTTTTTAAGTTAAACTAAATCAATTATTTTTTAACTCTTTCCATGTATTCGCCGGTTCTGGTGTCAACCCTGATGGTATCGCCTTGGTTAACGAACATAGGTACTTGAATAGTAACGCCGGTTTCCAAAGTAGCGCTCTTAGTAGCGTTGGTAGCGGTGTTGCCCGCAACGCCGGGATCGGATTCGGTGATTAAAAGTTCTACGAAGTTTTCGCAATCAACCGAGAAAGCCGAACCTTTATAGAATTTAACGGTAACGGGATCGTTTTCTCTTATCCACTTTAAAGCGTCTTCTACTTGGTCGTAGTTTAAAGGAATCATGTTGTATTCCTCGTCCATAAAGTAATAAAGTTCGCCGTCGTTATAAGAATACGTCATCTTTTTGGTTTCGATGATGGCGTTTTCAAATTTTTCGGTAGGGTTAAAGGTTACTTGTAAAACTCTGCCGTCGATAACGTTTTTAAGGGTGGTTCT
>CAZMOD010000015.1:14959-39956 GCA_964567885.1 uncultured Christensenella sp.
GTTCTTACGAACGCTGCGCCTTTACCGGGTTTAACGTGCAAAAAGTCTACTACGACGTAAATTTTGCCTTCGTATTCGATAGTAACGCCTTTTCTTAAATCGCCTGCTAATACCATAAATATATTCTCCTAATTAATTTTTCCTAAATTTAATTATTTTATCCGACCGTTCGTCGGTATTTTCTTATTTTATCGTAACTAATTTTTTCGTAAACTTCATAAAAGACTTTACTTTTCCGCCTTTTATGGTAACGCTGTCTTCTATTCTTATACCGAACTTATCATTGAAATACACACCCGGCTCGATGGAAAAGACTACGTTTTCGTTAAGTTCACCCGCTCCCCTCGGTGAAAGCGCGGGGGCTTCGTGAATATAAACGCCGATGCCGTGCCCTAAAGAATGGGTAAAGTATTTATCAAAGCCGTATTCTTTTAAAACGTTACGTGCAAAAGCGTCCGCCTCCACGCATAAAGTGCCTTCTTTAATATTCTCCGCGGCGGTTACGTGCGCTTTTAAGGTGGCGGCGTAAGCGCGCTTGAATTCTTTCGAAGGGGTTCCGTAATAAAAAGTCCTCGTCATATCCGAGCAAAAGCCTTGATATACGCAACCGAAGTCTATCAAAACCGCCATATCCTTTTTTAAAACGGTTTCACCCGTTACGTGATGAGGAATAGCGGAATTTTTGCCGAACGCGACTATCGTTTCAAACGACGTTCCCGACGCGCCGAGCATCTTCATACGATACTCTAATTCCGCCGCGACTTCTCTTTCCTTAACGCCTTCTTTAATGAAAGGAATAATTTGCTTTAAAGCGGTTTCGGCTATTTTGCAAGCGCGGGCGATTTTTTTCAAATCTTCCTCCGACTTAACCTTCATAGCCTCTTTTATCTCGTCGGAAATATCTTTTAATTTATATCCCGCTTCCAAAAACGCGTTGTAGTCGGACAAACTCGTTTTAGTGTAGTCTATGCCGAGCGTTTCCGTACCAGTTTCTTCGATAATGGTTTTTAACGGCGCGTAGCCGGCGCCCAAAATACACTTGACGCCTTTTTTCGAGAGCAGTTTGTTTGCAGCGTGGAAATAGCGACTGTCTATTACGAAGTAGGAAAATCCCCTACCCAAAACGAGATAGCCGTCGGTGCTTTGATAGCCCGTGTAATATAAACGTTGTTTTTCGTCGGTAATTAAATACGCTTCTTTTTCGTTAATCATAATTTTATACCTATTAAATATTATCACATACTAAAATTAAAGTCAATACTTAAAAGTATTTTTTTTATTTTTTTGGAGATTTTATGATAAATTCCGCAAAAAAAGAGCAAAGATATTTTAAAATATAGAACGTTTGTTTGACATTTAGCAAGGTTTCGGGTATAATAATCATAGAACGTTTGTTTGAGAGGTGATTTATTACGTTAGAAGGAAGCAGATTGAAAATTTTAACCGAAAGCGCTAAGTACGACGTATCTTGTTCGTCGTCTGGTTCTAAAAGGAAAAATAACGGCGGGGTCGGTAACGCTAATTACGGCGGAATTTGCCACTCTTTCACCTCGGACGGCAGGTGTATTTCCCTTTTGAAAATTTTAATGACCAATAGGTGCTCGTACGACTGTTTGTATTGCGTCAACAGACGTTCTAACGACGTGCCGCGCGCCTCCGCCACGCCCGACGAAATTTGTGAACTTACCATGGAGTTTTACAAGCGCAACTATATCGAGGGGCTTTTTTTGTCGTCCGCGGTGGAGGGTACTCCCGACAGAACGATGGAACTATTATTGGAAACGGTTATAAAACTTAGAAAAGTTTACTGCTTTAACGGGTATATTCACCTTAAAGGAATACCGGGCGCGGATAAACTTTTATTAGACAGAGCGGCTAACTTCGTCGATAGAATGAGTTTCAATATAGAACTGCCTTCCGAGCGCAGTTTGAAACTTTTAGCGCCTCAAAAAAGCAAGAAAACGGTGCTGTTGCCGATGCGGGATATGGCGGAAGAATATATCGCGGCGCGCGCGGAAAAGAATTTCAGATTTCTCCCCGCGGGGCAAACCACGCAAATGATTATAGGCGCTTCACCGGAAACCGACGGACAAATAGTAAGACTGTCGCAAGGGCTATACGATAAGTACAAGCTTAAAAGGGTGTACTTTTCTTCTTACGTGCCGACTAACGATAAGACTAATTTATTGCCTACCGCGCCCGTCGGGCTTTTAAGAGAACACAGGCTTTACCAAGCCGATTGGCTTTTGCGTTTTTACGGGTTTAGGGCGGAAGAGATTTTAAACGAAGACGAAAACTTGGATTTATCTTTAGACCCTAAGTGTGCGTGGGCGATTAAGAATCCGCAATATTTTCCCGTTGAAGTCAATACCGCCCCGCCCGAAGTTTTGCTAAGAGTCCCCGGTATAGGTTTTAAAAGCGCAAGTAAGATAGTTGCGGCAAGAAAATATTCCAAATTGGATTTTTGCGACCTTTTGAAAATGAAAGTGGTTTTAAAACGGGCGATGCACTTTATAACTTGCAATGGCAAATTCGGCGGAAACGAGGACGTACGCGTCGTTCAAAATCTTCTAAGACTATCCGAAGCCTCCAACACTTATGAACAAATGAATATGTTTTCAACCGTTGAAACGACGCTAAGCGTTTTGGGGGGAGAGTTATGATAGCCTATAAAATTTCCCCTACGATAGAAGGTATTTTTTGCGCTTTGTTTGAAAGTTTTACTATGAAGGAGATACCGCAAATTGTTTTTAGCGGAAACTTTCAACCGTCTTTCGATTGCAAGATAAAAACGATAAACAATATAGATAAAAACGTTTCAAGAGTGAAGAAAGGAATTATAAAAAACGGGGGTATAAGCCTGTTATCGGCTATTTTTTACGCTTTTAGATCTTCCGACGAACTCAAAGAAACTATCATTTTCAACGCCGCAAGAAAGTGTTTGTCGGCAAGAAAAAACCTTCTCGACGACTATAAAGATCCTGATATTTTAGCCTTTTACGAACTAAAAACCAAAATATCGTTCGAGGCGCACAGAATGCTCGGGTTCGTTCGGTTTGAAAAATCCAAAGGCGGCGTGTGGTACGCAAATATATCTCCTGACAATAATATCGTCGACCTTTTAGCGCCGCACTTTAACGAAAGGTTTCCAAATGAAAAATTCGTGCTGCACGACGATAAACGCCGTCTTTTATGTATTTGCGACGGAAAAAACACGAAGACTTTTAAAAGCAACGAGCCTATTACCGTTTATTTGGACGAGGACGAAGTGGAATTTCAAAGCCTATGGAGGGTTTATTTTAATTCGGTGTCGATAAAAGAAAGAAAAAACCAAAAACTTCAAGACGATTATTTGCCGAGAAGATACAGAAAAAATATGGCGGAATTTTTAGACGACGTAAATAACGAAATACTTTCGCCGTCTTCGTTTTATGAAGAATAGTTTTTCATCTTACGCGTCGCGACTTTATAGCCTGTATAAATTTATCAATTATTTAAATATCGAACTAAAAAACCGTCGATAAGTAAGCCTATAAGCCCGTTATCGGCGGTTTTTAATAAAAAAATCGAGCGGTTAAGCCCGATTAAATTATATGAATTTTTCTCTTTTAGCGTAAAAAAGATATTGTTGGGCGTAGCCGGCATTTTCTTTAAAAAGATCCAAAAAATAACGACTTATTTTTACGCGGTCGGAAAGTTTTCCGTCGAAATCTTCACGGTAAATCTTTTCTATCCAAGTATCGACGGGAAAACTATCTCCACGGTTAAAACCGAACAAAGTTACGCAGTTGGCGACCTTATCGCCGACGCCTTTAATTTTTAAAAGTTGCTTTTTTAATTCGTCGGTGGAAAGTGCGGAAAACGCGGAAAAATCAATCTCTCCGTTCGCGATTTTTCGAGCCGCGTCTTTGATATATTCCGCCCTGTAACCAAGCCCCGCGCCCTTTAAGTCCTCAATATTTGCCTCCGCAAAGTCGCGCGAGGCGGGGAAAGTGAAAAATTGTTCGCCTAAAAAGTCACGTTTTTTTCCGAAACGCGCGCAAAGTTTTTCAATAGTCGACTTAATACGCGGAATATTGTTGTTTTGCGAAATTAAAAATGAGAAAAACGCCTCCTCTACGTCTTGTTTTAAAATACGAATCCCCGAATATTTTCGAGCGGAAGCAACTACCTTTTCATTATTGCAAAGACAAACGTTGGATATTATTTTACCGTAATCGCGGTCTAAATCGAAGTAGTTTTTAAAATAGTCTTCGTCTAAAGTTTCAATCGTGACGACTCCGTTTTTCGATTCGAGCCTTGCAGTTTTGTCTTTTGAAAAAACGAAGTAGCAGTCCCCTTTTTGATAAAACCTAAAAACCTGACCGCAATTTAAAGTGTCGTAAACGTTAAAAAATTCGTCGTTAAAAGTAATCATAGGCGTAAAAAATTTAAGTAAAAACGCCGATAATCGACTTATCGGCGCACTTTCTAAAATTAATTTTCTTTAATTTCAATGCAAACTTGTTTCTTGTCTTTGCCCAATCTTTGGAATCTAACAACTCCGTCTTGTAAAGCAAACAACGTATCGTCTTTGCCGATGCCTACGTTTTTGCCGGGGTGGAACTTAGTACCCCTTTGACGAACGAGAATGTTGCCGGCAAGAACGAATTGACCGTCGGAACGCTTAACGCCTAAACGTTGCGCAGCACTGTCACGACCGTTCTTTGAGGAGCCAACACCCTTTTTATGAGCAAATAATCTGAATAAAAACATATTATTATCCTCCATATTTAAAAATTAGTTAGCTGAAATAGACTCAATCTTAACAGCCGTGAAAGGTTGTCTGTGACCTTGTTTCTTTCTTTCTTGCTTTTTAGCTTTGTATTTGAATACGATAATCTTTTTGAATTTATCTTGTTCAAGTACTTCGCCTACCGCCTTGAAAGAAGCAGCGTCGCTACCTACCTTAATGCCGGTTTCGTCGGAAACCAATAAAACGTTGAAACTTACCTTGTCGCCGACGTTAGCGTTAAGCTTTTCAAACTTAACTACGTCGCCTTCGGAAACGCGATATTGTTTGCTACCGTTCTCGATAATTGCGTACATTAAAAATTACCTCCCTGTCCAATCTCGCCGAATTGCCTAGGCGCCTACCCGATAAAAAGCAGTCTTAAAAAGCCCGTTCCGCGCGGTTCTTAAATAATTTACCATAAATAACTCTACTTGTCAAACGTTTTTGCATAAAAAACGAGATTTTTGCCCATTTTATATATGAGGTGAATATATGATTGACGAAAATCTTAATCAAGAATGCGTTAACGCTATTTTTCAAAACGCGCATATTGCAATGCAGTCCATTTCCAACCTACTTCCGGAATGCAGTTCCGTCGATATGAAAGAGGAACTTTCCGACGAATACGACGGCTACCAAAAGTTTATCGGCGAATTTACAAAGTTTATAACCGAAAAAGGCTACGAGCAAAAAGACGTTAACGTTATGAAAAAGGCTATGCTTTACACTTCCGTTAAAATGAACGTTTTGACGGACGATTCAAGATCCCACACGGCGGATATGATGGTAAAAGGTACCGTTATGGGTATAACCGAATTAAAACAACTTTTATCCCGTAGCGACGGGCAAGTAGACGAGCAAATTTTGCAGTTTGCAAAAGACCTTTTATCCCTTGAAGAATCTTACGAAAAACGCCTAAAAACCCTTCTATAGTACCGTTATCGGCGTTTTTTAAACTAATCGGGCTATCGCAAATCATTGCGATAGCCCTTGAAAATTTTAAGTTTTATTAGCGCTTACGGCACCGCTAAAACTATACCGCTTTTTTGCTTGCGCCAAGTAAATTATACTGCGGGCGTAGTTTCCGCGGGCGGAATAACCGATTGACTTAAAGAAGCGATAAGTTCGATAACCGTGCTTACTTTGGCGTTGCCGAGCATATTGGCTAACGCGGAAACGGGGCTTCCCGTGCCGGATACGATTTTTACTTCTTCGATAGCAAGGTCTAAAACCTCGTTTACGGTGATATCCAAAACGTTGCCGTTTGAATCGGTAAAGGCGTAAAGCGTTTTATCTTCCACAAGTTTTAATCCGTCTAAATAATCGCAAATTTCCGTCGCGGCAAAAGTAATTATTTCGCCGGCGTATAAGACGCTTATATCCTCTAAAACGGCTTGATAATCAACGACACCTTCCACGGTGTTGTTTGCGATATATTGAGCGATAACGTCCGCGTACGCACCGTTTTCTAGTATAAGTTCAACTATGTCTTGGCTTTTCGCGCTAACGAAAGCGGAAAGTTCGGCTTTTACGTCGGCGCCCGTAGCGCTAAGTTTTTCTTTCAATTCGTCGATTAGCGCTTTTACGGACGCTTCTAACTCGGCGTTTTCAACGCCGCTTATAATTACAGAAATTTCTTTAACGATAGCGTCGTAGTTTTCGTTTACGAAAGCCAAAACCGTTTCTTTGCTAATACCTAAAGGCGCCAAATAAGCAGTGTAGATTTGGTCGAGTAAAGCGTTTACGTCAACCGTAGGCACGCTCGCAGTAGGCGCTAAATACGAATAAATCGTTTGAACGAAGGTCGTAATATTAAAGCCCGTAACGTTACCCGCGTCGTCTTTAATTAAGTTTTTAACGACTTCGTTTACGAGAACGTCAACCGTTAACTCACCGTAAATAACGATGGTTTTTAAGTCGTCGTAAACGGCTTTTAATTGAGTCTTTACCGTTTCGTTCGCCTCGGAATAAGCGGAAACGATATCACTTATCGTCAAGTCTAACGCTGTTTTATGAATGTTATAAAGCGTTTCGTACTTAGTTAAAGTTTCGGTATCCGTTGAAGAAATATTAGCCCTGATTATCTTGTCTAAGGACAAAGTTCCAACGCTATCTAAAACGTATTTAGTAACGTTGGCGTACTTGCCGTCTTCCGCCTTTTCGTCTTCGGATAACGCCGTAAATATCTCGTATAAAGACATTGTATGTATCTGCTTTATATATCCTTGATCCGATTCCTTTATATTGACAACGTCCGCAATAGTTACGCCTTCGTAAACTGTCGCTAACTTCGTATAAAGGTCGGCTTTAGAAGTCAAACTTGCAAGTTCAACTAAATCGTTCAACGTAATACCGCACGTCACCGCGATGAATTTATTATTTTTATAAGTTTCGGGCAAGAAGCCGGAAACTAAATCGTTTAGGCTTACCGCGCCGAAGTTCTTTAATAAAATTGCAGCCTTTTCGCTTACTAATTCGCCCTTTACCAAAGTCCTTAATTCGTTAACGGTGGTGTTAAATAAGCCTTTCAACAAAGCGTTGCTATGCACGACCATCGTTATTATACCGTTTCTGTCCGTAAAACCGGAGGTGGTTTCGACGTATTCCAAGAAGATATACCCTAAGGTCTTTTCGCCGTAAAGGGCGTAATTTATATTAAGTTCGCCCGTGCCGTCGAGTTTGAAGTTCAAAATCTCGTTCAAGCAACCGTTGACTTTTGCGTTTTCGGTAATCGTAGCGCCCGTCGCGGCGTCTTTTCCTACGTAGCAAACGCGATACCACTTACCGTCTATGCCGCGATAAAGCTTTAAATCTAAAATATCCGCAAAACCCGACAGCAAGGGATTTTGCGCGACGATGCTTTCCAACGCATAATCTATCACGGCGGTGTAAACGTCGCCCACCAAATAGCCGTCTAATATGGAAAGACCGACAATCGAGCCGCCCTCCGACGGCAATAAATCTTTAAGATACAAATCGGTCGCCGCCGCCGCTAAATTTTCCGCGCTAAAATTAGTTCTGTCTTCCGGCGTATCGAAAGGCTTAGGCGGATCAATTGGAACGACGGGCGCCCCCGAAGAACCCGTGGAATCGTTACCCCCCGTACAACCGACCGCTAAAACCGAAGTAAATACCATCGACAAAACTAAAACGATCGAAATAAATAACTTGAAAAATCTGTTTTTCATATAGAAAACCTCCTTAATAATAGGGAAAAGATTTTGACGAATAAATTATATCACGCCCAAAAGCCCTTTGTCAACGGTTTCCGCAAAATATTCGCAGGTAAACGGTGGAAACCGCCGCATAAATAAAGAAACACGCTTTTAAGTTACGTAAACCGCCTCGCGCGCGACGAAATTTATTCTTTCGTATATTATATCATCAAGCGTCCCTTTATGTTTGACCTTTATCCCGTTTTTTAAAACATTTCACCAAATTTTCATAAACGAGCGTAAAAATTAAACCGCCGAGACAAATCGGCGGTAAAAAATATTAAAATTACGAGTCGACCTATAAGCCGAGTTCTGTCTTGCGCGACTATCTATCTAGTTCCGCCGTTACCGACGGACTCAAGCGACGTTTCGCGAAGGCGCCGCGACGAGCAGCCGCATTTTAGCGTCTTCCTATCTTGCTTCGGATGGGGTTTACACTGACGCCGCGCGTTACCGCGTAGCCGGTGAGCTTTTACCTCGCCTTTTCATCCTTACCGTAATAAATAATTACGGCGGTTATTTTCTGTTGCACTTTCCCTAAGGTCACCCTCGGCGGACGTTATCCGTCATCCCGCTCTGTGAAGCTCGGACTTTCCTCGTTGAAATTTCTTCCACCGCAGTCGCGCGGTCGGCTCGTTATTATATTTTAGCACCAAATTTGAAAAATGTAAAACGATTTTCGACCAAAGTGCGGTTTTTGAAAATTTTTGAGATTTTATAGCAAAATTTTAACTGTCCGTTATTTTTTTAAACTTACCCCTTTAAAGGACAAAATATCGCTGTCAAAAGTTACTTGCGACGATTTTTTTGTAAGAAAATTTTTAACTGCTTCCTTTAAAAAGTCGGTCAATAGGTCGGTTAAACCACTCGTTTTATTGCAAAACAGATAATACGACAAACTTCCCGGCACCGAATTTATTTCGTTTAAATAAACCGCATCTTCACTATAAATATAGTCCATACGGACGACGGAAGTAAACTCTAAATTTTCGTAAACTTTCCGTGTGGTTTCGCGTATTCGGTTTTTAACCTCGCAAGGGATTTTAGCGGGAAACTCTCTCTTTTTAAGCCCCTCTTTTACGCCCGAATATTTATCGTCGAAAGTCAAAATATCGTGGGATAAAATAGGTTTTTCAAGTTCACTAACGATAATTTTACCGTTTTTCAGGTACGCCGCGCAGTTTATTTCGGTAAAATTTTCCACGAATTTTTCGACGATTATCTTTTTATCGAACTTAAAGGCGTAAAACAAGCCGTCTTCGAGTTCCTTTTTAGTTTTTGTAACGCTTATTCCTATCGAAGAACCCGTGTTTGCCGGTTTTACGATAAGCGGAAGCGGCAAGTTCTTTAAAATCTTTTCCACCGCGTTTTTACGGTCTTTATAAAAATCTTGGCGACTAATTTTTACGTAAGGCACGGTTACAACGTCCAAGCCTTTTAACAAAATTTTAGTATACGACTTATCCATTGAAGCAGCGCTCGAAAACAAGTTTCCGTCGGTAAAAGGTATGCCGCAAAGTTCAAAAAGTGCCCCTATAGTACCGTTTTCGCCATTTCCGCCGTGCATACAGTTAATTGCCGCGTAAACCGAAAACAACTTTTTTTTGCAAGGAAAACGATACAACGCGTTATCGTTTGCAATAAGGTTTACACGCGTAAGTTTTTTCTCGTCGTAACTTTTAAAAAACCGCAGTTTAAAAAGTTCCTTGCCGGTAAACCAATTTCCCGTCCTATCAACGTATACGGGGACGGGCTCGAATTTAGACTTGTCGACGCAATTTAGGACTAAACAACCCGTAACTATTGAAACGTCGTGCTCGGGCGATACGCCGCCGAAAATTACTATTACTTTTTTCAAAAAAACACCTAAAAACTAAATCCTCTTTGGCTTTTCACGGAAGTCCGTTTCGTCGCGAGGTGGTTTTTAGGCGTTCTTTAGTGTTATATTGACGATTTTGCGTCTTATGATTTTGTAAAATTATTATAAAAACTTATCGGGTAAGTCGTTTTCAAATAACACGACGTCCCCTTCTTTAGAAATTTCGGATAAAAACTTAACGCCGTCGTCTAAGGTGGGACAAATTTTTATCTTTTCATATATAAAATCTTCTTCTAAAAGTCCGTCACGGATTTTGTAGGCGTTAGTTCCGCCGATTAGTATGGCGTAATCGACGACTTTAGCGATTCTTCTACCCAAACGGAAGTTTTCCAAATCTTGCACTCTGCCCAGTTCTACTAAACCCGGGGTAATTATGATTTTTCTTCCTTCGAAACTTGAAAAGACTTCTAAAGCCGCAATGGTTCCGTCGACGTTTGAGTTATAACTGTCGTCGATTATGGTAACGCCTTTATCGTTTTTAGTAACCTCTAAGCGGTGGCGTACGGGCGTTAACAAAGAAATTCCTTCGGCGATTTCACTAACGCTTAAACCTAATTTATACGAAAGCGCGACCGCTAGCATGATATTCGATACGTTGTGTTTTCCTATGAGGGAAGTTTTGACGTCGATTTTACCTTCCTTAAAGCAAACGGTGAAATCACTACCGAAAGCGTTAGTTACTACGTTTTCACAATAAAGGTCGGCGTTTTCGTTTATTCCGGCGGTCAAAACGTTAATACGTCCCTCTTTTTTCGCAACCTTAGCAAGATCCATCGTTACCGCGTTATCCGCGGTAAACACTACCGTACCGCCGTCTTTGACGCCCTCGGATAGTTCGTATTTGGTTTTGGAAACCGCGTCCAAGGTACCGAAGGTTTCTAAATGTTGATTGCTAATCCCCGTGATTATTCCGTAATCGGGGCGAACGATATCGGTAAGTTTTTTAATATCGCCGACGCGTCTTGCGCCCATTTCGGCAATAAAAACGTCTTGGGTTCCGTCGTAGCGTTTGACGGTTTTAGATATGCCCATCGGCGTGTTATACGAAGCGGGGGTTGCTAAAACGTTGTATTTTACGGATAGAATAGTTTTTAAAATTTCTTTGACGGAAGTTTTGCCGTAACTGCCGGTAAGTCCTATTTTTATAAGCCCGTCGGCTTCTTGCAAAGTCTTTTTAGTTCGTTCGATATATTTTTTGTTATTAGCGTTTTCAAATGGTTTGTTGATAAAGTTTGCGAACCCCACCAAAACGGGAATCATTAAAGGCGTTACGCACAATATCCCGAACCTGACGTCGACGAAGTAATAATTGTCTTTTACCAAATACCCTATTATTTGTATTAAGAAAAGCGCCAAAAGCGTGTATAAGTAGTAAATGATACAAAAAGTAACCGATAATCTTACCACGCGCGCCGTCAAAACCAGACGCGATTTGTTTTTACGCTTAAAGTCGAAATGTATATACATCCAAGCAAAAAACGCGTAAAAAACGAAACCGGCGTAAGCATTCCATTGTTTTTGAGTGTACGAAAACACTACGCAAAACAAAAGATACGCCATAAACGAAAGCATTACCATCATGCAAAGCCTTACGTAATAAACGTTGTCTTTTCTATAAGTCCATTTATCGTACGGCGGCTTTTCGTACCCCGAAATTTGCATTATTTGCATAAACTTTCTTGCAAGTATCAGTGCCATCGCGGTGTTGAGTAGCGCCGAGACGAAAGCAAATATTAAAAATCCCGAACCGAATATTTGAGAAAATTCGGTTACGCCTTGATAATTCATCATGATAACAAAAAATCCTTTGCGATAATATTAAAAGACGAGTAATCGTCTATATAAGCAAAATGTCCGCCGTCTAAAAAGATAAGTTGACTGTTTTTTATGCCCTTTTTAAAATGCTTTGCTAAATACGGCGGAGTTTCTTTATCGCGTTTTCCCCATAAAAGCAAAGTTTCGGCAGTAATATCTTTTAGTTTGTAATCTAAATTTTCGTTAACGATTTTTATAAAACTAAGTCTGTTGTTTTCGGGCATACTTTCTATCCCGTTTGCGTTAACTTTGCGGCTGAATTTATTCGCTAAATTTTCACCAAAAACGGCTTTAATCGACTTATAGCCCCACTTTTTAAAATAATACGCGGGCGACTTTTTGCTTTTTAGCCCTGCCGCGCCCGTAAAAATTATCTTTTTAAACGGATAGGGCGAAAGTTTTAAAACTATCCTTGCGCCGAAGGAATGTGCGATAACCGAGAAGTTTTTCTTCCCCGTCGCAGCTAAAAAATCTTCGACTTCCTTCGCGTAGTCGGATAAAGAATACGCGAATTTAAGAGGCGCTCTAAACCCGGATAAATCTGGCGCGTAAACCTTGAAAAAGTTGGAAAAGTAATTAAGTTGATAGGAAAAACTTTCTTTGCTTCCACCGTATCCGTGCAAAAACAAAAGAGGTTCGCCCTCTCCTTTGACGAAAGCCGGAAGCCCGTAGATATCTGTAACTATTTCAAACCCTCTTTTAAAGATACGGACATTAAGATTGCGTCCTCGTCGCCGTAATAATTAGGCCTTACTCCGTCAACCTTAAAGCCGTAGTTTTCATACAATTTGCGCGCGGGCACGTTGGACTTGCGCACCTCTAATAAAATCTCTTCTGCGTTTACGTCGCTTGCGGTCGCTAAAATTTTTCCGAGCAAAGCCCGAGCAACCCCCAATCTTCTATAATCCTTTTTTACCGCAATATTCATAATCTCGAAAGCGTAAGAAGTTGCGATAACCGACGTATAGCCTAATATTTGCCCTTTTGCCTCGCAAATAAAGCTTTTATATTGCGGAGAAGAAAATAAGCCTAAAAACATATTTTTGGTCCACGGATCTTTAAAACTTTCCTCTTCTATTTTTAAAACCTCGTCTAAATCGTCGGGGTTCATTTCGCGTAAGATCACTTTCTTCCTTCCTCCGCTTGTGAAAGCCTTAGGTAGAAAGGTTTTAAGTCGTCCACGTCCGCGCTTATTCTATCTAAATTATTCTCAACCGCGTTTTTAAGACCTAAGACAATATCAACTGGTTCAGCCAAAAGTCCGTCTATAAGCCCGTTAGCGAGCAATTTGTAATCCTTTTGCAGTTTTAAAACTTCTTCTTTACTAATAAAACTCGGCACAACCGAAACGTTGCGGTTATTAAAACCTTGCGCGTAAAAATGGTCGTGTTTTGCGTCGATTAAAGATAAATTCTTTCCGCTTATATCAGTATACGCGATTGCTTCCAAAGTGGTTACTGGAAGAACGGGCTTATTATACGCGTCCGCAAAACCTTTAATCGTCGCAACGCCTATGCGTATCCCCGTAAACGATCCCGGTCCCGTCGTAGACGAGAAAAAGTCGACGTCCTTTAAATCAAGGTCAGCCTCTTCCGCGGTTTCTTCTATCACGGTCATTAAACTTACCGAGTGTTTTACCCCCGGCATTTTTAAATATTTAGATTTTATAATATCGTCGTTACGGCAAATCACCGCCAAGTAATCGCCGCTGACGTCTATCGCCAAGTACTTCATAAAGTTATAATCCTTTTATCGCCGTCGACTTTTATTTCCACCTTTTTACAGTTTTTTGGAAGGGCGTCCTTAATATTTTGCGACCATTCTATAAGGCAAACGCCGCCCGCCTCGAAATAATCGGTAAGCCCCAAATTTATCGCTTGCGTTGCGTCGGAAAGCCTATAGCAATCGTAATGATATAAAATACCGTTATAATCGTTCATGTAAGCGTACGTAGGACTAACGACCGTTTCGGTTATTCCTAAACCTTTTGCGACGCCTTTAGCGAAAACGGTTTTTCCCGCCCCCATATCGCCGCAAAGCAAAACGACGTCGTTAGGTTTTAACGACTCGGCGTAATCTTGCGCGATTTTTAAAGTTTCATCCGGGGAATTTGAAAAATAAACCATACTAATCACCGATTTTATTGATAAGCCTCGTAAGCGATTTATATAAAAAGAAGGTTATAAAAGAGGCTAAAAAACATCTTAAAACGTTAAACGGCAACACGGCGCCGAAAGCGTAATAAGTATAAAAGTTTTCCGTCGTTACGTTAAACGCCGCGGGGCAAAGCGAGATTATTTGTTCTAAAGAAAATCCCATAACCTTTAAGTAAAGCGGTATCATTATAAACAAATTACACAAAATCGCCGTTGCTATCGAACACAAAGAACCGCAAGCCATAGAGATTAGCGCGCCCCTTTTGGTCTTGTTGTGCCTATATATAGACGAAGATACCAAAGTAAACGCAAGCCCGTTAATAAGGTCGGAAAGTTCCCCTACGCAAAGCGTACCCGAAAACGGGAGTTTTATAAGTATTTTTATCAAAACTACAATTCCGCCGGCAATAGGCCCCATCGAAAATCCGCCGATAAGCGCCGGAATATCCGAAAGATTAAGTTTTAAAAAATTGGGAAAAGCAAAACTTAGCGGAATATTTATTAAATATAGAAGAAACGACATCGCCGCAAGTATTGCTATCTTCGCAATTTTTTTGGCGGTAAAATAATTTTTCATTTACGATTATCCTAAATATATTGCGTTTATTCTAATACAAAAGCAAGATTTTGTCAAGCGTATAGGTCGCGCGCTACGCCTTTATCGCTCTTTTTAAAACTTCTCCTACCTTTTCGCGTATCACGAGGTCGGCTTTATCGTCGTAAGGCGTTTGGTCGCGGTTGATAAGAACGAGCGTTTTACCCCTAAAATAATTCAAAAGCCCCGCCGCGGGATAAACGGTTAAAGACGTCCCCGCAACTATTAAAAGGTCGGCTTTTCTGATCGCGCTTACCGCGCACGCAACGGCGTCGTCGGGAAGAGATTCTCCGTACAAAACCACTTCCGGCTTAATAACTCCGCCGCAGTCGCATTTAGGAATCCCTTCGGAATTTATTATTTTATCGACCGAATAAAACTTGCCGCATTTTAAACAACGATTTTTCAATACGGTACCGTGAAGTTCGTAAACCGCGCTGCTTCCCGCCGCTTGATGAAGCCCGTCTATATTTTGCGTTATTACCGCTTTTAGCTTTCCCGTTTTTTCCAAAGCGGCAAGCGCTAAATGCGCGGCGTTAGGTTTTACGTCGGGCGCTATCATCTTGTCGCGGTAAAAACGGTAAAATTCCTCGGTTTTTAAAAAGAAGAATTCGTGAGACAAAATTACTTCGGGCGGATAATCGAACTTTTGATTGTAAAGCCCGTCTACGCTTCTAAAATCGGGAATACCGCTTTCCGTCGATACGCCCGCGCCGCCGAAAAACACGATACTCTCGGAATCGTCTATCAATTGTTTTAATCGTTCAATTTTATCCATTTTTCTCACCTTTCCGTTTTTACGCGTTGATTTTTGGCTGGTTTTTTATATAAAAGTGGGGCTATAAGCCCGTTATCACACTTTTTTAGATATCGACTTCACCAACGCCGCCAAGCGGCACTTTTTTGTTTTTAATAGGCTTATCGAACCTATGAGCGTACTCCGACGGCGAAAATTTAAACTTCTTTTTAAACACTCTTGAAAAGTATAAAGGATCGGAATACCCGCAAGATAAGGAAACCTTTTTTATAGTGTAATCAAATCTGTCGGTGCCGGATAGCAACGTTTTTGCTTTATCGAGCCTTAACTTAGCAAGATACGCTTTCGGACTAAACCCCGTCTTTTTGGTAAAACGCTTTTTTGCATAATCGGGTGTTATGGGCAGAGTTTTAAGATAATCGTCTATTTTAAAGTCGGAATTTTCGACGTTGTGCTTTAAAACCTCTTTAATTTCTTCTAAAACCCCGTCGACTCCTTCTTTTCCGCAAAATACCGACGCGTAAGCGGCTATCAAGTTGCCGAGTGCGTTTAAAATAACGTCGTCCTTTTCTTTCTCGCAATACTTAAACGCTTCTTTTACGCAAAATCCGACGGGATTGTCGTCCACGTCTAAAATCGGTTTTAAGAAAGAATTAGAAAAACTCGGTGTTAAAACGCCTAAACGATAGACTTCGGCGGGTTCGATTTCCTCTATAAAATACTCTTCGTTTTCTTTTAAAAAAAGAAAATTGTTGGTTGAAAGTTCCACCTTTACACCCTCGTGTTTTACCGACGTTTTTCCCGAAAAACAGTAGATAATCGACCTATAGAGGGGGATTTCGACAAATTCACCTTTTTTAAAATTCAATTTTTCGCAAAATACTACGTCGTTCATAGCCTATCCTCTATAATATCGTTTATAAGTTTTGAAACTCCGTCGTCGTCGCAACTTAAAGTCGTCGTTTGGCACTTAGATTTAACGAATTCCGAGGCGTTTTTCATAGCGACGGAAAGCCCCGCACCCTCGAACATCGGAATATCGTTGTCGCCGTCCCCGACCGCAACGGTTTTTTGAAGAGGTACTTTAAAATACTCGACGACCTTTTCAAGCGCCGTTTTTTTAGAACAATTTTCGTCGACGAACTCCAAAAAATCCGGACGCGAAATAAATAAGGAAGCGCCGAATATCTCGTTTTGCATTTGTTTTTTGTAAATCGGAGTTAAAAATTCGTCGTCGTACCAAAGAATTTTTACGACTTTATCGTCGCAAACCTTTGATAAGTCCCCGACGTAGACGGGCTCGACTTTAGATATAGATTTATAAAAATCAACCTTTTTTGAAGGCGTTTCGGCGTACAAAACGTTTTCACGCCACAAAATCATCGTCGAATTACGCTTACGCCCTTCTTTAACGATTTTTTTAGCCGCTTCCTCTTTTAAACAAGCGGAAAATATTTTTTCGCCGTCTATATAGACTTCCGCGCCGTTATATAAAACGCAGGACGGGCTTTCAAAGCCCAACTCTTTAGAAATCTCGACAACGCCCGCCAAAGGTCTTCCGGTGGAAATTATAAACTTTCCACCCGCCCTCGTCCAATCACGGACGGCGTTTATATTTTCTTTTGAAAGTTCGCGACGGGAATTTAGCAAAGTTCCGTCCACGTCGCAAAATAAAATTTCGTACTTCATAGCGTGCCTTTTTATCTTCGGTTATATTGTACCGCAAAAAGACGAATTTTCAAACTAAAATGCAAGAAAAAATCGTCCGTTATAAGATTTTCCGTAAAATTAACGGTTAAACGAACGATTTTTAATATTTACGCATCGACGCTTGGTTTTTAAGAATTGGTTTTTAAGCAAGCGTTACGTGCTTACTCGTTCACGCGGATATATGTCAATATGCGAATACGCCCACCTAAGCATTTGCCGCCTAACAAGCGTTTATATGAGAACGTATATTAGTCCGCTGCGTTTTTCGTTGGCGGCTTTCGTGACGACGCGTTTAATTTTAGTTTTTAAATTATCCGAAAGTCCCGTCGACTTTTTTTGAAGATTTTCGTTAACCAGATCGGAAACCTTTCTGCCGAAAACGGTGGCGTCGTAGCCTTCTCTTTCCATAAGCGCAAGAAAGTTTTCGCATTGTTCGCGGCTTCCGTAAACGGGTTCTACTTCCTCTGTTAAGTCGGCGCGAATTATATGCACGCTTTTGCCGCTAACCCGCATTTTAACGCAATATTGTCCGGATTTTTTAACTATCTCGGGTTCAGCCACAGAACTGGTCGAAAAATCGGCTTCCACTATACCGTAACCGTTTTCCTCGGCGGCGCTTAACGCGTCTTTGATTTTCGCGTAACCCTTTTTAGCGACGGTCAATTCTTTTACGTAATTTATAAGCGCCGTTTCGTCTTGAAGGGTTTCCCCCGCGGCTTCCGAAATCGCCCTATAAAAAACGCCGTTTTTAGCAGTGCAACTAAGTCTTACTTCGCCCGTAGCCATATTCGCCGAATAGTCTTCTATAGGTTCGAAAAGGTCGGAATCGTCGAAGGTTTTTTCCAATAAAGAGCAATCCTTCATCTTAAAAACGTTTTTAGAAACCTCTTTAATCTTATTCACGGTGCAACTTAAAATTTCTCCGTCTTTCGGCAAAGATTTAATCCAATCGGGAATATCAACGTTCAATACCCTTATTGGGAATTCTTCCAAAACCTTACCGAGAATTTCCTCAAGTCCTTGTTTATCAATCTTTAAAACGTCGGCGGCAACGACCGTAACTCCATATTTTCGTTGCAAGTCCTCGCACGTTTTTTTGGTCTCTAAGTCGTTTGGCTTAGTAGTGTTAAAAAGCACGATAAACGGCTTATTCAGCGACTTTAGTTCTTCGATAACCGCTATTTCCTTTTCCGCGTAAGCCTCTCTTTTTACGTCCGTAAAACTTCCGTCGGTGGTAACCACTACGCCTATCGTGGAATGGTCGCGAATAACTTTTTCAGTACCGATTGCGGCGGCTTCCGAAAAAGGAACGGGATGGTCTTTCCAAGGCGTCGACACTAAACGTGCCTCGCCGTTTTCTTCACCGCCCAAAGCGCCGTCAACCATAAAGCCCACGCAATCGATAAGCCTTACTTTCGCGCGTTTTGAGTTAGCGGTAACCGTTACCGCTTCCGACGGGACGAATTTAGGCTCGGTCGTCGTGACCGTTTTTCCGGAACCCGACTGCGGCATTTCGTCGACGGCAACGGTCTTTTTGCCGTTTTCCATATTAGGAAGAACCAATTCTTCCATAAACTTAGTGATAAAAGTCGATTTACCCGTTCTTACGGGACCTACTACGCCGATATATATATCGCCGCCGGTCCTTTCGGCGACGTCACCGTAGATATCGTAATCCATAAAATCCTCCAAGAAATTTCCTACGCTAATTTATTCCTTGAAACGAAAATTTATGATTAAAAAGGTCTTATTGTTGATTTTGAAAACTTTTTTTAAAAAACCCTTCCGTTTCGTTTGACATCGCTAAAAATTAGTGGTACGATAAAATTAATAAACGGGGTGCCCTATGGCTGAGATTATACCCATTGAACCTAACGAGGTAATGCTCGACTGGGATTAAACTAAGGTATTTTTTATCTTTATTAGGCGCTCTCCGAATTTTACGGAGGGTTTTTCTATGTCAAAAAACTTTAATTTGTTAGCTAATTTAACTTGGTATCCTTTTCAATTCGATACGCCTTTTAACGCGGTAAGAGCAGTCGCTATATGGTTAACGTTGCTAATTATCGTCGCGTTTACGTTGCTTTTACTTATATTGAAAGACGAAAAACGGAAAAAAGCGGCAAAAACGGGAGCGATACTCGTAGTCTTTTACGCAGCCTTACTTGCAATTTTATTTTTCGTGCTTTCGATTATAAAGGACGGAAAAGAAGGGGAAATTATACTTTCACTATTTATACCCACGGCGGTTTTGATAGTTTTCGTCTTACTAACCCTTTTATCAGCCGTCTTTTCAAAGTCGAAAAAACTTAAAATTTTATCAGGCGCGTTGACTTTAATTTCCTTCATAGTCGTTTTGGTTTTTATGGGAATACGCTTTTCAAGCGGAGAAAGTTCCGACTATAACGGACTGAGTAAAGAGGACGTGAACTCTATAGGGCTTTACGTTGCAGCGGCTTTCGCAATTTTTGCCGTAATATTTTTCGGCGGCGCGTTCGATAAAGGGATAGAAGGTTTCGACACCAAATCCGTAACCTACGCGGGCGTTTGCGTCGCGATGAGTTACGCGTTGTCTTATTTAAGAATAGTCAGAATGCCCCAAGGCGGTTCCATAACGCCTGCGTCGCTACTTCCTTTAATGATTTACTCTTACGCATTCGGAACTAAAAAAGGCGTAATAGTCGGTTGCGCGTACGGGCTTTTACAAGCGCTTCAAGATCCGTCGGTTATTCATCCCGCGCAATTTTTGCTCGATTATCCCGTTGCCTTTTCGGCGATAGGTTTAAGCGGAATTTTCGCTAAAAACAAGCGCTTCGAAAAACTTCCACAATTAAAGTTCGCGCTCGGAGGAATAGTAGGCGGCCTCGCAAGATTTTTAATGCACTTTTTAGCGGGTTCGTTTGCCTTCGCGGCGTTTTCGGGCGATCAAAATCCGTTTCTGTACAGTTTAATATATCAAGCGGGCTACGTTTTACCCGACGTTGCAATAACGATTGCGGTGGGAATCGTAATATTTTCCTCTAAATCCTTCGTTAAATTTATACAAGAAAAAGGCTAAAAAAACAACCCAAAAGTCGGGCTATAAGCCCGTTATCGACTAAAAAACGCCGTCGTGGAAAAATCCACGACGGCGTTTAAAATTCACGTTGTTAGCTAAATTTTTTTAGTTTCGTCGTTTAGACAAACTTGAAATTCGACTAATAAACGATTATTCTACGGTTTCAGGAGATACTACAGTGATTTCTTCCGTCGATAAAAAGGAAAGTGCAAACAAGTTGACGTTTTGTCCCATTTTAAAGGAAATAACGTTCTCGCCTTCCGCTAAAGAAATCGTACAAACGGTAAAATCAACGGGCGTCGTCCAACCTTTAAATACGTCTTTAAGAGAATCTCCGGGAATATCCGATTTTTTATCTATGCCGTTAACTGTAAAGGTTGAGAAGCAACCGGAAATCGTGTAATCGGCATTGGTTCTCGCCCCGTTAAAAATAAACTCAACCGTAGTTGCTTTAGCGCAGTTTACGGTAATCGTAAAGGTGTTACCTTGAACGTTACCATAATTCATATCATTTTCAACTTTTACGTTTTGATGTCCCGTATTGGTTGCAACTATATCTTTATAGGTAAAAGTATATTTAGTGGGTTCGACTTGTTCTTCGCTTACGGTAACGGATACTTTTGCGGATAAACCGCCGTAACTTAAAGTTACTTCAGTGTCTTCTACCGCTAAAACAGTTTTATCAACGGTATAATCGGTAACGGTTTCGATTCTGCCGGTGTTATATAAGGCTTCAATAACCATGCCGGTCGCGTCGAACGATTCACCTGCAACGTAACGGAATTTGGTAGGTTTAGTTTTAACGGTTAAAGAAAGAACTTCTTCTTCAAAAGCCGCAGACTTAATTAACAAATAGTCAAGGTTGTTACCGCCTTGTTGACCGCTGGTTTCGATAACGATGGTGTTTTTGCCCTCTTGTACTTCAAACGTAGCAATGATAAAGTCTTTAACGTTAAACCAACCGTTTCCGTCTTTTTCAATGGATAAGGTATCGTCGATAGCAATCGTCTTACCGTTAACTTGCAACGTAAAGACGGAGTTAGCGTAGCAACTACTGCTCATATGAGGAGCCAAATTGAAAACGAGTGATGCGGTGCCGGTTGCGGCGGAATTAAAGGTGTACGACAAAGTACCTTTCTTACAATTTATAGAAACGAACGTTCTGCCTCCGTTAGATTCAGTCGTAAGCGCTGCACCACCGGTCCAAATACTGGAAAGTCCGCTTTCTTTTGCATAGCGCCTAATATATTCTTTTAAAAGCGCCGCTTCTTTATCGTCGTCCTCTACGATAACTATTTTTTTCTTTTCCGTTTGTTCCATCTTTTCCTCCATTTTGCTCTTCTTTTCAAAAGCGATTTAGGATAAAAACCACTAAGTGTAATTGTAACATGTTATTTAGAAGTCGTCAAGAGGTGTTTCCTAAACTGTATTCCCCTTTTCCTATTCTGTATTTTTTACACGATTTAACGTAAAAATTTAGTCATCACGCTATTAACTTGGGTCGAAAAAGCAGTACTTTGCGTTTTTATAGATTTATTGCCGTAGGTGAGCGCTATTCGTCGACTTCGATAAAAAAATTCGTTTGCGAAAACGCTCCGAAGTAACGTCTAAAGGTACGGTAATTTGAAAAATTACGTTACGGATTTGCGTGTAAAATCGCATCGATAGTTTGACGGAAAACGACTCCGCTGTTTGCGCCCACCAATAGTTTTTTTAGTCGTACGATTAATATCTATTGCCTTCTTTATCGTATCTAATAAAATTGGTCGCGATTTTTTCTTCTTTTTCGGGGAGCCCGAACTTTTCTTTGCCTAAAGCGATGCTTCTCATTAAAAATACGACGTTCCTTGCTAAAGTGCGCATAATTTGCTTGCCTTCCTCGTCGAACTCCGCGTCGCCTTTAGTTAAGCCGTGAATGCTGTTCCAATATTGGCTTGAAGCAACCGGCATACCGCTTATCGTAAAATATTTATTGATTTCGTCGAAAGTAGCCGAAGCCCCGCCTCGACGAGCGCAAACTACCGCGGCGCCTACCTTCATCGTTTTATCGAAACGCGTACTGTAAAACAACTTATCTAAGAACGAAATAAGTTGACCGGGCGCCGAAGCGTAATAAACGGGCGTCGCTACTATTAACGCGTCGGCTTTTTCAAAGGATTTTACGTGTCGACTCGTTTCATCCTCCCAAATGCAATAACCTTTTTTGCGGCAACTTCCGCACCCCGTGCACCCGAATATAACTTTGTTGCCTATTTGAACGGTTTCGTAATCCACCCCTTCCGCCTCGAAAATCTTTTCCATCTCTCGTATAGCGATAGAGGTGTTTCCGCCTTCACGCGGGCTTCCGTTTATAATTAAAACTTTCATAAATAACTCTTTGACTCCGTTTATTATATTATCTTGCAAAATATTGTAACACAAATTTTTTTAAGTGTAAAGAATTTTCGATTGATAAAAAACCTTTAACCTTTACGCCGATATTTTTTTACCACGCCGCTTTAACTTGCCTTTTTAATAAAATAATGCTAAAATATAGAAAAGAATTATCTTATAAGTGTCTATATTTATTACAAAAAACGACGATAACGGGCTTATAGGCGGACTTTTTAATTTTTTAGGAGGCAAAATGGAAGACAAAAACAAAAACGCGTTTTCTTATATTTTTTTAGGCGCGGCAATCCTCGCGATTATCCTTATTTACGTTTTGCCTATCGATTTTTTTGAAAGCGCGACTATAAACGAGCTTATAAAAAACACGCTTTTACAAGCGATAACCCTTGCCGTTTTGGTTTTCGTAACCTTAAAATGCGGATATAAAAATATCTATAAACGCCCGCGTAAACTTAAATCACCGACACTTATATTAGCCGCCTTTTTAGTCGCCCTTGCAAACTTTCCTATTTATTCGATATTCACCGGCAAAGCCGAAATCAACGACGGCTCGGCGATATTTTTATTGGTCTTAAATTGTATAGTCGTGGGCGCCGAAGAAGAACTTTTTTTTAGAGGAATCGTTTACCCGTTTATAAAAAATAAAATGGACGGCAAAAAGAATAAAATTATTTTAAGCGTAATTATTTCCTCGTCAATTTTCAGTTTGTTTCACCTTTTCAACCTTTTTTCTGGAGAAGTAGGATATACTCTTCTTCAAGTGTTTTACACCTTCTTTTTAGGTTGTATGCTTTCCACCGTTTACGAAAGCGAGGATAATATCTTCATATGTGCAACCCTACACGCGACGTTTAACTTTTGCGGAAACGTAGTTCGAGTGGCAGGAAGCGGTGAATATTTTTCCGTTCAATTAGTTTTGACGGTATTGCTAGTCGCAGTCCTTGCCGGAATAATCACTTTAACTAAACTTTTAAAATTAAACAAAACGCCTAACGAAGAATAATAAACTCGTAAACCCGTAGAGTTATAAAGACGTAATGCATTTTAATGCGCTCCATTGAAAAACGCACTTGCGACTGCAAGTGCGTTTTTCGGTAAACTTATTTGATTTAATATTTTTTCTTTCGGTTATTAAAAAGACTGTAAACGATAAAATCGAATTTAGCAAGCTTTTTTAATATTTTTTCGGTTATTAAAAAGTCGTAGAACTACCGTACACTTTTTTCTTCTATCCCCGTCCCGCGTTTATTATAGAACCTCAATTTATAACGCTCTTTTTTTGTTTTAGAAAACCACTCGCTAAGCGAGTGGTTTTCTAAAACAAAAAGCGTGCCAACCGAAGTCGGCACGCCGATAAAAACAAACCGTGATTTGTTTTTTAAGCATTGCGTGATTATTTAGACGCTTTAAGAGCCTCTTTCGTAGCAAAATAAACGACGGAACCGCTAACGCCGTAAGTTAAATCGTCTCTACGGATATCTTTAAAATATGATGATAGTCCTTCCTTTTTTGCAACTTTAAGAACGTCTTTGATTAACTTATAATATTCTTTTGCATCTTTATTTTCTTTAAAATACACGGCTGCAAAAATTTCGTCCTTATCTTCACTAACGGCAAGAAGAACCTTTTCCAAATCTTTTTCTATTTCAGCAAGATCTCTTTCGATATCTTCATAAGTTTCTTCGATTTCCTCGGCAACGTCGTCCTCTAACGCAGAGCACATAAAATTCAAAATATAACTGCTCTTGTGCGTGGAACTTATTGCGTCGTCTTTATCGTACACTATAACCTCATAATCGTTATCACGAAGATTAGCACGTGCATCTTTGTAATCTTGCGGAACCGAACAAGCAACGGAACTTAAAGCAAAAACGCAAAGCATTGCAATAGTTGTAATTTTTAAAACTGTTTTTTTCATTTAAATATCCTCCAACGTGAATTGACATTTAGTAGATGTCATTATGAAAATTATAAATGCTATAATTTGATTTGTCAAGCATTAAATGTCAAAAAAGGATAAAAAGTTAACAAAATGTTTAAAAACAAGGCAGCGGACAACAAAAACAATATTTCAGGAAGCAAAATATACGCACTTAGGAAAGCCCAGATTCCTAAAATGTCGCAAAGAATTTTGGCGGAAAAGTTGCAACTTTTGGGCGTTGACGTCGATAAGAACGCCATACAACGCATTGAAAGCGGACAGCGTTTTGTTACGGATATTGAACTAAAAGCACTAAAAACGTTGTTTAACGTAAAATACGAAGATTTGCTCGATGAATAATTACTCTCAGCACCGTTAATAATCTATTCTAATAGCGATGGGGTTGAAAAAAGCACTTGCTTTTGCAAGCGCTTAAGTAAAGTTTCGACATTGTCAAAGTAAAGTTTAATCGCTCACGCGATTAAGTAAAATTATATTCGTTTGAAGGTGGCGAACGCTTCGAGCCGGACTATATTTTGTATCTATGCAAGAATCGAACCGACTCAATCGAACAACTTATCGTTTTAGTTGAACCCAAAGGCACTCATTTGATTGAATCGGATAAATGGAAAGAGAATTTTTTGCTCGAATTAAAAAACAAGGCAATTCCGACGATTACGTTTGCCGATGATAACGATTATAAAATATGGGGATTCCATTTCTTTA
>CAZMOD010000016.1:0-9029 GCA_964567885.1 uncultured Christensenella sp.
CATACGAACAATGCAGTCGTTGCGACCATAATACTAAGGGCAACGATATCCCCGCTTTAAACCACGATTACGATAACGGCGTAGTTACCACCGCGCCTACATCTGAAACCAACGGCGTTAAGAAGTTTACTTGTAAGCGCGAGGGTTGCGGACACAGTTACGACCAAACGATTGAAGCCTTAGGCTACACCGTTACTTTCGCAAATCCCGACGGAAGCGTTATTAAAACCGTAAACAAAAAGGTTAATCAACCGCTCGACGCCGACGAGTACCCCGAAGTATCTCAAATTACTCTAGCCGCGACCGAAGAATTTATCGGTTGGGATATAGAGTCCGTTACGGCGGTTACTAAAGATATTACTATCACCGCAAAAACCCGTATTAAAATCGAGGCGGAAAACTCTAATTACTACTTTAGCAATAGTGAATCGGACGTAACTGTTTCCGGCACTGGAAGCGGCGGTAAATCCGTTTATCTCTATAACGGTACAGTCGTAATGGAATACACGGTTAAGGTAAAAGAATCCGCACAATATATTTTAGGTGTTTCCGTATGGCACCGTAGCGGTCAAACGGACGCAAAACTTAGCGGTATTTTAACCTTCTCGTTAAAAGCTACGGGCGATAGCGATTTTGCAACTATTAAGGCTGACGGAACTTATACTTGTACGAGTACTTGGGGTAATTTCGTTGAAGCCGACGCGGCAAGGATAATCTTAAAAGAAGGCGATAACGTTATAAAATTAGTTGGTACGGATAATGCTTACGCAAACGTAGACTATATTACGCTTACTAAATGCGACGAATATATTTTAAAACTCGAAGCGGAAGAATACACTTCCATATCGTCTGCCGACGGTAGTACTCCGGCTGTTAATGCAAGTAATTATTCCAGCAACGGCAGCTACTTACACGTCCTTCAAACAGTAACGACGATTATTTACGAATTCAAAGCGTTGAAAGACGTTAAGTTATCTTTAGCAATGTCCATGGGACACCGTGATAGCACTTTATACGCTATAAGCGACTATATCACCGTATACGTAAACGGTAAGGCGATTTCGCTTGGTGACTTAGCCTTTACTAACGACGGTATGGGACAAGATAACGACGGTGACGGCGTTAAAGGACAGTACGGCGCGTGTGAACTTATCAATATAGGCGATATTTCATTTACTAAAGGAAGAAATGAAATAAAAATAGTAACCACCGCAAAGCATAATTTCTGGGAGTTTGACTATTTAACTCTTATCGATAACGCGAGCGGCAATTCTAACGTCGTTAAGGGTAATTATACCGTTTTAAAAGTCGAAGCCGAAAGCGCTAATACGGCAGTATACGACAACGGAAGCACTCATAATCTTACCCCCGATATGACTTCTGCAAGCGGCAAAAAGTATTTACATACCGCGCAAGATACCGTTGACGGACAAAAGCATAAATCGGCTACGATAACTTATAACTTTACCGCTACCGAAGACGTAACGCTTAGTTTTACTATGCTTACCGCGCACAGAAACAACTTCCGTACCTTATTAAGTAAATATATTACCGTCTACGTTAACGACGTTGAAGTATCTTTGGGCGACTTAAGATTTACTATGGTCGGTTGGAGTCAAACGATTACCGACGATGACGGAAATTCCGAAACCGGCGCTTGGGGCGTATTTGAAGAAATAACCATCGGCGATATTAATTTTACGGAAGGCGAAAACGTTATAAAAATCGTAACGATAGGCGACTTTTCTTGGGAACTCGACTACTTTACCTTGACGGGTGAAATTCCCGCCGACGTAGTTAGTAGGGCTTAATAAAAAAGCGAGAAAAAGTAAACGATAGTTTTTTTAAACTTACTTTTCAGACTGTCGCTTATATAACTAAATGATGACAAAAACCCGTCTATAGGTCGATTATCGGCATATTTTCGGGTTTTTTTATACTAAAAAGTTGCAAGAAAAAAATCCGTTTTTTAAAACACTTAAATAAAAAACTTTTTATCGGGAATTTAAAAAAACACTTTACAAATGCAAAATAATATGCTATTATCAAAAAATAGGGAAAGTATCGGCGTTAAGTTTTTTTTAATATTCGCATGGTACTTTCTAAAAAACAACGCGTAAAATTTAGCGTGAAAAGCCAACTAAAAATAAAAATCAAAAGAGAAAAATTATGGACAGGGAATTTTTTCTACGCATCGTAAAAGCAACTTTCGGTTTTGCCGAAACTTTTAACGCCTTATGTTTCGTTTTACCTATCGTAATACTTTTTTACGATTGGAAAGGAAGAAACGTAAAAAACTATTTAATCTTGCTCGCGCATTCTATCGGGCTGTATTTAACGCTTATCGCAACCGAAGTTTTATCGCGATTGATTTTCAGAAGCGTTATGCTTAACGCTTATCTTCCCAAGGCGATAACGATTGCGCTATACGTAATCTTTTTTAACGGTTACAAGCCGCGTTCTAAAATCATTTTGGCGACGACCTTGTATTCGTTAAACCACGTGTTTATAGAAATCGGCGCGTGCATACAAGCGGTTTTCAACGCCAACACGCCCGACAACTTGCCGGATATAGTAAGATGTTCGGCAATGCCTTTAACGATAGTCGTCGCGGTGCTTTTAAGAATTTTCAACGTCGACAAATTCCGTTCGGTGCCTAAACGCGCGGTCGTTGAAACTTGCGGGTATAGCGCAATGGGGTTGATTCTTTCCATTATGCGCAGCGTAATAATGCCGTACCTTATAGTTTTTGAAAAGACCGAATACTATCTTTACGGCGTGTATCCGCAACTTTACATCATTATAGCGCTCGTTTGCGTCGTAACGTTGCTATTGTTTTGTTACTTTTTTATACTTAGAAACATACGCTCGCAAGAAGAAAACATGGAACTTAGCAGGAAGGCGATGACTTTAGAAACCAGCAACACTTTAATTGCCTTAAACCAAAGCAACTTAGAGCAAATGCACAAAATTCGCCACGACGTAAAAAACCGCTTTGCCGTTATGCAACTCATGCTTGCCAATAAAGAATACGACCGTTTGGAAAATTACTTCAACGAACTTTTAGGCGAAACAATCGTGCCGTATTTTAGCGTAAACACAGGCAACGCCGCCTTCGATTTGGTGTTTAATTTGGAGTTATCCAAAGCCAAGTCGAAAGGTGTGGAGGTTTCACATAAACTAGTAGTACCGCCTGTGATTTCGGTCACCGAGCCCGACTTGGACGGACTTATCGTCAACCTTATGGACAACGCCATCGAAGCTTGCGAAAAGGTGGAAAAATCTAAAAGAAAAATCGAAGTTAACGTACAAGTCGTGCATAATTACCTCGTAATGCGTATTGTAAACTCCGTTTTAGAAGATAACAAGGAAAAGGCGTTGAGTTTGGAAACGGATAAACCGGACAAAGAACTTCACGGGTACGGTTCTAAAATAATCGACGATATTGCTAAAAAGTACGACGGGCACGTGGTTCGCTCGCTCGAAAAAGACTTCTTTATAGTCGACGTAATGCTCGATTTAGAGTGTGTAAGATAATTTTTAGTAAAACCGCACCAAAGCGCGATTTACTTCACTTAAATTTTAAAATTTAAAATCGTCGGTTAAAAAGGGGCTCACTTTTCCGTTCGCCCGAGGGACGAACGGTTCCGACTTAAATATAAGAGGGGAAATAGAAAATGAAAACTTTAAAGGTATGTATATTAGACGACGACACGCGGTCGTTTTCAACTTATTCGGCGGCGCTTAAAAGTTGCTTTCAAGACTTCGGCGTAATTTGTCAAGTCGACACGTATTCGAGCGCGGCGTCGTTAAGAAGTAGGCTCACCGCGCTGTCGTACGACGTAATGTTTTTGGATATAGATATGCCCAAAGAAGACGGCATTGCGTTTGCAAAATCTTTGCGTAAAGGCGGTAATTCCGTTCCCATCGTTTTCGTAACCGCAAGGGAAGAAAGAATGTTCGAGGTCTTTTCCGTTCAACCCTTCGGCTTCGTAAGAAAAAGCAAGTTCTTGGAAGACCTTAGGGAATCGGTTAGGCTGTATTTAGAGTCCAATTACGATATAGTTGCCGATATGATCATATTTGAAACTCAACAAGGGGCGTTTCAAGTAAACGCAAAACAGATAATTTATATCGAAAACGTAGCGCACTCGCAAATTTTGCATTTAAAAAACGAGCAAAATTCCGAAATTCGTTCTCGTATGTCGCTTTTAGAAGCCGATTTGGAGGAAAAGGGCTTTATCCGCATCCATAAAGGTTACATAGTAAACTACCGTTACGTCAAAAAAATCGAAAATACCGAAGTCGTTTTGACTACGGGTGAAAAACTTCCTTTAAGTCGCACGCAAAAGAAAAAAGTCAAATCCGTATGGCTTGAGTACGGTATGAAAAAAGGCTTTACCTACGTCGGTTAACCCGCCACCTCTCCCAAGTGATAGGCTTTATCAAACCTCTTATTCCTTTCGCCTCTACGAGTCACTTCACCTTGATTGTAAGGCAGGGGAACGCTTCGGCGGTGGAGGGATTGATACGAAATAACCTTATAGTCCTTTTTTAATAATCTCAACGCGCGTTAGGCTCTCTTTTCGGGGAGCCTTTTTTCTTTTACAAAAAAAAGCCTTCCTTACGAGGAAAACGAAAAAAATAAAAGTGCAGTTTGCGTCGAAAAAACGACCGTTCGTGCAACGCGGATACTTTTTATGCAACAAAAAAACATTTTGTGAAAGAAGTATTGACAACCGAAAAACCTCTCTTTAAAATTATAGGCGCGTAAAAGTGACTTTATTTTTTCCGTTTTTTCACGAAGAAAATTCGCTACGGCAAAGTTTAGTCTTTAAGCTCGAAATAAAGTCGTTATTTACGATAAAACCCTTCGTCGTCGGCAAAAACCGTTTAAAAATCAGCGGTTCCGACGCTATTACGCAGTAGACGCTAAAGATCGTTTTTCACATTTTTCCCCTTTACGCGGCGTTTTCGCTTTGGTGTAAACTTCCTCCCCTCTATATCTATTCGTGAAGTTTAAACTAATCGAAAACGCTTGCGTTAAAAGGGGTTTTGAAAACCGTAAATTACGCGTTTATGAATAAATATTATATGGAGGTCTTGTTTGATGAAATCGAAAACAAGAAAGAAAATGAAAGGCTCCTTCAAAGCTTTCGTTGCAAGCGCGCTTGCGTGCGCTTTGACGATTACCGCGGTTCCTGCGGTAACGGCTTTTGCGGGAACACTCGGCGGTAAGTATTATTCCGACTATACTACTTACGACGAAGCAATCGAAGAGGCCGGCAAAATCAACCTCGAAGTATCCGAAGAAGGTTCCGTCTTACTTAAAAACGATGGCACTTTACCTTTAAAGGGTAGTGAACTTATCAGCGTATTCGGCGTAGGTTCTTCGGTACTCGTTGGCGGAAGCGGCAATACGAACAGCATTGCTAATCCTCCCGACGCAAGTGATCGCGGTCCTATCTACGACAGTTTAGTAGAAGCGGGCTTCAGGGTAAACGGCGTTTTAGCCGATTGGTACGCTAATAATACTTCCGGCGCAAGCCAAATCGGAACCGAACCTTACGGTGCCGAATTCAGCGCGGCGGTAAGAAGCACTTTCGGTATGTTTAACGACGTAGCGGTAGTAGTTCTTTCCAGAGAAGCGGGCGAAGGCAGCGACGCAAGTATGGCTATCAACGAAATAGAAGACAATAAATACGGCGACGAAGACCAAGGTTGGGAACACGACGCGTTGTATAGAGCCGAAGGATACGCGGATAAAGTTGCGGGACGTAGCGCCGCTTACGACGCGGAAGGTAACGAATACAAGCACTATTTACAACTCACCGACAGTGAAGAAGGCTTAATCAAATACGTTGAAGGCATCTTCAAAAAAGTCGTAGTCGTTTTAAACACCGCAAACGCGATGGAAATTTACAACCTTCGCGAAGACGACAAAGTGAACGGCATTTTACTTATGGGACGTCCCGGTGAAACCGGTCACTACGCGGTGGGCGAAATCTTAGCTGGCACCGTTAATCCCTCCGGCAGATTGGTAGACGAATGGAACACCGACTTTACCGCCGATCCTACTTGGAACAACTTCGGTTACGGCGATCAAGCGGGAAGCCAAAATATGTACTATTACGGCGCATACGGCACTTCCGTTAAAGAGTACAACAGCGCCGGTACCGTACGCGACGGAAAAGATATCGTTTATGGCAGTCACAACCAAAGCGGTTATTACGGCGTAGATTACGAAGAAGATATCTACTTAGGCTATAACTATTGGGAAACCAAATATTACGAAATTTACCAAGCGTTATGCGAAAAGGGAACCGTTACCGTCCAAGGCAACGGCAAAGCCACGACTTTAGACGCTGCAAACGCAGTCGAAGCGGCACGAGTTGCTAACGAATGGTATTCCAAGAACGTTGCGTACTCTTTCGGTTACGGTCTTTCCTATTCCTCCTTCAGTTTAAATATCGTTGACGGTATTTACGCTACCGGCGGAAAAGACAACGCGACCAAAGTTACGGGCAGCCTTTCCGAACTTATGACGGTTGCGAACTTAGAGTCTAAAGTAGGAAGCCCCGCAAAGGTTAAAACACTTTATATCCCCGTAGAAGTTAAAAACACCGGCAAATTCAGCGGCAAAGAAGTAGTTGAAATCTACGTAACCGCTCCTTTCACCGGCAAATTAGAAAAATCCTTCGTTACTTTATCCGGCTACGCAAAGAGCGACGTCTTACGCCCGGGTGAATCTCAAATCGTTTGGGTACAAGTTAACGTTCAAGACTTCGCTTCCTTCGATTATAAAGGAATCGTAACCGACGGCATTACCGGTTATACCTTAGAAAAGGGCGATTACGTTATCCGCGCCACCAGCACCGCGCACTACGACGTAGCCACCGATTTAGAAGACGAAACAGACGATTACGATCAAGTAACTTTCTCTTTGGCGGATAACGCTCATCAACGTTTAGACGACTTCAGCGATAACGAAGCGGTTGCTTTATTCTCCGAAGCGTACGGCACCGACGGCGTAAAAGTATCCACCGATACCGAACACCACTTAGTATATCAATCCATCCGTACCGCCGATTTAGCGGCTGACGGCGAGGCTTGCGAAGTATTGTTAACCAGAAACACCATTTTAAGTTACTTCCCTGCGGCTCCTACTAAAGAGGACCTTACCTTAAAGACGGAAGTTATCGACAACTGGGATTATTGGAACAACTTCGATACCGAAGATTTAGAAGGCGACGATTGGTATAAATCCGTAGACGATATCCCCGCTACTTGGACTCAAGGCGCGGGCGTAAAAGACGCAAACGGACAATATGGTATTCTTCTTACCGATATGTTAGGTTTACCCCTATACGACGATAACGGTAACATGACCGAAGAATGGGTTGAGTTTATGAACCAACTCACTATTCAAGAACTCAAAGACTTAGTTGAACGTCAAAAAAGTATGTGGACGTCTACCGCTATGGCTTCCATCGGTAAACTTTCCTCTACGCAAGCAGACAGTTACAACGACGTACGTACCGCCGGCGGTACCTTCTTATGGACTGACTCTCCTACGCTTTCCGCTACTTGGAATGTAGATTTAGCCGAAAGAGTAGGTAGATCACGCGGTAACATCGAAGTATTAAACGGTTGGTCGGCTTGGGGCGGCAAGGAAATGGATACTCACCGTTCTCCTTTCTCCGGAAGAAACGCCGAATACCTCTCTCAAGACGGCATTCAAGGCGGTTACATAGCGGCTGCTTTCTGTCAAGGTATGGAATCCAAGGGCGTAACCTGCTACATTAAGCACTTTGCTTTAAACGATATGGAAACTTGCCGTGACGGTATGTGCAACAACGTATGGGCGTCAGAACAAGCGGTAAGACAAAACAACTTCAAAGTATTCCAGATGGCAATGCAAGAAGGCGGCGCAAGCGGCTCCATGACCGGTTTCGCGCGTTTCTGCGGTATTCCTATGAACGCTAACAACGCCGTACTTGAACAAATGGTTGCAAAAGAATGGGGTTGGGAAGGCTTCTATATAACCGACGGTTATTCCGGCGTTTCTAGATGCTCCACGATGGAATCTATGTTCCGCGGCTACTGCATACCTCTACCTTTAGGCGGATCCGTTCCTACCATTTTAGGCGTATGGAACGAAGAACTCCGCGACGGTAAAGGAAACGTTGAAATTATAGTTTACGAAACTCAACAAGACGTTCAAGTAGAAGTAGACAGAGTTGAAAACGCGACTCAATACTACTATCTCCGTATGACGGCGGCAAGAGTTCTTTTCGCCGACGCTAAGAGTAACGACGTTGCCAACGGTTACGCTACTTCCAAACTCGGCGTTGCCGCAAAAGTAGAAAAAGGCGTAGCTACCCCCGTAGATTTAGCTGCTTTAAAACAAGGCGAAAAATTCGAAGCTGTAGTAGACGTTTATACTTCTAAAGGCGCATACCAAGACGCCGACGCCGTTTACACGTTAACTAAAGGTGCGCTTCCCGCGGGCTTAACGTTAGCGTCCGACGGAACCATAAGCGGTACTCCTACCGAAAGCGGCGAATTCTCCTTCACCGTAACCGCGGTAGTAGACGGTTGGGTTGATACCGATATCGTTAAAGGACTTACCCAAACCTTCAATATTAAAGTTGCAAGCGCTTTCTATATCGACGAAGATACCGACGCGTTAGACGCTGCCGAAGTAGGCGAAGAATTCTATTCGGCAATCGTATCCGATACTTATAAAGTTGGCGACAAATACACTTCCGTTAAATACGAACTTACTTCCGGCGATTTAACCGCTTACGGCTTAACCTTCGGCGAAGACGGTATAATCCAAGGTACCCCCACTAAGACCGGCACTATCCAATTCACCGTAAAAATTACCGCTAAAGAAGAATCCTCTTCGAGCGGCAACCAAGGCTGGGGCGGCCCCGGCGGCGGCATGGGCGGCGGCATGGACGGTGGCATGGGCGGTATGGGCGGATTCCCCGGTATGGGCGGATTCCCCGGTATGGGCGGAAACG
>CAZMOD010000016.1:9129-37515 GCA_964567885.1 uncultured Christensenella sp.
GGCGGTATGGGCGGATTCCCCGGTATGGGCGGATTCCCCGGTATGGGCGGAAACGCTTCTTCCGGCACCAGCTTCACCTATAGCGGCACGATCGTAATCGGCGGCGAAGATCCCGTAATTCCTCCCGTCGTAGAAGATCCTATTCTTACCGAATCCGAAGTAGCGGCTAAGATTGAAAAAGCCCTTGAAGGCGTTCTTTCCGAAACCGACATTAAAGCCCTTATCGATTCCGCTATAGCGGACGCACCCAAGGGACTTACCGAAAGCGAAGTTAAAGCGCTTATCGACGCTGCGGTTTCTACCGAAGACGTTAAATCGGGTTGCTCCGGTTCCGTTCAAACGGGAATCGCTTTAAGCCTTCTTTTGGCTTCCGCGGGCGTTGTCCTTTTGGTTTCCAAAAAGAGAAAAGAAAACGAATAATACACTAAATTAAGTCGGGTAAAAGGGCGGGCTGCGGAGTTACTTCGTAGTCTGCCTTGCCACCCCCCGACTTAGCGTAAAAAGGCTTTCTCTCCGCAACTATAAAAAGCGGAGAGAAGCCTAAATAATAATTTACCCGATTTAAAAAGCCACTCTAAGGAGATTAAACAATGAAAACGAAACTCTTAAAACTTTTGGCAATCGCCCTTTCCGTAGTCACGCTTTTAACGCTTTCCGTAAGTTTTATCGGTTGCGGAAACGAAAAAGAATCTTCGTCTACGGGGAGCGATAAACAAGAAGAACCTCCTAAAGTTTATTATACCGTTAACTTCGAATCAAACGGCGGTTCGGAAGTCGCTTCCGTACAAGCGGAAGAAGGCTCCGCCGTCGAAAAACCGACCGATCCTACTAAAGCGGGATATTTATTCAACGGTTGGTATATAGATAGCGCTTTGGAAACTTTATACGATTTTTCTGGAGCCGTAACAAAAAATTTAACTCTTTACGCGGCGTGGGCGGACGAAAGCATGCTCAGTGCTAAATTCTATTTAAACGACGGCACCGAAACGATATTTACGACCTTATATTTTGAAGAGGATCATCGTATTTCTAAACCGTCTAATCCCGTTTGGGAAGGGCATGAATTCGTCGGTTGGTACTCTGACGCCGCTTGCACGAACGAGTTTAAATTTACTAAAAAATATTCCGAAAACCAAATGGTTTACGCCAAATGGAAAACCGTTTATACTTTCGAGGCGGAATATTCTTATATCGAAAACGATAAATGGGGACAAGGTTATTCCGGTCAAAACAGCGGTTTAGGGTTGATTATGTCGGAAGCAACTGCGTCAACCGAAAATCATACTGCAAGCAACGATTATTACGTTGGTTGGATTTATTACGAAGGCGCGGAATTAGTATTCACTTTCGATTCCGATCGCGACGTCGACGACGTAAAATTAAGTTTCCGTCTTACCGCCGAATACCAAGATTGCGTAGTAAGCGGCGACCAAATTTATATCGATATAAACGGTACGCAACAACTTAACTTCGAATTCTCCATAACCGGCGTTTACGGTACCGAAGAAATGAGCCGAAAAGGCAGAAACGACTTCAAGAATTACTCGGTAAGCGGTTTAGCGTCCATTAAAAAAGGCAAAAACACGATAAAATTCGTCATCAATAACTCCGTTCAAGGCGTCGGCGCTACGATGAACGCCTCCGCTCCTTTGGTAGACTGTATGTATATATCTACCGCCGCTTCTTTAACACTCGACCTCCACACCGAAAATATAAAATAACGCAACCGCAAACCTCCAAAACAAAGGCTCTCATCAAATTTCAACCCCGTATCCCTTTCGGCTTTACGAGCCACTTCCCCTTGATACAACAAGGGGTAGCTTACGTTGAAATGCTTCCCCACGAGGGGGAACTCCCTTGATAAGGGAGACGTCAACGGAGTCGACAGAGGTTTTCGGAAGCGCCGCCGTAGGCGGTGATGAGGTGATAAGTTAGGGGCGGATCGTTTCCGCCCGCAATTAGCCGAACGTAGTTCGTCGTAGTAATAAAACGAAACGATAGGGAACGGATCGTTTCCGCCCTAAACGGAATTAAATCGCTTAACAAAACACTAAAAACCAAAAACGGTAAGGAACTGTATTATGGGAAAATTAAAAGAATTTCTACGTAAAAAGGACTTGTCGTCGATTTTTATCGTCGCAGCCTTTATTTGCGCTCTTATAACCCTGATTATTTACCTAAATACCGGCATAGACCAATTTACGACCAAGTTATCCGCAAAAGTAATAACTTTATTGATAATTTGCATAGTCGTCGGCGTTGCCGTTAGCGTTTTCGAGGTAAAAACGGGTAAATTCGTAGTTTATCTATCGGGGCTTTGGGCGTGGCTTTCTTATATAATTACGCAAGTAAACTATATTGCAAACTTAATAGCCGACATCGACGGAAACTCCGTATCCGCGGCGTTTATAACCACTATATTATTCGGTGCGCTTACTTGGATTTTTAGTTTGGTATCGGCGCTTTTACAAAAAAAAGACTTCGACTTTTTCGGGGCTTTTTCTAAAAAATCCGACGAGGAGGTCGTAAACGGTTAGTATGGAAAAACTATTTTCTGTAAAATTATGGCGCAAAACGGCAGTGATTTTTCTTACCCTCGTTATAGTTTTTGGCACTATTTACGACGTAGGAAAAGCAAACGCAAGCGCCGTAAATAAATTTTTAGGCATATCGACGTCCTCTACGGGCGACGTTAAGTATTCCGCCGCCGATAGATTCCCCTCCAACTATAATAGTAACGAAGAAATAACCGATTACGCCAAGTCGGTCGTCGAAGAAGTCGAGGGCGAGGGACTCGTTTTAATCAAGAACGAAAACAACGCGTTGCCGCTTTCAAAGGGCGATAAAGTCAGCGCCGTTTTCCAAAACTCGGTAAATATAAGTTACGGCGCGTCGGGTTCGAGCGCTATTGCTTCCGACGGTTATATCGACTTAAAAACGGCTTTAGAAAACGCGGGGCTTATCGTAAACGAAACTTTGTGGAATTTTTACAAAACCGATTCCAACGCCGTTTCGTCGAAGTATAATCCTTCTCAAAAGGTAGATTCAACCGCTAAAAAACCCGTCTATAAAACCAATACGCTTCCTTGGTCGCTGTATTCGGACGCCGCTAAAAACTCCATAGCCCAAACGGGAGGAACGGCGTTAGTCATTATCGCAAGGGCAAGCGGCGAAGGTAAAGATGTTTCTGCCGCTTATAGCGACGGGCTTGACGGAAGTTATCTATCCTTAACCGAGGGCGAATTGGAAATTTTAAAGCAACTAACCTCGTTGAAAAATAGCGGCGATATAGAAAACATAGTCGTTATTTTAAACACCGCGTTAGCGTTTAAAACCGACTTCGTAAACGGCGACGTCGACGGCGTTAACATAGACGCCTGTATGTGGATAGGAAACGTCGGTATCACCGGCATTAACGCCGTTTGCAAGGCTTTAATAGGCGAAATAAATCCTTCAGGCAAACTTTCCGATACATATGTTAAAGATAACTTTGCGGCGCCTTCAGTCGCATCTCAAATGCTTAACGACGTAAAATATTTTTCGAATAAATACGTGGGCCACGAAGCGTTAGAAAGCAGCACTCAATACTACTACGGCGTTTACGTCGAGGGTATTTATGTGGGATATCGTTACTACGAAACGCGTTACGAAGACGTCGTTTTGGGTAGAGAAAACGTAGGCGATTACGATTACGATAAAGTAGTATCTTACCCCTTCGGGCACGGGCTTTCGTACACTAAATTCGAGTATAGCGATTACGACGTAATCAAAAAAAGTAACGGCGATTACGAAGTAACCGTTACCGTTACCAACGTAGGTAGCGTAAAGGGTAAAGAAGTCGTTGAAGTTTACCTTCAAAAGCCTTATACCGAATACGACAAGAACACGGGCGTCGAAAAGGCGTCGGTAGAACTCGTCGGCTTTGCAAAAACAGCGCTTTTAAACGCCAACGGCGGCTCCGAAACGGTAAAAATCACCGTCGACAAAGAAAGTTTAAAGACTTACGATTCGTACGGATATAAGACTTATATTTTGGAAGAGGGCGATTATTATCTTTCGATAGGCACTTCCGCGCACGACGCTTTAAACAATATTTTGGCGCTTAAAGAAAAGTCCACGGCGGACGGTATGGATTATAACGGCAAAGCCTATTTCGCTAAAAAAATCGGCGAAGATATAACCTTAGACGCCACTACTTATTCGGTATCCAAGGAAACCGGCGCAACGATTACCAACCAACTTGATTTTTGCGATATCAATCTTTACGAAACCGAAAGCGTAAATCAAGTTACCTATTTAACGAGAAGTAATTGGTCGGGCACCTTCCCGTCCCAAAAGGTAACCTTAACGCTTACCGACAAGATGAAGGAAGATTTAAAGAGCAATAAGCAAATTCAAAGCGACGGCTCGTCTTTACCCGAATACGCCAAAGTCGAAGGCGTTTCGGTATCCGACTTAGTTGGTCTTGATTTTGCCGAAAATTCCGCGCTATACGATAAACTTATAAGTCAAATGACGTTTGCCGAACAAGCCAACTTGCTTTCCAACGCTTATTTCGGAACGGTCGGCGTACCCTCGATGAACCTTCCTCAAACCAAAGCGGACGACGGTCCTACGGGCGTATCGGGCGCGACTAGCACCGACGGCGTATCTTTCCCGAGCGAAGGTATTTGGGCTTCCTCGTTCAACTTAGAAGTTATCCGTAAAGTAGGCGACGCTTTAGCCGAAGAAGCAAGGGCGGCGGGCGACGTAGGTATGTATCTACCGGGCGTAAATATTCACCGCAATTCCTTCTGCGGAAGAGTTCACGAATACTTTTCCGAGGACGCTTATCTGTCGGGCGTCGCGTGCGAGGCGGAAATTAAAGGCGTTCAAAACAAGGGCGTAATTCCTTACGTAAAACACTTTGTCTTTAACGAGCAAGAAGACAACCGCAACGGCGTCGGCGTTTGGCTTAACGAACAAAGCGCGCGCGAACTTTACCTTAAAGTTTACGAGTACGCGGTATCTCCTTCTAAAGGTAACGCGCACGGAGTTATGAGTTCCTTTAACCGCGCCGGTTGTATTTGGGTGGGCGCAAGTTCTAACCTTCAACAAGCAATTTTACGCGGCGAATTCGGCTTTGACGGCGTTATTTTGACCGATATGGCTTCCGGTAACGGTTTGTTCTATATGACTTTCTCCGACGCGTTTATGAACGGTACGGATCTTTTCTTGGGCGTAGGCTCGGCTAACGCTTTCGACGATTACGCCGCAAATCCCGCTTTCGCCAACAAAATACGCGAATCGGCAAAAAGATACGCTTACGTCGTTGCAAACTTTGCTGCGGTCGATTTGGGTAAAGTAACCGAGACTACGCCGTATTGGCAAGTAATTATAGTAGTTTTATTGGTTATCTTTGTCGTAACAAGCCTTTTATCGGTGGTTCTTGCGATAATCTCTTACGTTAAAACTACGTCTCAGAAAACCGTTTTTTAAAATAAGTTAATTAAATTTTGCAAGCGTAAGTTGGAAAAAACTTTTCAACTACGCTTCTTTTTTATCCGCAAAATTTTTAAAAATTGAAATTTTCGGCGTTTTTGCGAAGGATATTTTTTAAGGACAAACGCTTTTAAAATTTTTGCCTTATATCGCTTGCAATTAATTATATAAAGTGGTAAACTTAAATTGAAAAAAATTTCTGATAAAGATTGAAAATCTTAAAAAAAATAGACGAGTTTTTTATAACAAAAAAGTAAAAAGTCGGGCTATAAGCCCGTTATCGAGGCAAAATATGGTTGATAAGCGTGCAAGCTTGCAGGATTTTGAAATTGAAGACGGTGTTTTATTGAAATACAAAGGGGACGGAAATATCGTAAGTATCCCGAAAGAAGTTACTCATATTTTCGATAACGCCTTTTTTAGAAAAGGGCACGTTACTAGTATCGATATCCCGGGCTGCGTGGTCGAAATAGGCGATTACGCCTTTTACCGCTGCGTAAGAATCATTGAAGTCGTTTTACCCGAAAATCTAACAAAAATCGGCAAGTACGCGTTTTCAACTTGCAATTTGCGTTCCATCACAATCCCTAACGATATCGAGGTTTTAGAAGAAGACGCGTTTTCGTATAATTCTAATTTAAAAGAGATAGTTTTCGGTAAAAATCTGCTAAAAATAGGGATAAGAGCCTTTTTTTCAAGCAAAAGTCTTACAAAATTAGAAATTCCGGCGTCGGTTAAAAGTATCGAAGAAGCCGCTTTTTACGGTGCGGAAAGTTTAAAAGAAGTAAAACTTAACGAGGGTTTAGAATATATCGGACGCGATTGTTTTGCCCGTTGCAAACTTTTGAAAAAAATAGTCGTGCCGTCAACCGTTGCGAAAATCGAATACGGCGCTTTCCCTGATGAAAAAGGCGTAACGATATACTGCAAAAACCCGTCTATTATCCCTACCGACTGCAAGGCGAAAATAGTCGTTTTATAAGTTAAATTCCATACTAAAAAGTCCGCCTATAGGTCGGTTATCGACCTTTTTAGACGGACTTTTTTAAGTTGTTAATATAGAACGTTAACGATTGAACTCTTAAATTAGGGAAATGCGGTTTTATTCACGCGGCTAAAAAAATAAAATAGATAATCTTTCGCAAAAAATAGACGGCCTTGAAAGACGATTTTTAACGCGGCGGTTTGTAAAAAAAACAAGAAAAAAGCGGCAAACGACAATAGACCGATCGTAAAAAATCGGCGGTCGTTTACCGCTATCTAAAATACTACGGTTAAAAAAGTTTAACCGTTTTGCTTAAAAAATTAAGCGTTGAAAGAATCCTTGAAAGATTTACCGAATTTTAAAACGGGTTTCTTGCAAGCGGGAACGTGAACTTTTTCACCGGTAGCGGGATTTAAAGCTTCTTTAGCGGGTACGTCTTTTACTTCGAAAGTACCGAAGCCAACTAAGGAAACCTTTTCACCGTCTTGAAGTGCTTGTTCTAAAACGTTCATAAGCGCTTGGTAAGCGTCAGCCATTTGTGCTTGGGTAAGGCCCGCTTCGCGCGCGGCGATTTTGACGAGTTCGGTTTTGGTCATAAATATTTCCTCCAATGTCTTAAAAATCATCGTAAAAAGCCGAAAAATACTTCTTACGTTAATAATATAACCTAAAATCTCTTTCTTGTCAATAGTTGAACGAAAAATTAATGAATTTTTTTCGAGTTTTTTTAAAAAAATTGATTTTTTTGCAAAAATCGGAAAATTATTCGTAAAATTCGGCAAATCTTGGTCATAAACCCCTTGACAAACTGGAAAACCGCCTTACAATGTAGTCGAGAATTTTTTAAGGAGAAAAAAGCATATGAACGAAAATTTAAGACGGGTAACCGTCCAAACTTGCCCCACCTACCAATCGGATAACGGAGTTGCGAAATATCTTTTCAAAATTAAAAAGAATTATTGCGGCGAAGACTTATCCAAACTTACCGCTTATCTAAAAATACGCTTTCAAGACGAAAGCACGGATAAGATTTTGATTACCGACTCTTCCGTTAGCGGTGATACGTTAACGCTGACTTTTATTGTAAGCGACGCCGTAACGCGCGTTGCGGGCGAAGCAAAATGCCAACTTTGTTTTGAAAACACCGACGGAAGCGTAACCGTCAACACCGAAATTTTTACCGTCGATATTTTAGATTCCATCGAAGTGGAAAGTTACGGTCAAACCATTTTGCCGAGTGCCATACGCCTTTTGCAAACGCAATTATCCGAAAAAATAGCCGAAATGAATAAGAGAATCGATTCCGTAAACCAAGCGGTGATAATAAAGCCTGTTTTCGTAGCCGCGGCTAATTTCGTAAACGGCGAACAATTATTGGCTTTAACTGGCGCAAAAGAAGATAGCGTGATAACTTTTTCCCCGAAAACCAACGCTTTGGCGGTTAAAAACGCGGGGATATATATAAGCGGTCAAGACACCGATACCGTTTCTATAAAGTACGTAACGGCGCCTTCGTCCGATTTTACTTTAAACTTTTTCGTCGCTAATAAAATAGAGGAAGAAACGCAAACTAAAGAGGCGTAATAACCTCGTTTTCCATCCTAAAAACCGACTTGACGGCTAAAAAACCGTAAAAAATGCCGCCAAAAACCTAAAGCGTTAAATTAAGGCGGGTAAAATATTTGACATAAACGATTCAAACGACTAAAATTATAAAGTAGAATATATTTTGCGCAATATTTTATAGCGCGCGTGAGGTAACTATGTCGGAATTTTTATCCGGAATGAAAAGAACCCATCGTTGCGGCGTTTTACGCCTTGAAAACGTTAACGAAAAAGTCGTCGTAATGGGTTGGGTACAAAGAAGAAGAAACTTAGGCAGTCTTATTTTCGTAGATTTACGCGACCGTACGGGTATCGTCCAAGTGGTATTTGACGAAACTACCGAAAAAAGCCTTTTTGAAAAGGCGGAAAGCGTTCGCTCGGAATACGTTTTGGCGGTAGAGGGCGTCGTACGCGAAAGACAGTCTAAAACCAATAAAATAGCGACGGGGGATATCGAAATTTTAGCCTCCGAACTCAAAATTTTATCGGAAGCAGATACCACTCCTTTCGAAATCACCGACGACACCAACGTAAACGAAAACCTTCGTTTAAAATACAGATATTTGGATTTAAGAAGACCTTCTTTACAACAAAAACTTATCACTCGTTCCAAAATCGCGGTCGCAACCAGAAACTATCTTGCCGACAACGGATTTTTGGAAATCGAAACCCCGTATTTAGGTAAGTCCACCCCGGAAGGCGCAAGGGACTATCTCGTTCCGTCGAGGATTAAGGAAGGTTGTTTTTACGCGCTTCCTCAGTCCCCGCAACTTTATAAACAACTTTTGATGATAGCGGGTTACGATAGGTACTTCCAAATTGCAAAATGCTTCCGCGACGAAGACTTAAGGGCTAACCGTCAACCTGAATTCACCCAAATCGACTTAGAGATGAGTTTCGTTGAGGACGAAACCGACGTAATGTATCCCGTCGAAGGCTTAATAAGAAAAGTTTTCAAAGACGCTATCGGCATGGAACTTCCCGAAGGGCATTTTAGAACCATGTCTTGGCAAGAGGCTATGGACCGCTTCGGTTCGGATAAACCCGACACGAGGTTCGGTTTGGAATTAAAGAAGGTTTCCGATATTTTCGTCGGCTCCGATTTTAAAGTATTTTCCGACTGCGTTGCGGACGGCAAGAGCGTGCGCGCAATAAACGCCAAAGGCTTTGCGTCGAAACTATCGAGAAAGGATTTGGACGGCTTGTCCGAAGTCGCTAAAACTTTGGGCGCTAAGGGTTTGGCGTGGCTTAGTAAGCCGGTCGGAGAACCCGTAAAATCTTCCTTTAATAAGTTTTTAACCGACGAAATCGTTGCTAAACTTACCGAAAGATTAGGCTTAGAGGACGGCGACGTGTTGCTGTTTGCCGCCGATAAAGACACCGTAGTATACAACACCCTCGGCGGAATAAGACTTTATCTTGCCGACAAGTACAATTTATACGACAAAAACACTTACGATATCTTGTGGATAGTAGACTTCCCGATGTTTGAGTACAGCGAGGAAGAAGGTCGTTACGTCGCGATGCACCATCCGTTTACCGCGCCCAAAGACGAAGATTTACACCTTTTGGATACCGATCCTACCAAGATGCGCGCCAAAGCCTACGATATCGTTATTAACGGTCAAGAGGCGGGCGGCGGTTCTATAAGAATTCACTCTCGCGAACTTCAAAAGAAGATTTTCAACGTTTTATCGTTTACCGACGAGGATATAGAACGCAAATTCGGATTTTTCGTAAACGCGTTTAATTACGGCACGCCTCCTCACGGCGGCTTGGCTTTGGGGCTCGATAGACTGGTTATGCTTTTGACTAAGACCGATTCCATCAAAGACGTAATAGCCTTCCCGAAGGTTCAAAACGCGTCGTGCTTGATGAGCGACGCTCCGTCAACGGTCGACCAACAACAACTTGACGATTTGTATCTTTTAATAAATCGTTCCGCAAAGGAATAATCTATAAAACGCCGCTATAAGTCGATTAGCGGTGTTTTTTAGTTTTTTTAGTCGAAAAATCCGCAAGCGGTTTTCGTGTGAAAATTTTCCGCGCGATTTTTAAAAAGGCGATAAAAACGCATAAAATACCGATTTTTAGCCTATTTCATTGCAAAAACTACGACTTTTTTCAATAAACGCTTGACAAATTTTAAATAAATGGTATAATTAAAGAAAAACCGTAAAAAGTTTACGTGCCGATAACGGGCTTATAGGCGGCTTTTTGCGGAAAAGAGGATTTTTTATGAAACCCATTATCGCAATAATGTACGATTTTGATAAAACGCTTTGCACGCGCGATATGCAAGAATACACTTTTATACCGAGCGTCGGTATGCAACCTACAGAGTTCTGGGCGTACGCAGGCAAAATCGCCGGCAAAGAAGGTATGGACAACATTTTGGCTTATATGTATTGCATGATAGAAACGGCAAAACGTGCCGGCAATCCTATAACGAGGGAGGCTTTGGTGGCTTGCGGCAAGCACGTCGAATACCACCCCGGCGTTTGCGAATGGTTTGAAAGGATAAACGCTTACGGTAAAGACGCAGGCGTTCAAATAGAACATTACGTTTTGTCGTCGGGCTTGAAAGAAATAATTCAAGGCACCGAAATCGCGCCGTTTTTCAAACGCATTTACGCTTGTGAGTTTTTGTATCGCGACGGCGAAGCCGTATGGCCGAAAACGTCGGTAAACTACACCAACAAAACGCAATTCGTATACAGAATAAACAAAGGTATTTTAGATATCAACAACGATAAAGATTTGAATAGGTCTTTACCCGAATCGGAAAGAAGGGTTCTATTCCCCAACATGGTTTACATAGGCGACGGACTTACCGACGTGCCTTGTATGAAACTCGTTAAACAAGGCGGCGGACACTCCATAGCCATTTACCATAGAGAAGATAAAGAAACGGCAATACCTTTATTGAAGCACGATAGGGTAGATTGGATGTTTGAAGCCGATTACCGCAAAGGCAGCGCTTTAGATAAAGCAATGAAGATGCTTATCGAAAACTTAGCCAACGAAAACAAACTTAAAGAAATTTCCATCAAGCAAAAACGCAATATCGTTGAAGAATAATTTTTGCATTGCAATAAAATTTTCACGTAAGTTTTTTGCCCTCGAAGAAGTTTTTGCTACTTAATAAGTCGCGATAAACGGTAACCGTTTTTAGTAAAAAAAGAATATGAATTACCGACGGTTTAGCCGTCGGTTTTTTAAAGCCGCAAAATCGGATTACTTTTCAAAAATAAAAATATTGCCGAGCGTTTTTTGCTCGGCAATAATTTTATCGTTTCTAAAATTCGCGAAAGTCGAATTTGATTATAAACTTAACGCTAATTTCTCGGAAAATTGCAAATATTAAATAAAAAGTTCGTAAAAATCACGTCGTCGGAAGGCGATATGAAAAATTCCGGATGAAACTGCACCAAATAAATATTTTTATCGGTGTTTTCCATTGATGCGACGGGGCAGTCTTTGGACTTACCGGTTACCGTAAAACCTTCGGGCACTTTGGTTACGTAGTCGTAATGCGTCATATGCTCGGTTTCTGCCCCTAAGCCTTGACTTAACCTTCCGCCGAAAAACTCTATCTTAGTAGCGCCGTGTTCCGGTATGGGGGATTTTTCGACTTTTCCGCCGAATTTTATCGCCGTAAGCTGCATACCGTAGCAAATACCCAATATAGGTACGCCTTTATCGTAAATTGCTTTATCGATATCGGGGGCGTTAGGCTCGAAACTGCAACTTGGGCTGCCCGAAAAAATTACGCCGCCTATATCGTCAAAGTTTACTAAGTCAAGGTCGAAACCGTGTTTAACTATCGTGTAGTCTATATTAAATTTTTGTATAGCGGCGGTTAAAAGGTCTAACCTTTCCGCGTCGAAGTCAACTATCAAAATTTGCATAAAACCTAAATACCTAAAAATAACCGATAAAAATCGTTACTACGAATATATTACCAAAATATATTAAAAAAGTAAACGAAAAGAAGGGTTTATTTAGATATTTCCTATTTTAATAAAAGGTTTGAAAGCAAAGATTTTGCCGTTTTTTAAGAAATAATCAAAAAAATCTACGACAAAAAAAGGAAAATGCGAATATAAATTGTATAATTAAATGTAAGGAAATGGAAAACGGTAACGGAAAATTTTTATTCCGTAACCTAAGATTCCTTAAATCGCGGTAGAAATGCTTGATCCTAAGTTTCAAAAATTCATAGAAGAACTTAAAAGCCGTAACGAAATAGTCGAGGTTATTTCCGCGTACTGCTCTTTAGAGCGGCGTGGCGGCGCCTATTGGGCGCGTTGTCCGCTACCCGGGCATATGGAAAGAACTCCTTCTTTTTGCGTTAACCAAGCGGGGCAGTTTTTTAAATGCTTCGGTTGCGGTAGAGGCGGCGACGTTATTAAGTTTATTATGGAAGTCGAAAGCCTTTCTTATATGGAAGCGGTTAAATTCCTTGCAAATCGCGCAAATATGGAACTTCCCGAAGCGACTTTTAAGGAAGACGCCAAGATGGAAGAAAACGCCAAAAAACGCTCCGTACGCCTTGCAATCTTAAAAGACACCGCAAGGTTTTACGTGGACAACCTTTCCAAAGAGAAAGGTGCGCCGTATCTTAGTTACGCCTATAAGCGCGGATTTACCGAAGCCACTTTGCGGGCTTTCGGGATAGGTTGCTCGTTCGACTATAAAAGTTTGCCCAAGTTTTTAAAATCTAAAGGGTACGAGTATCAAGATATGATAGAGGCAGGCGTCGTATCACGAGGCGACGAAAATAAAGAATACGTGGACTTTGAGGCAAATAGACTCGTCGTTCCTATAATAGATAGTTTTTCCAACGTTTTGGCTTTCGGCGGAAGGGTTATAGAAAAAACCGATTTCGCCAAGTACAAAAACACGCGTGAAACCAGCGTTTTTATCAAAAACCGCACAGTGTTCAATATAAACAATATTAAAAAACTTAAGCGCGAAGTCGGTACTATTCCTTACCTTATCTTAGTCGAAGGGTATATGGACGTAATAGCGTTACACGCAAACGGCATACGAAACGCAGTCGCAAGCATGGGTACTTCGTTAACGGTAGAGCAAGCGCGGCTTTTCATGAGGTACTCGGACACCGTAATCGTTTGTTACGACGGCGACGCCGCCGGGCAAAAAGCGACGTTTAGGGGAATGCAAATTTTAAAGGATGCGGGGCTTAACGTAAAAGTCGTTTCGCTTCCCGATAACTTGGATCCCGACGAATTCGTAAAGAAAAAAGGCGTCGACGCTTATAAGGAACTTTTACTTACCGCCGAACCTTTGACCGACTATAAACTGAGTTATTTAGCAAAAATTTTCGATATAAACGACGCGACCGAAAGGCGTAGATTTTTAGATAAAGCGCTTCAAGTTATTTCGGAAAGCGATAAGGAATTCGAGCGCGAAGAACTGTTAAAAAAACTCAGTCAAATATCCCGCGTCACCTTCGAGGCGTTGAAACGCGACTTGGAAGGAATTGATAAAAAACCCGCCTATAAGCCCGTTATCGCACAAAACGACCAGACGAAAGAGGCGGAAACGGAAGAAGACGCGGCGCTTTTAAAAGCCGAAAGATTTATACTTTCTTCTATAATAGCCGATAAAGATTACGCAAAAATAAGCGATATGGAAAGTTTGGATTTTTCATCCGAAAAAAGAAACGATATAGCGGCGGAAATCACCAAACTTTCTTCTTCAAATAAACCTATCGACCCCGCGAGATTAAGCGAGGTTTTAGGGGAGAATTATTACGACGAACTCAATTTAATATTTAACGAGGTCGAAGAAATCTACTGCCCAAACGGTTACGACCATTATTACGCCGACTGCGTAAAATACGTAAAACGCGTAAATTTGGAAACCGACATAAGGTATTTGGAAGAATATTGCAAGACGGAAACCGACGTTGCCAAACAATTAAAAATAATAGAAAAAATACAAAATAAAAGCAAAATGCTATTCCAACTAAAAACGGAGGATAAAATATGATTGCCGACGAAAGACTTCAAGAGATAACCAACGAGATAATTATCGACTACAAAAAGAAAGGCACCATTTCGACCAACGCCCTTTGCGACAGACTTGAAAAAGTCGAAATGACCGACGAACAAATGGAAAAAATGTGTCGCGACATCGAGGACGCGGGTATTCAAGTTATTGACGAAGCAAGTCAGGAACAAGAACTTTACGACCAACTGCTTAAAGAAATCAGCATGGACGACCCCGTAAAAATGTATCTTAAGGACATCGGAAGAGTTCCTTTGTTAAGCAGCGACGAAGAAACGGTTTTAGCGCAACGTATGGCGGCGGGCGATCCCGAAGCCAAAAAGATTTTAGCAGAAGCAAACTTAAGATTAGTCGTTTCCATCGCGAAACGCCACGTCGGGCGTGGAATGCACTTTTTGGATCTTATTCAAGAAGGCAATATGGGATTAATGAAAGCCGTCGAAAAGTTCGATTACGAAAGGGGATACAAACTATCCACTTACGCTACTTGGTGGATTCGTCAAGCCATAACGCGTGCAATCGCCGACCAAGCGAGGACTATTCGTATCCCCGTTCATATGGTGGAAACCATTCACAAAGTCGCAAGGGTTACTCGTCAACTTATGCAAGAACTCGGTAGAGATCCTTATCCTTCCGAAATCGCTAAGGAATTAGGTATTCCCGAACAGCGCGTTATAGAAATTCAAAAAATCGCTCAAGACCCCGTTTCTTTGGAAACCCCTATCGGCGAAGAAGAAGACAGCCATTTAGGCGACTTTATCGAAGACGAAAACGCAATAGCGCCCAGCGACATAGTAGAAACGTCCATATTAAAAGAACAACTTATCGGCGTTTTGGATACTTTAACCCCGCGTGAAGAAAAGGTTTTGCGCCTTCGCTACGGCGTCGACGACGGAAGACCGAGAACTTTAGAGGAAGTCGGTAAAGAATTCAATGTTACTCGTGAACGTATTCGTCAAATAGAAGCCAAAGCCTTAAGAAAACTTCGTCATCCTTCGAGGTCGAAAAGGCTTAAAGATTTCGTTAATCAATGAGTAAGCGCATAGAGGTTATAACCTCTTTAATAGAACCTTGCCAAACTTTTGCCGACGTCGGTTGCGACCACGGCTTGGTCGCTAAAAAGGTATTGGATGAAAAACTTTCCGAAAAAGTTTTCATTACCGATATATCTAAGCCGAGTTTGGATAAAGCAATCGCGCTTTTAGAGGAATTTTATCCCGATAAATTTACCGCGTATTTAACCGACGGGCTTACTTCCGTCCCCGTGCCTAACGAGGTTTTAATTGCCGGCATGGGTGGAGAGGAAATAATAAAAATTATCGAAAAGTCCGCCTATAAGCCCGTTATCTTGATATTACAACCGATGAAAAACGCCGACAAGGTAAGAAAATACCTTCGTAAAAACGGTTACGGCTTGGATCGTGATTTTACTTTTTACCAAGATAGCAAGTATTACGATATAATGCGCGCAAAACTCGGATTAAAAGATTTTTATACTGAAAAAGAAGAAAAATACGGACGGGAAAATTTAAAAGGCAACCCCGATTTTATACGCTTTTTAAACGAGAGGATTTTAGAGGTTGAAAATATCTTATCGACCGATAATTTAAGCCCCGTTTCTAAAAATCAACTTATCGAAAGACTTCACACGTTTAGAGGATTGAAAGATGAAATTGAAAGAAATTTACGAACTGATTGATCGTTTCGCCCCCTTCGAACTTTCTACCGCTTACGAAAAAAAGTGCGGTTTTACCGACAATAGCGGTATAATAGTGGATACGGACGCCGATATAACCAACGTCGTTTTCGCTCTCGATTTAACCGAAAAGACCGTGGAATACGCACAATGGATGAAAGCGGGACTAATTGTTACCCACCACCCGGCGATTTTTCACGGGATAAAAAAGGTGGACGGCGTTTTGTTAAAAGCGGCGACCGCCGGTATAGGCGTTATATCTTGCCATCTTAATTTCGACGTAGCCGAAAAAGGCGTCGACTATTTTATGGCTAAGGGCGTATCTTCCGCCGAAGATAAAGAGATTGAAATTTTAGATCCGCTGCTTTCCGGCACCGGTTACGGAAGGCGTTACCCCGTCAATACTTCTTTAGAAGAACTTGCCGAAACGGTGGAAAGAGAATTCAACACCAAAGTAAACGTTTACGGCGACAAAACGGCTTTTTTAAAAAAGGCTGCAAGTTTTTGCGGTTCGGGGCTCGGGATAGAAGAACTCGATTATCCCGCCGACGTATATATTTCGGCGGATATTCCGCATCACGTATTGGTTGAGGCGATAAAAAGAGGCAAAAGGGTTATAGCAATGACTCATTTTGCAAGTGAAAACTACGGTATGAAAAATATTTGCAAGCATTTTTCAAATATTTACAGATTAAAAAATAAACTTGATTTTAGCTTTTTCGACGATTCGAGATTCGTTTAAAAAGTAAAAAAGGAGAATTTATGATAGAAAAATTATTGGAATATCAAACAATCGACGCAAACCTAAAAAACATCGAAAACGACCTTAAAAAGAGCGACGAATTCAAAAAATACGCTCAAGCGGTTAAGTTTTTAAAGACCGTTTCCGACAGTAAGGCTCAAATCGAAGCCAAGGCTGCGGCGTTACTTTCGGGTATTAAAGTTTTAGAGGAAAAATTAAACAAACTTGACGAAAACAAGAATGATTTTATCGGGCTTGACGACGTCGACGACGAAGAAACTTTAATCTTCCTCAAGAAAAAATCCCAAGAATTAAGTCGTCAATACGCTTCCCTTGAGGGCGAAATCGATAAACTTTCCAAAGATATGCAAGAACTTACCGTTCAATACAAAAAATTGATGGCAAGCACCAAACTTATGCTTTCTCAACAAGAGGAATATAAGAAGAGATACGAGGATTTATCTAAGGAAAAAGACGCCGAAAAAGAGCAAATTAAAAAGCAACTCGCCGTTATCGCCAAGGATATCCCCGCCGAATATTTGAATAAATACAAGGAAAAGAGAAAGGATCCGAAGTTCCCGATCGTCTACGAGGTAATCGGCAAGCACTGCGGCGCTTGCGGGACGGAACTCAGTCAATTAGAACTTTCTCGCCTTAAAAACGAAAAAATTATCGAGTGCGAGAACTGCCGCAGATTGATTTTTACCAAGTAATATATCGATAAATAGTTAAAAAAACGACTTTGTCAAGTAAAATTGCTTGACAAAGGCTAATAAAAACTATATAATATAACGCGTAAGGTTAAACAGCCTTACGCTTTTTCTTGCGGTGAATTATGAAGATTGAAGAAATGGCGTACGCCGGGCTTTTAGATTTATACAAAGGGCTTTTAACCCCCACCAAGGCGGAAATCGCCGAAATGTACTTTTCGTGCGACCTATCTTTGTCTGAGATTGCCGAGATTAAAAATTGCACGCGTCAAAGCGTATTGGACGCTATAAAAAGCGTCAAAGCGGAACTTAACGCTTTCGAAAACAAAATCGGCTTTAAAAACTACCAAGGAAAAATAAAGGAATTTACAAAACACCTTTCCGATGAGCAATTACAAATTTTAAAAGGAATTTTAGATAAATAATGGCAGCATTTTCATCGTTGGGCGAAAAATTAAATCACGTTTTTTCTAAACTGACGAAGCGCGGAAAACTTACGGAGCTTGAAATTAAACAAGCCATGCGTGAAATCCGCGTCGCGCTTTTAGAAGCCGACGTAAATATTAAGGTCGCCAAAGATTTTATCGCTACCGTTTCGGAAAAGGCGGTAGGGCAAGATATATTAAAAAGCCTCAATCCAACCCAACAAGTAATCAAAATCGTTAACGAAGAATTGATTGCGCTTATGGGCGGGCAAAACCAAAAATTAGAAGTTTCGTCTAAATTGCCGACGGTAATTATGACGTGCGGTCTTCAAGGCGCGGGTAAAACCACGCTTGCCGGTAAACTTGCGGTGCTTTTGAAAAAGCAAGGCAAAAAGCCGATGCTCGTTGCGTGCGACGTGTACAGACCGGCTGCAATAAAACAACTTTGCGTCGTCGCCGAAAAGGCGGGGGTGGAAGTTTTTGAAAAAGGTCAAGGCGATCCCGTCAAAATTTCCAAAGACGCCGTCGAATACGCTAAAAAATACGGTTACGACACCGTTATCGTGGATACCGCGGGGCGGCTTGAAATCGACGACAACTTAATGCAAGAACTCGAAAATATCAACGCCGCGATAACCCCGACCGAGATTTTATTAGTCGTCGACTCTATGACGGGGCAAGTTGCCGTAAACGTTGCGGAAGGCTTTTCCAAACGCTTACCGATAACCGGCGTCGTACTAACGAAGCTTGACGGCGATACGCGCGGCGGCGCTTGCTTGTCGGTAAAAGCGGTTACCGGCAAACCAATTAAATTTTGTAGCGTAGGCGAAAAGCTTACCGACCTCGAACCTTTTTATCCCGACCGTATGGCAAATAGAATCCTCGGTATGGGCGACGTCTTGACGCTTATAGAAAAGGCACAGGAAGCAATTAAAGAGGAAGACGCTAAAAAGTTAGAAAAGAAGCTAAAAGAAAACAGTTTCGATTTAAACGATTACTTGGATCAAATAGATATGCTCAAAAAAATGGGCGGCGCAAGCGCGGTTATGTCTATGATGCCGGGTATGGGAAAACTTAAAATTTCCGAAAACGATATCGACGAAACGCAAATTTACCGCACCAAAGCGATAATACAGTCGATGACGATGAAGGAAAGAAAAAATCCTCAAATCTTAAATTATTCGAGGAAAATGCGTATTGCAAAAGGAAGCGGAACTTCTCTTCAACAAATAAACGCGCTTTTAAAGCAATACGACCAAATTAAACTTATGATGCGACAAATGAAAAACGGAAAAGGCAGACTTCCTTTTAAGTTCTAAAAAGCATCGATAATCGGCTTATAGCCCCACTTTTACAAAGAAAAATCAAATTTATCATAACAATTTATACGGAGGTATACAATTATGGCAGTAAAAATGAGATTGACCAGAATGGGCGACAAAAAATCCCCCTTCTATCGTATCGTAGTAGTTGACAGCAGAGTAGCGAGAGACGGTAAGTACATCGACAAAGTCGGTCATTACAATCCCACCGCTCAACCCGCGGAAGTAGTTATCAACGCCGAAAAGGCGAAAGATTGGCTTTCCAAGGGCGTTCAACCCACCGAAACCGTAAAATCTCTTTTAGTTAACGCGGGCGTAATCGAAAAGAGCAATAAGTTGTCTCCCGCTAAGACCAATCCCAAAAAGAAAAAGGGCTAATAGGTGAGATATGTTAGACCTAATTAAGTACGTAGTCCTTCAATTCGCCGAACGTAAAGACGAAGTTGAATTTAACGTAGAAGAAAAGGGTAACGTCGTTAACGTAAACGTCCTTTTAAATCCCGAAGACATGGGTAAGGTTATCGGCAGACAAGGTAAAATTGCTAAGGCTTTAAGAACGCTCGTTAAATCGGCGTCGATGAAGTCCGGCAAGAGATACAACATCGAAATTAACGAAAAAGTAGGGGCGTAGTTTGCCCTCTTTTTCTTTTAATCGACTTAACTATTTAAAGTTAAAGGTGTTTTTAAAAATCAAAGGTAATTTATGGAAAAGATTCAAATCGGCGTCGTATTAAAGCCGCAGGGTATTTTAGGACAATTAAAAATAAGCAATTTAACCGACGGCGCGGAGGCGATTAAGGATCTTTCCACCGTCTATATCGGTGGCGTAGAATATAAGATTTTGCAAAAATCGGCAAGCGCATCGGCTATATTTTTATCGCTTAAGGGCATTGCCGACCGAAACGCCGCCGAACTTTTACGCGGTAAAGAAGTCTTTTGCGTTAGGGAAGAATTATCCCTTCCTAAAGACAGATTTTTCATTGCCGACGTTTTAGGTTGCGAACTTTATTTATCGAGCGGTAAGCGTTTGGGAGTGGTCGTGGACGTAACTAGTACAAACGTCGATATTTTTACGGTTGAAACCGAGGAAGGCGTTTGCGACTTTCCTTTTTTAAAGAAACTAAACGCCGCTGTCGACGTTGAAAACAAAAAAATAGTCGTCGACGCAAAAACCTTTACGGAGGTTTGTTCTTACCGATGAGAATAGATATTTTAACGTTGTTTCCCGAAATTTTTACACCTTTAAAAGAAAGCATTATAGGGCGCGCCGTGAAATCGCAAAAGGTTGAAATCGTGATAACCGATATACGCGATTACGCCTTGGATAAGCATAAGCGTTGCGACGATTATACTTTCGGCGGCGGCGCGGGTATGGTTTTAATGCCTGAACCGGTCGGTCGCGCAATAGAGGCTATCGATCCCAATCACGAAGCGTTACGAATTTACACTTCCCCAAAAGGAAAAACCTTTTCGCAAAAGGACGTACCCGTAATGCTTGAAAAAGACAGAATATTATTCCTTTGCGGACATTACGAAGGCGTCGACCAACGCATTATAGATTTGTTCATCGACGTGGAATTGTCTATCGGCGACTACGTTTTGACGGGAGGGGAACTCCCCGCAATGGTAATGACCGACGCCGTTTGCCGTTACGTCGACGGCGTTATATCTAAAGATTCTTTAAAAAACGAAACTTTTACCGACGGACTAGTGGAATACCCGCAGTACACCAGACCTCAGGAATACCGCGGATTACGCGTTCCCGACGTTTTGATTTCCGGCAACCACGCCGAAGTCGATAAATGGCGTCTTTTAAAGTCTTTGGAACTCACCGAAAAACTCCGTCCCGACCTACTTAAAAACAAAGATAATTAGTCGATAATCGACCTATAGAGGCACTTTTTATATATGGAATACAATTATTCGTCAAAAATAAATTGGTTTCCGGGGCATATGACCAAAGCCCTTAGGATGATGGAAGAAAACGTTAAGTTTTGCGACGCCGTTATATACGTATTAGACGCGCGCGCGCCTTTCGCGTGTATAAATAAAAAGCTTAACGAACTTTGCAAAAACCGTCCGATTTTATACGTTATAAATAAATGCGACCTCGTAGGTAAAGCCGATTTAGACAAAATTACCGACCGTTTCAGAAAAAACGGAGAGCGTTTTTTAACTACCGTCGGCACTACTTTAAAAGACGGAAAGTCGGTCTATAATACCGTTATCGACCTTTTATCGGATAAAATCAACGCAAAAAAACTAAAAGGCATCACTAAAGCGGTAAGGGTTATGGTATGCGGCATACCCAACACCGGAAAGTCCACCATAATAAACTCTTTGAGCGGTCGTCGTCAAGCGCAAACGGGCGATAAGGCGGGCGTTACCAAAGGTAAACAGTGGATAAAACTTTACGATATCGAACTTTTAGATACCCCGGGTACTATGCCGCCGTCGATCGAAAACCAACTGTACGCTCATCACTTGGCGTACGTCGGCAGTATCAACGACGCCATATTGGATTTTGAAAGTTTATGCCTTGATTTTATTTCGGAACTTACCGAAACTCACCCCAAAGTTTTAAACGACAAGTACGGTGTTGACGAAAGTTTAGCACCGATAGATATTTACGAAGCGATATGTAAAAACCGCGGATATTTACTTCGCGGCGGCGATTACGATTACGAAAGATGCGCCAAAGCCGTTTTCGACGATTTTAGAAAAGGAAGGTTAGGAAAAATATGCCTCGAAAACTCCCCGATATAAACGACGTAAAAGCAAAACTTAATTACGAATACCAACTTTTGGCCGAAGGTAAACGCTATATCGCGGGCGTCGACGAGGTCGGAAGAGGTCCTTTAGCAGGTCCCGTAGTTTGCGCGGCGGTTATTATGCCGCTAAACGACGAAGATTTGATTTTTGGTATCGACGACAGTAAAAAAGTTACTGAAAAAAACCGCAATATCTTATCTGAAAAGATTAAGGAAAAGGCTGTCGCGTACTCTATTTGCCAAGTTGAACACGATAAAATCGACGAAATCAATATTTTAAACGCCACTAAAGAGTGTATGAAAAGGGCAATCGAAAGCCTTTCCGTCACGCCCGAGGTAGTTTTGATAGACGCCGTCGACTTAGATTGCAAAGTAGAAACCCGTTCTATTATAAAAGGGGACGCCAAAAGTTACGTTATAGGCGCGGCGTCCATAATCGCGAAAGTTTACCGTGATAAACTTATGGACGATTACGACGCAAAGTACCCCGAGTACGGCTTTAAACGCAACAAAGGCTACGGCACTAAGGAACATATTACGGCTATAAGGACGATAGGACCATGCCCGATACACAGAAGAACTTTTATAAAAAATTTCTGGGAAGTTTAGGCGAGCGTAAAGCCGCTAAATTTTTAAAGAAAAAAGGCTTTAAAATTATCGATAAAAACTATACGACAAGGTTCGGCGAAATAGATTTAATCGGCTTATACGGGGACTTTTTAGTTTTTATCGAGGTAAAAACCCGCACTACCAAAACTTACGGAGAAGCCTTAGAAGCGGTCGACTTAAATAAGCAGGAACATTATAAAAAAACGGCTACCGTATACCTTTTAACCCATCGTGAAGTCACCCTTCAACCGCGTTTCGACGTCGTTGAAGTTTACCCAAACGAAATAAATCACATCGAGGATGCTTTCCAATGAAAATTTCCGTTACCGCCGCTTCGGGCGTTGAATCGGCTACTAAAAGAGAATTACTAAAATTAGGCGTGGAAAAAGCCCCCGCGATAAACGGAAGAATGACTTTCGAAGGCGATTACGACTTGCTATCGCGGTGCAATTTGCATCTTTCGACGGCAAGTAGGGTATATTTGAATTTATCCGAGTTCAAATGCACCGACTTCGATACGCTATTCGACGCGGTTATAAGTATCCCTTGGGAAGATTATATTCCCGAAAGCGGCGCGGTTATAGTAAAACCGAAACTAGTTCAAAGTAAACTCAACGCTTTTTCGGCTACACAGTCTATAGTTAAAAAGGCAATTTGCGAAAGATTGAAAAAGGCTTACAAAAGAGAGTTTTTACCCGAAAACGGAGCAAGGTTCGACGTCGAAATAGCAATCACGAGGGATTTTTGTTCTGTACTTTTAAACGCTTCCGGCGAAAGTTTGCATAGACGCGGATACAGAAAAAATTACGGTGAAGCACAAATGAAGGAAAATTTGGCCGCCGCGCTTTTAGAACTTTCCGTTTGGAACCCTTCAAGACCGTTGGCCGATTTGTTTACGGGCACCGGTACAATCGCGATAGAAGCCGCGATGAAAGAAAAAAATATAGCGCCGGGTATAAATAGAAGTTTTGACTTTTTAAACTTCAAAAACTTTGACAAAAAGATTTTCGATAACGCCAAAAGTGAGGCTATAAGCCTATTAAACGATAAAAATCTTTTAAAAATTCAAGCGTATGATATCGACGACAAGCAACTTAAACTTGCCAAAGCACACGCAAAAGCGGCGGGCGTCGACGATATTATAGAATTTAAAAACCAAAGCATGGAAACGTTTGTTTCCGCCGAAAAGCGTGGCGTTGCTTTTTCTAATCCTCCTTACGGCGAAAGGTTGGAAGAAAGACCGATTATCGAAAAACTTTACCGTACTTACGGCAAGGTAAGAAAGGCTAATCCCGATTGGTGTTTTTACACGATAACGCCCGTTTCCGACTTTGAAAGACTTTTCGGCGGTAAAGCCGACAAAAAGCGCAAGCTTTATAACGGTCGGATAGAGTGTTCCTTTTACGCGCATCTTGGCAAGCCGCAAAAGGATTAAAAGTGGAAGGATTTTAACTTAATCCTCTAAAATAAGGTCGGATAAGCCGAAAATTATCGATTTTTTGACTAAAATTGCAAAAAAAATCGTAAAATTAAGACTTTTTTGCGGAAAAGCATTGACTAAATCGACTTTATACTTTATAATTAAATAGTTAATATACGCGTAATCGCAACGACGCGGCTTTAATTAAGCAAAAGGGGCGAAATATTTAGAGAAAAATAACAATTCAAGGAGAACACAATGAAATACGTTTACTTGTTTAGCGAAGGCAATGCAAACATGCGTGAACTTTTAGGCGGCAAAGGCGCGAACCTTGCGGAAATGACTCACATCGGTCTTCCCGTACCTCAAGGCTTCACCATCTCTACCGAAGCTTGTACGCAATATTACGAAGACGGGAGAATGATTAACGACGGCATCCAAAACGAAATTATGGAAAACATCGTTAAGTTAGAGGAAATCACCGGCAAAAAATTCGGCGATACCGAAAATCCTCTTTTAGTATCCGTTCGTTCGGGCGCAAGGGCTTCCATGCCCGGTATGATGGATACCATCTTAAACCTCGGTTTAAACGAAGAAGTCGTTCAAGTTTTATCCGCAAAGTCGGGTAACCCCAGATGGGCTTGGGACTGCTACAGAAGATTCATCCAAATGTTTTCCGACGTCGTTATGGAAGTTTCCAAGAAGGAATTCGAAGTTTTAATCGACAAAAAGAAAGAGGAAAAAGGCGTAACTTTCGACGTTGACCTTACCGCCGACGACTTAAGAGACCTTGCCGAACAATTCAAAGCAAAATATAAACAAGCACTCGGTAAAGACTTCCCCGTTGATCCTAAGGAACAACTTTTCGAGGCTATAAAAGCGGTATTTAGAAGTTGGGATAACCCCCGCGCTAACGTATACAGAATGGACCACGATATTCCTTACAGTTGGGGTACCGCGGTTAACGTACAAGAAATGGTATTCGGCAACATGGGCGACGATTGCGGCACCGGCGTTGCGTTTACCCGTAACCCTGCTACCGGCGAAAAGGGACTTATGGGCGAATTCTTAATGAACGCGCAAGGCGAAGACGTAGTTGCCGGCGTTCGTACCCCGATGCCTATTTCTCAAATGGCGGAAGTTTTACCCGGCGTTTACGAACAATTCTTAACCATCTGCACTACTTTGGAAAATCATTACAGAGATATGCAAGATATGGAATTCACCATCGAACGCGGCAAACTTTTCATGCTTCAAACCCGTAACGGTAAACGTACCGCTGCCGCCGCTATAAGAATCGCTTGCGACTTAATTGACGAAGGTATGATTTCCGAACAAGAAGCGTTAATGCAAATCGACGCTAAGTCGTTAGATATGCTTTTACACCCTCAATTCGACGCCAAGGCTTTAAAGGCGGCGGACAAAAATAACGTCGTCGGTAAAGGTATCGCGGCTTCCCCGGGCGCTGCTACCGGTAAAATCGTATTCACTCCCGAAGATGCCGTTACCGAAGGCAAAGCGGGCAATAAAGTAGTTTTAGTAAGACTTGAAACTTCCCCCGAAGATATCGAGGGTATGAAGTATTCTCAAGGCATTTTAACCGTTCGCGGCGGACAAACTTCTCACGCGGCGGTCGTTGCAAGAGGTATGGGTACTTGCTGCGTATCCGGTTGCGGCGATATCATCATGCACGAAGAAGAAAAATACTTCGAACTTTCTGGTAAGATTTTCCACGAAGGCGACGATTTGTCTTTAGACGGCAGCACCGGTAATATTTACGATTGCGCAATCGCTACCGTTCCCGCTGATCCTAACAGCGGTTACTTCGGAAGAATCATGCACCTTGCCGACAAATATAAGGCTATGGGCGTAAGAACCAACGCCGATACTCCTAACGACGCTAAACGCGCGGCTGAACTCGGCGCTCAAGGTATCGGTCTTTGCCGTACCGAGCATATGTTCTTCGGCGAAGGCAGAATCGATAAATTCCGCGAAATGATTTGCTCCGAAACCGTTGAAGAAAGAAAAGCCGCCCTCGATAAGATCGAAGGTATGCAACAAGAAGACTTCGAAGGCTTAATGGAAGCGTTACAAGGTCACCCCGTCGTTATCAGATTCTTAGATCCGCCTTTACACGAATTCGTTCCTCAAGAAGAAGAAGACATTAAACTTCTTGCCGACGCTAAGGGTAAAACCGTTGAAGAAATTAAGAATTTCTGCAATTCTTTACACGAATTTAACCCCATGATGGGACACCGTGGTTGCCGTTTAGCGGTAACGTATCCCGAAATTGCCGTCATGCAAACCAAAGCGGTTATTAAAGCGGCTATAAACGTTACTTCTCGTCATCCCGATTGGAACTTCGTTCCCGAAATCATGATTCCTTTAATCGGCGACGTAAAAGAACTTTCCTTCTGCAAAAAGTACGTCGTTGAAACCGCCGACGCTCTTATCAAAGAAGCCGGCAGTAACTTAAAGTACGAAGTCGGTACTATGATTGAAATTCCGCGCGCGGCACTTACCGCCGACAAGATTGCAACCGAAGCCGAATTCTTCTGCTTTGGTACCAACGATTTAACTCAAATGACTTTCGGCTTCAGTCGCGACGACTCCGGTAAGTTCTTAAAGGCGTACTACGACAACAAGATTTTCGAAAGCGATCCTTTCGCTAAACTCGACACCGTAGGCGTCGGCAAACTTATGGAACTCGCCGTTAAACTCGGTAGAGCAAGCAGAAAATCTTTACAAGTCGGTATTTGCGGCGAACACGGCGGAGATCCTTCCTCCATCGAATTCTGCCACTCTATCGGTTTGAATTACGTTTCTTGCTCGCCTTACAGAGTCCCCATTGCTCGTTTAGCGGCAGCCCAAGCGAACATTAAAAACCCGAGAGGCTAATATTGAGAGCAAAAACGCCTATGATAAACAGAACAAAGTTTTCTTAGTCGTTTGCAATAATTAAACAACAACTTAAAAGCAGTCGTTTTTGCGATAAAAACGACTGCTTTTTTAGTATAAAAAAGTTGTAAGGGTGGGGTTTAAAATTATAAAAAGTCGGGCTATAGGTCGGTTATCGGCGGTTTTATGGATTTTCAAAGTAAAAATAAGTCGAAAAGGATCCTTAGATAGTTATTTTAACGAAAAAAGATTCTTGACCTTTTATAGTCTATCTTTAAGAAAATATAGTTATTCTATGTAAAGTTTAACCAAAGTTACTCAAGATACTTGATTATTGCAGTGTTTTAAGTCAAAATAGTTAAAAACAACGATTTGAGTACCCTACAATGCAAGTAATTACTAAACTTACGCAAAAACCGTTGACATTTGTTCGCAATTTGAGTAAAATAAGTATAACAGGATAAGGAAATGATAGTAATGGAAGATTTTTATTTGAGTCAAGCCCTATTCCGCACGCAAGAAATCTTAAACAACTTTACAACCGAAAGAAGTATGCAGGTCAGATTAAAGGCGTTAACGGAAAATGGGCGTATTGAAAAAATAAAAAATGGATTATATGCGACGGTTAATTCATTGACGGGCGATATTTTTGCGAGCCGTTTTGAAATAGCATCGGCGCTTTTTGAAAATGCTTGCGTGGCTTATCATTCTGCGTTAGAATTTCACGGGCTTGGAAATCAAATGTTTTCCGAAGTGCAAGTTTTTACCGAAAAACGCTATAATCCCTTTATTTATAATGGGCTTGAATATAAATTCTTCTCATATACCGCAAAAGGTGGGATAATGCGCTTAGAGCAAAATGCGGAAATCGTCGTTACGGATTTGGAAAGAACGGTAGTGGACTGTATTGACCGTATTGACCTTGCCGGTGGACTCGAAGAACTCGTTACGGCTTTAAATGGCATAACGCATCTTGACGAGGATAACCTATTGTCTTATTTGAAAGAGTATAACAAAAAATTCGTTTATAAAAAGGTGGGCTTTTTGCTTTCGTTATTAAAGAAAGACCTTTTATCGCAAAATTTCTTCGATATATGCAAGCAAAACTGCTCGAAAAAATTAGAAGACGTAAGCGAAAATAAAAAGATGCCGAGAAAAACGGATAAGTATTGGGGACTTATGTATCCCGAAAAACTTATAAATACGGAGAACTGATATGATAAACCTATCACAAAAAAACGTGGTAAAAATAGCGAGAGAAACGAACTTTATAAAAGATAACGTAGAAAAGGTTATGCGCCTTGCGGATATTTTAGAGTTTGTGTTTAGGTCTAAATGGAAAGATAAACTCGCGCTTAAAGGCGGAACGGCAATCAATCTTTTCTATCGTGAACTTCCGAGACTTTCGGTTGATATTGATTTAGATTATATTGGCGACGCGAAAGAAGAAATGGAGAAAGACAAGGAAGAACTTTGGAACTTCTTGCAAATGGCGTTATTCCAAAAGAATTATTCTCTTTCGCCGCAAAGTAAAAGATATTTCGCTTTAGATTCCGCCGTTTTTCAATATATAAATAATGCAGGCAATCGTGACAATATAAAAATAGAAATAAACTATCTTGACAGAAAGCACGTTCTTCCACTCTGCGATAAACCTATTAAAACTCCCGTTGCCGAAAGCGAAGT
>CAZMOD010000017.1:0-1456 GCA_964567885.1 uncultured Christensenella sp.
CGTTACCGTTTCAAAAAAGAAGCTATTAAGATTACGCGCGGCGTCTTTTCCGTTTAACGAAGAAACGCTTTTAGTCTGTGAAAGTCGGGCTATAAGCCCGTTATTACACAAAAATCTTACTTTTTTAAGGGCGATATATTCGCCTTAGGTTGCAAATTCCGATTAAAAAATAAGTGGGATAGGTGATTTTTTAATGAAAACGAAAAGTCGTTTAGATACTTCTTGCATTATTTTTACGGATATGATATATTATATTTAAGCAAGGGAAACTTTGCGTTATACGAACGAAAGATTTATAAAGGAGAATTTATGTATTTAGACGATTATATTTGGTTTATGGGCGCGATACTTATTTGCGCGATATTTTCTATTTACGCAAGCGTTAAGGTTAACGGAACTTTTAAAAAATACGGGCGTAAATATAACCGCTCGGGAATGACCGGTTACGATACCGCCGTAAGGCTTTTACGCTCTAACGACGTTTACGGCGTAACTGTGGGAAGAATTAACGGAAGTTTAACCGACCATTACAACCCGACGACGGGCGTCGTTAATTTATCCGAAACCGTCTACGGACAGGATTCCGTGGCGGCGGTGGCCGTTGCCGCGCACGAAATAGGACACGTTATGCAAAGGGAAAAGGGGTATTTGCCTTACAAAATTCGCACGGCGCTAGTGCCGGTGGTAAATTTTGGTTCTCGTCTTGCGATGCCGCTCGTTTTAATAGGGCTATTGATAGATATTTTTGTAACCACAACCGCGAACGCCGATTTCGGTTTTTACGTCGCGATGATAGGAGTAATTTTGTACGGAGGTTCTTTTCTATTTGCCCTCGTAACGCTTCCGGTGGAACTCGACGCAAGCCGACGCGCTAAAAAAATGTTGGTTGCCGAAGGCATTTTGACCAAGGAAGAAGTCCCCGGCGCAAGCAAAGTTTTATCCGCCGCCGCAATGACGTATCTTGCTTCCTTGCTTACTTCCCTTATCTACTTTTTGCGTTTTTTAGTTACGGTTTTAACGCTTTTCGGGAGACGCAACCGCGACTAATTTTTCAAAAAGTAGACCTATAAGCCCGTTAATAAGGGTTATTGACGAAAAATCCATAAAAACAAACGAAATAACGAACGTAACGTTTTTATAAAAACGCGGAACTCTTTTTTAGAAGAGTTCCGTTTTTTTATAAAAACTGCTTGTAAAATTTTTCTATGTGTGCTATACTAAAATTGCTACACAAATAAATATTTTAAAATGAACGAGCAAAGGGTATATACTACCCTTCTTTTCGGCATACTCCCATTATATAAATTTGTAAAAATGCAAATTCCGATGGGAGTGCTTGTTCATTTCTATTTATTTGTGTAGCAACAATGGGGTTTGCGTTTTGGTGCGTTAACTCCGGTTGCGCACTTTTTTATTTTGTCTAAAAAGTGCGACTTTGTTAAAAAGGAGCACCGAA
>CAZMOD010000017.1:1556-35988 GCA_964567885.1 uncultured Christensenella sp.
GCGCACTTTTTTATTTTGTCTAAAAAGTGCGACTTTGTTAAAAAGGAGCACCGAAAAAATGGCGAAAAGTGATAATTTAAGAACCGCAAGACAAGTTAAAAACGACGAATTCTACACTAAACTCGTAGATATTGAAAAAGAATTGAGGCATTACAAAGGATTTTTTTACAAAAAAACGATATTTTGTAATTGCGACGATCCTTTCGAAAGTAATTTTTTCAAGTATTTTGCAATGAATTTTAATCATTTAGGATTAAAAAAGTTGATTTGTACTTGTTACGCGACTTCTCCCGTCGCGTGGGAACAGTTATCTTTATTCGATAACGCAAACGTCGTTTTAAAAGTAAAAGACGGAAAGCAGCCTTACAAGATAGAGATATCCGAAGTTTTAGATTACAACGGCGACGGTGCCGTTGATTTAGCCGACGTCGAATATTTGCTAAAAAACGAAAAAAATACGCTTTCGGTTTTAGAAGGCGACGGCGATTTTAGAAGCGAAGAGTGCGTAGAACTTTTAAAACAAGCCGATATAGTGGTAACCAATCCGCCGTTTTCGTTGTTCCGCGAATACGTTGCACAACTCGTAGAATACGATAAAAAATTTGTCATAATAGGCAATCAAAATTCTGTTACATATAAAGAAATATTTCCATATTTAAAAAACAATGTTTTATGGTTGGGGTATAACAGTGGAGCTCAATCATTTCAAGTACCTCTTTCTTTCGAGAGAAATAACACGTATTTAGAAGAAGGGAAGAAATATGCTAAATTTGGCAATATATGTTGGTTTACAAATTTACCGACCACTAAAAGAGAAGAGGAATTGATACTTTACAAGCATTATGACGAAAAAGAATATTTGAAATATGACAATTACGATGCTATAAATATAAATAAAGTCATGGATATACCAATTGATTATTTTGGGATTATGGGCGTACCAATCACCTTTTTAGACAAGTATAACCCTAAACAATTTGAGATCATAGGGTTGGATCGTTATACTGTTCCAAAAGAATATTTGGTAGGCGGAAGAGTTGCTATTTCAGGAAAGCCTTGTTACGCACGTATCTTAATAAGGAGGAGAAAAACGGATGAAAATTAAATTACGTGAAATTAGCGTAAGAGAGGTAGTTGACGGATACCTTGACAGTCAAGAAAACGGCGTAGTCGGTTACGGCGGCAGATTAAATATTCGACCCGCCTTTCAACGCGAGTTCGTTTACAAGGAAAAACAGCGTAACGCGGTTATAGAAACGGTAACTAAAGGGTTTCCGCTTAACGTTATGTATTGGGTTATATGCGACGACGGGAATTACGAACTTTTGGACGGGCAACAACGCACGCTTTCCATATGTCAATACGTAAACGGGGATTTTTCTATTAACAGCAGGGCTTTTCATAATCTAACCGAAACCGAAAAAAATCAAATACTCGATTATCCGTTGATGATATATATTTGTGAAGGAAACGACAAAGAAAAACTGGATTGGTTTAAAATTATAAACGTAGCGGGGGTACAACTTAAAGATCAAGAACTTCGTAACGCCGTATACACGGGCGCGTGGCTTTCCGACGCGAAAAAATACTTTTCCAAAAACAATTGCGTAGCTTATCAACTCGCAAACAAGTATTTGAGCGGAGAAGTCAACAGACAAGATTATTTGGAAACGGCTTTATCGTGGATTTCCGATAGAGAAAACTGTAAGATAGAAGATTATATGTCACAACACCAACACGACGGGCACGCGACGCCTTTATGGCAATATTTTCAAAGCGTGATAAATTGGGTTCAAAGCATATTCGTTAAGTACCGCAAGGAAATGAAAGGGCTTAATTGGGGCGCTATGTACAACGCTTACAAAGACGAAGTTCTTAATCCTAACGCGTTAGAAGAAAAAATCGTCGAACTTTTGAAAGACGACGACGTAACGAAGCGTTCGGGTGTTTACGAATATTTGCTTTCCGGAAACGAAAAGCATCTTAATATTCGCGCGTTTACGGAAAACGAAAAACGCCGCGTTTACGAAATGCAAAAAGGCGTTTGTCCGTATTGCAAGAAGGAAAAGCGCGACAGGATAACTTACGATATAACCGAGATGGAAGCCGACCATATCACGCCTTGGTGCGAGGGCGGAAAGACCAACGTTGAGAACTGTCAAATGCTTTGCAAAGAGCATAACAGAAGAAAATCAAATAAGTAAAAGTCGACCTATAAGCCCGTTATTGAGGTTTTTGAGAGAAAAAAGGACTTCCCCGTATAGGAAAGTCCTTTTAATATTTAATCGAAAAAGCCAATTATTTTTTATTTTTTTCTTTGGCGCGTTTGTCGTTGATGATTTTCATATGGTCGGCGGTTATTAAAGTAACGCCGTTTTCTTTAGCCCAAGTTACGCAACCTTTTAAAACCAAGGGTAAAAATACGCGGGGTACGCCTAAAACAGTTTCTAACGCTTCGTCGGTAAACTTAACGACGTCGTCGGCACGGTTAGCGGCGTAACGTACGGATTCTAAAGTGGTTTTTCTTACTTGCAAAAGTTCCGCACGCATTTTGGTCTTTTTATGGAACCAGAAGTTTTTGGAATCGCGATAGCCGTAGTCTACGGGAAGGGGCGGAAAGTCTTGTGCCCTTACGCCGTTGATAATGGCGTCGCGGTATTTTTTCTTCATCAAAATCTTGTCTATTTTTAAAATGAAGTGCGCGCCGAATTTGCTGGTAATGCCGTTGAAGTCGTGATAAGGGGGTTCGTAACCGTTTAATTCCCCCGGTTTATCTATATCGGCTCCGTCTAAAGTGTCAACCCAAGTGCATTCTATTGCTTGAATAGCGTCGGTTAAAACCATTGGGCGTTTTTCGCCGGTTTCTTCCTCGATTAAGCCTTTTTCAAGTTTAAAGTTGCATTTAGGCATTTTTTCGGAAGGCTTATCGCCGGGCCACGAAAGTTTAACCGCTTCTTTGAAGGATTTAGGATTGTCGTCAATAAAACTTATAGCGCATTTTTTGGTTCTTAAAATGTTTTGCGCGGTATTAGACGAGTTGCGGCAAGAAAGTAGCATCGCGTAAAAGTCTTTACCCGCGACGTAGTAAGGTTGGATTAAAGAATACGGACCTAAAGTCGTGCTTCCGTCCTCGCAAAGGGTGCTGATGATTACCGTCGGCATCGGGAAAAATAACGACGTCTGGTAAAAGTTGTCTACTATACGTAGGTTTTCAAAACTGCTCATAAATTTCTCCTTATCTTATTATTAAGTACATTATACCCGAAAAAAATACCGCCGTCAAGCGTTTTATCGCGTGGCGGCGGTGGTGAACGATATATTGGAAATTTGTTGAGGGGTTAAACTTTTTCGTAGTCGGTATTTACGCGCATTGCGTTTAAAACGGCAAGTACCGCCACACCGACGTCGCCGAACACCGCAAGCCACATATTGGCTATACCGAGTGCCGAAAGAAGAAGGATTCCGAGTTTTATCGCTATTGAAAAGATTACGTTTTCTTTTACTATCCGCATGGTCTTTTTAGCGATTTTTTTGGCTAACGCGATTCCTTTTAAGTCGTCGTGCATAAGCACCACGTCGGCAGCCTCTATCGCGGCGTCGCTACCGACACCGCCCATAGCGATTCCAAGGTCCGCGCGCATTAGCACCGGCGCGTCGTTTATTCCGTCGCCGATAAAGCAAAGAACGTCACCGTTTTTCTTTTCTTTTATCGCGCTATCTATCGCCGCTACCTTATCTTGCGGAAGAAGGGACGCCTTAAATCCGTCAAGCCCTAAATCGTTGGAAACGACTTTTGCAATTTCACTTCCGTCACCCGTCAACATGTAAGTTTTAGCGCCGATTTGGTGAAGTTTTTCTATAACTTTCTTGGACTCGCTTTTGACTTCGTCGCTAATTACTATCGAACCTATAAATTCGTCGTCTTTCGCAACGTATACGACGGTTCCGACAGAGTATTCTTCGGCAAACTTTATCCCGTACTTATTCATAAGTTTGGCGTTGCCGCACAGTATACGTTCGCCGTTTTTCGCGACCACGCCGAGTCCCGCTTCGTTTACAAGCGAATATCCTTCGGCGATTTCTTTTCCGTAACTATTAACTATGGATTTTGCTATCGGGTGGGAAGAATCTTTTTCGGCGATCGCGGCTAAACGCAAGATTTCGTCGCGATTATTTTCCGGCGTAACCTTGGTTACCGCAAAATTGCCTTTGGTAAGCGTTCCCGTTTTGTCAAAATAGAATAAGTTGGCGTCGTTTAATTTTTCAAGGTAATTAGAACCCTTTATCAAGATTCCGTACTTGGATGCGGCGCCAAGCCCCGCGAAAAACGATAGCGGGATCGAGATTACCAACGCGCACGGGCACGATACGACTAAAAAGCTTAACGCGCGGTAAATCCAAGTTTGCCAATCCTTAGTGATAAGAGAGGGAATTATCGCAAGTGCCAATGCGGTAAAGCAAACCGCGGGCGTGTAAATTTTTGAAAATTTGGTTATAAAGTTTTCCGATTTGGATTTTTGAGAGGAAGCGTTTTCCACCAAGTTTAAAATTTTTGCGACGGTGGAATCGTAAAAAACTTTGGTAACTTTAACTTTAATTTGACCGATTAAATTGACGGTTCCGCTTAAAACTTCGCATCCGACGTCAACTTCTTTGGGAAGCGACTCTCCCGTCAAGGCTTTGGTGTCTATCGTGGAAGAACCGAAAATCACTACGCCGTCCAAAGGAATTTTTTCACCCGGGTTAACTAAAATTTCGTCGCCGATTTTAACTTCTTCGGGGGAAACGGTTTTTTGTTCGCCGCAGGTTAACAAATTGGCATAGTCGGGGCGCACGTCCATAAGGCTTGCTATCGACTTGCGGGATTTACCCGTCGCGTAGGCTTGGAAAAACTCTCCGATTTGATAAAACAACAAAACCGCGCACGCTTCTTCGAATCCGTCCGCCGCGTCCCCGCGTATTCCGCGATAAATTGCCAAACCGAACGCGCCGAGCGTTGCGACGCACATTAAAAAGTTTTCGTCGAAAACTTGACCGTTCGAAATGTTTTTAGCGGCTTTAATTATTACGTCGTAACCTATCAATACGTATATCGCAAAGTATAAAGAAAACGGCAAAAGCCAAGAGAATTCGCTTTTAAAAACGCCCGACAAATTTATAATCTTGTCTACCGCAAACACTACGACGAAAAGCGATAGGGCGATTATTATACGTTTGAGATTTCTTTTTAATCTTTTTGTAAGTTTAAACTTTTCCATACGATTAAAGAATTATAGTGCAGTCGGGTTCGATTTTTTTGCAGGTTTTTACGACTTTTTTCATAATTGCGTCAAAGTCTTTTTCTTCCGCTTCAATGGTCATTTTTTGCGTCATAAAGTTAACCGACGCGTCTTTTACGCCGTCGATTTTTTTAATGCCGCACTCCATTTTCATCGCGCAGTTTGCGCAGTCTAAATCTTCCAAATTGAAAACTTTTTTCATAATATATCCTCTTTTTTATATCCTTTTGTTATTTTTTATTATCGTTATTTTTATTGAGTTATTGAACAACTATTCAAGCGTGGCGCTTAAAAAAACGGTACGTTACCGCTTTTTTCTGTTATTCCGCTACGTGGGTGAGCGTTAAGTCGATGATTTTCATTACGTGGTCGTCGTCTAACGAATATAAAACTTCTTTTCCTTTTTTGTCGCCCTTAACGAGTTTCGCGTTTCTTAAAATGCGAAGTTGGTGCGATACTGCGGAAAGACTCATTTCCAAAACGTCCGCGATTTCCCCGACGAAAAGCGGTCGAACGTTTAACGCGCACAATATTTTTGCCCGCGTCGGATCGCCGAAAACTTTAAAAACTTCGGTCAAGTCGTAAATGGTGTCTTCGCAAGGCATTTTTTCTTTTACGTTTACGTATTTATCTTCCAAAACGGAACACTCCCCTGAATTATAATTGAACGCTTCTTCAACTGTTCAAGTATATTTTAGCACGAAAAAATATATTCGTCAAACGATTTTTTACTAAAAAACGAAAAAATTAAAAAAAGACGGTTAAAAAATCAACCGTCTTAAAAAATTTTAAATTTTACGTTAGTTCTATCGTTTAAGCGTTTTCAAATAGATTTTTTGCTCTTCGGTGATTCTAAAACTTTCTCTTGCCTTTTGAATGGTTTTATTATGGCAAAAGTCGGAAAGGCGGTTTTCTTCTATATATTTTACGGTGCAATCCCATTGCTTTGCAAGCGCCGTCGCAAAAAACCAAGAAATCATCATATTGACGTAGTATTCGTCGGAAGAAATTTTTGAAACTTTAACTAAAACTTCGTCGGAAAAATTTTCGTCGAGGTAATATTTTAAAAGCATACTAACGCCGAAGCGCACGGTGTAAGTTTTATTGGAGGATATCCATTTGTCAATATAAGGGGATAGGCGGTCGGCGTTTTTCTTGAAAGTAATCGATGAAAACCCGTCGCACGTCGCCCAATTATCGACGAAAGGAAGAAATTCGTCCACTTTATTTACAGCCTTTTCAAAGTCTTTTTCCAAGCCTAAAAGGAAAAGATGCAGAGTGTTTTCTTCCAAGAAATAATGTGGCGTCGCGGCTAAAAAGTCCTCGGCTTCTTTCGTTGCGTAAAGATTTTTCGCAAGTTTTCTTAAATTTGGCGTTCTGACGCCCAAAACTCTTTTTCTATCTATCGTAGGCGTTAGTTTGGACAAAAAATCCGCGTTCTTTTCATCCGAAAGGCTTATAAGTTTTTCAAAAACTTCAGTCATAGATTATTTACTAAGATAAATTTTATCGACGATTATTCTTACGACGCTATGAAGCGCTATGCCGAAGATAAAGATTATCCAAGTTATATCCCAGCGCGACGTCAAAAGGCTTACCAAAACGTACGCGAGTACTATAAGAAGCCACACGATGCCGCCTATTGCCGCTTGCTTTTCGCTTAGCCCTTTGGCGGTTACGGCTGCAATCAAGCATTGAATAGCCGCAGCGCCTACGAACATAAGCCACGTATACGCCCAAAGTTTGGTAACGATGCTTATACACAAGTAGGCGATGACTACCGTTAGCCATAAAACGCTGGATACCGCGGCTAAACGGGCGGCGCTCGTTTTGGCAAAGCAAATTTTAACGAAGCATTGTATTACCGCGCCGATAACGAATATCGTCCAAGAATACGCCCAAGCGTCCGCGACTAAAAAGCTATATAAAAAGTACGCGCATACGACTAGCGGCCAAAAAATAGAGGAAAAATTCGCTAAAAATCTTTTTTCTTTAAACTTGTCGCTGAATTCGTCCGAGGCGCTTTTATACTCGTAAACCTCGTCGTCATCGTCGTTTTGAGAGTAACGGAATTTTTTTCCGTCTTTGGAATAATGGAATTCTTCCGTTTGGCGTTTTCTTCCCATATATTTCCCCATATCCTTCGCGACGTTAAAAATCTCGGGACACTGCGAAACCGCTAAATTGAAAGCCTCGTCTTCGGAAAGACCTTTCGAAAGGTTTTCTTCATACTTTTTGGTAAGCGAGCGTATAAACCCCTTTTTCGTAAAACCGCTTACCGAGTTGTCTTTGACGTCTTTAAAAACGTCGTTTACGTAATCGATAATTCTTTGATACATAAAATTCTCCTGTCGTGATAAAAATATTCGATAACGGGCTTATAGCCCCGCTTTTTATAAATTTTTCAATATGAATTCGCTTTTTTTCGTTAAACTTTTTAGATATAAAACGCTTAAAGAGGAAAGCAATGCCGCCAAAATTAAAGTGGATATTGCGGACGGCAAAATTAAGTTTAAAAGCAATAAAATCGCGCTAAAAATTAAAGACGCGGCAATGCTAAACAACAAAAACACAAGAACGTTTCCCGACTGTTTTACGGGGACCGACTCGTTCGTCCAAGAAAAATCCGTGTGTTTGAGGTTTTGGGATAGCCCGAATTCCCCTTGCAAAAATACGAACGCTGCCGTGGACACGGCTAAAAACACTACGGTTAAAAAGTCTAATTTTACGATTACGCCGAAAACTATCGCGGCAACGACCGAAAACGGCGCGGAAATTAGAAAGTGTAAAACAATTTTTGCTAAAAGAATAGTTTTTGTCGTTATTGGCAAAGATTGTATTATCCACAACGATTTTCCTTCCATCGAAACGGAAGAAGCGGCAGCCGAATTCGTAAAAAGAAGCATCGTGGCTATTAAAAACACCGCCGCTGAAAAATACGTTTTGTAATCTTCCAAAACGTAACTGAGGTCGGCTATTGATTTTGCGTTTATAATAGCCGCAACACTAGCGATTATTAAAAACACCGAACCCATCGAACAGTTTATAAAATACGTAGAGGAAGAGGAAAATCTTTGCCATTCTTTGCTTAATAAAGTTCTAAATTGTGATTTTTCTCGGAAGAAAAGAGGCTTTTTCGATTTCGTTCTCTTTACGTTTTGGCTTCCCGTAACGATTTTTATATAACTTTTCGATAAAAAGTATAAAACGATTGCCGAAAATCCTACGTTTAAAAGAAGCGTTAGCAAAAACCAGCCGATTTTGCCCGACGAGGCAAGCCCCGTCCAATAAAGCGTCGGAAGATATTTTTGGAAAAACGTCGCTATTCCCGCAATATTCGTAACGATTGATTCTATTACCGATTCGGCGTTCGATACGGCGACGAAGTATATCGCGAAAAACGCGAACGACAAGACGATTGACACAAGAGAACTGTTCTTGAATTTTTTAACGAAACCTGCCGAAAACCGACCTATAAGGCAACATATTGACAAACTGACGAAGGAAACGACTATGATTAATATTAGCCAAAGTATTACGCTTAACGGGTTAAAACTTACGAAGACCGCGTAAGACACGAGCGCGGGAAGCGCTATTACGGCCACGAAAAACAGGTTGTAAACGTATAGCGGAAGCATACGTGAAATCAAAATATACGACGGCGGTATAGGAAGCGATAGCAACAAATCGTTATCGTTTGCGTCGTATAATTGAGATTGAGTAGCAAAAACGCTTCCGATAAGAGAAAAGACGGTTGCAAAACAAAGACTGAAAGCGCCGATAATCCAAGTTGCGTTTGCCTCTTTTGCAATGGGCGCTATCGCCGCAAACATTGAAAAGAACGAAAAACTTAGCAATAAAAACAAAAATGCGAGCAAAACCACGATAAAAAGCGGACTTGTTTTAGAGCCGTTTTTAGAACCTTTCGTTTTAAAAGTTCTTCCGAAAAACGCGGAAAATTCTTTTTGAATAAGGGTTTTTAACATCGTTTAAACCTCTTTTTCCACGGTTTCCAAAAAGGCGTTTTCCAAACCTTCCGTCCCGGCGACGTCTTCCATTTTGCCGGACGTTATAAGTTTTCCGTCTTTAATAATGGCAACTTTGTCGCAAAGTTTTTCGGCAACCTCTAAAACGTGGGTGGAAAAGAATATCGCCGCGCCCTCGTCGCAAAGTTTACGCATCAACGTTTTAAGAATATGCGCGCTACTCGGGTCTAAACCTACGAAAGGTTCGTCCATTATAATAAGTTTCGGGTCGTGTATAAGTGCGGAAATCACCGCAAGTTTTTGCTTCATCCCGTGGGAATATTCTTTAATCTGTCTATAAAGCGCTTCTTTCATAGAAAAAAGTTCGGCGTATTCGTTGATTTTTAAAGCCCTTTCGTCTTTCGGGATTTTAAAGGCGTCGGCTATAAAGTTAAGATATTTAATTCCCGTCATAAAATCGTATAAATCGGGGTTGTCGGGTATGTAGGCGGTTACTTTTTTACATGCGATGGGGTTTTCCTTTACGGAAACGCCGTTTATAAAAATATCTCCTTCGTCGAAGGTTAAAATTCCCGCGCAAGATTTGAGGGTGGTGGTTTTACCCGCACCGTTATGCCCGATGAAGGCGTAAATTTCCCCGGCGCTAACGTCTATGGATAAATCGTCGACGGCTTTTTTATCACCGTATTTTTTGGTAAGATTTTTAATTTTTAACATTTTTCTCCTTAAAACGAAAAATATAAATAAAAAAATAATAATGCAACTCGTGTTTCTTATTATATACGAGTGGTTTTAGTTTGTCAAGTTTTTTTAAAGGAGGGCAATGCAAACGGTGCAAAATTTTCATAAAAAACTTTGCTGCGAAAAGGGCTTGACAAGCGCGAAAGGGTTGTGATATAATACGATTGAAGCCGAGACCTTGGCTTGTAACGGATTTTTTAGAGAGGAATATTATGAAAGAAGTAATTTTAGACAAAGATAATTTTCAAAAAGAAGTTTTACAATCGGATATTCCGGTTCTCGTTGATTTTTGGGCGACTTGGTGCGGACCTTGTAAACAAATGCTTCCGATAGTCGGTGAAGTCGCGGAAGAATTCGACGGAAAACTAAAAGTCGGCAAAGTTAACGTCGACGACGAAGAATTTTTAGCACGCGCTTTCGGCGTCGCAAGCATTCCAACCTTTATTATATTCGAAGGCGGCGAGGCTAAAAGAACGGCTATCGGCAGTATGCCGAAGGAAGATTTAGTTAAATTTATAAACGGCGAACCTATCGAGGAAGCCGAATAAATTAGTTTCAGTTAAGTACGTAAGGCTTAAAATCAACTTAAAAAAACGGGCGCTTGCTATTTTATAGCGCCAAAATTATTCTCTCGGTTGTGCGCGTTAAGCGAACCGAGAGTTTTTTGTTGTAAAAATTTCGTTATCGTTTTTGTTGCGGTTTTTTGCAGCGAAGACCGGCTACAAGGGAATTTTTAGAGTCCTAAAACGCCGTGAGAGAGAAAACAGAGAAGAAAAAAGAGTTTTTCACTAAGGGAACCGAAAAAATTTTTTATTTTTTTAAAAGAAATTTTTGTAATTTTTTTCGCGTCGACCTCTTTTTTTGTAACGTTTTTTAAAAATCGTCGATAACGGGCTTATAGCCCCACTTTTTTGTAAAAACGAAACGAAGAAGCGCAAAAGGGAAGGAGGTGGCAATTTTTAAAAAAACCGTTTAAGGTGCGATAAACGGGGGTGAGGGCGTTTGGTTAAAAAGTTTGATAACGGGCTTATAGCCTCACTTTTTAGTGGTTTTTTTGCGTTTTGTAACCAAAAAACCGCTATTTTTTGCCCGAAAAACGCGTTTTTATCCGTCGAAAATGCGTTTTTTGGCTTTTAAGGTCGCAAAAACGAGAGTTTTTAGAGAAAAATCTTGCGATAACGGGCTTATAGGGTGGTTTTTTGAGTGGGTTTCGGAAAATTTTCGCCGATTTTTGTCGAAGACCCGATGCGTTACGTCGAATAAATTTCGAAAAAATGATAAAAAATATTTTGAAAGGTTTCTATTTTTATGTTGACAACCGCACGAAATAAATATATAATAACTACAAGGCTTTGGGGGCTTTGTACCCTTTTTTAGAAAAAGCCGGACAGAAAAATTTCCATAGGAGAGACAGTATGGGAAACTTTTTACGCAGAGTGATGGCATTTTTACTTGGTATAGTATTTACCATTACCTCAATGATCGGCGGTGTCGTAGGCGGCGCTTATTACGCTTACAAAACGGCACAACCTCTCAAACAAGTAGTCGGTGACGATCCCAATTTGGGTACTTTACCCGACGCTACGATCGAAGACTTAGTCGACTTGATCGCAAACGGTATGGATCCCGGTAAATACGGGGAATATACCATCGAACGCTTGATGCAAGAATACGACATGGATCTTGCAACCTTCCTTAGCGAAAAGTTAGGGATGGACGTCAGCGGAATCGATACCGAAAGCAAGGACTGGAAGGCTTTAACGTCCTTCTCGTTAAGTTCCGTGCTAACGGGCGACTTCGACAAGATTTTGAACTCGATTAAACTTAGATCCTTGTACGTGCTTGCCCCCGCGGTTTTAAGCGGACCGATCGACAACTTCTTGTCGCCGGAAGCGCAAAGCGCACTCGGAGATTATTCTATCGCCGAACTTATCGGAACCACCGACGGCTCTACGAACGATTTAGGTATCGTTCAAGCGCTTAAGAACCTAAAAATCGGTTCTTTGTTGCCGGAAATTTTCGATTACAAGTTCGACGTTAGTTCGCGTGAGTACGTATACTCCGTCAAGCAAGACGGCGCGTTAAAGAATTTTGCCTTCTTAGACCTCGTCGGCAACGTTCCTTTCAAGGGTATTTTCAATATCGTTGAAGGCAAAGACGTTATGACCGAACTTTTCGAAGGCGAATTCAAGCCTTTGACGAGTATGCGTATTGCGGATATTTTGGATTCCTTTGCAAAAGTTGCAGGCGACGACATTGCCGGCACCATTTCGCAATACACCAAAATATTCGGCGACGTAACCGTTGCGGATCTTTTCGTTAAGAACGCCGAAGGTGCTTACGAATTCGCCGCCAATAATCTTTTAGGCGGTTTACAATTCGGGTATCTCGTCGGATTAACCAAGAACGCCGACGGCGAATGGGTTGATTCCGAAGGCAAAGCGCCTACCGGCATCATCGCTTTCGTTGCCGACCTTTCTTTGGAAGGAATCGTAAACGGCGACGGCGACGTAATCGCGATGATAAACGGAACCATCGGCAATTTGTCATTAAAGACGATTATCGAAACGGTTTATCCTCGTGAAGAATATCCTTTACTTTTAGACCGCTTAGGTTCTATCAAAGTAAGCGATATTTTAGGCGGCGGAACCGATAAAATTCTCGACAACTTAAAACTCTCTTTCAGGGTTGCTTTAAACGGCGTTTCCTTAGAAGACGTTTTGGATATGGTTTTAGAGTTCACGGGGGACGACGGCTCTTTGAAAGAAAGCATCGTTTCCAACAAAGTCGTAAAAGCTTTGTTAACCATCGAAATCAATTCCTTCATCCGCGACGAATACACCGCTAAGGATATAATAACCGTATTCAAAGACGCAATCGGCGACTTAACCGTCGGCGACGCTGCGGGCGTTGAGCCTACCGACGACGCTATCGGTTTGTTGTGGGATTATAAACTTTCCAACATCTTCAACGGCGTTATTTCCATTTTGGACGGCGGGAAGGCTTCCGATATAGTAGGCGCGTTTATAGGTCAATACAAAGTCGGCGATATTTTCGGCGCTTTCACGGGTTATAGATATTCCGAAACGGAAGACAACTGGACTAAAGACGGCAAGCATATCGGTAAAGGCTTAGTTCCTTTAATGAAAACTTCCGTTTCCGAATTCGTTAAGATTTTTGAAAAAGACTCCGGATTCGACGTTACGACCATCGTGGGCGATATTCAAATTGCCGACGTTGCGTATACCGTACTCCAAATAATCGGTCTCAACGATATTTTAGTGGAATCTAACGAAGGCGACTTCGTAACTTACGTTGCGGGCGGCGACTTCAGTGATTTCGCGCCTTTATCCAAGGTCGTTTTAACCCTTACCGTCAACGACTTTATTAACAACGTGGCGAGCGGTGATTTCTGGCTCGGTAAACTCGGACAAATCGCAATCGGCGACTTGACCGCGTACGTCGTTAACAACGTTTTAGACTTTGACGTTAAGTTTACCTATAACGACGGAAAGTGGATAGTTGATAGCGAATACCTTCCTACCCTTATAAACAACGCCGCAAATACCACTATCGGCGGTATTATCGACGCGGTTAAAGACGGAAAAGTTAAAGACAAAATCATTGAAAACGTAGGCGACACGAGCATCGGCGATATCGTTTACGCCGTTTTAGGCATTGCAAAAGTAAGCGGAATCGTTCAAAAAGGCACGGACGGCTACGAAATGGCAAACGACTTTGCCGACTTTAACAACCTTGCAAAAATCGTTTTCGGTCTCTCCGTAACTGATATAGTAAACAACGTGGCAGACGTCGACTGGTGGTTTAATAAGTTAGGCTCCGTAAAAGTCGGCGACGCGGTCGCGTACTTTATAAATAAGTTTGCACCCGGTATGAGCGCAACCTTCGGCTCCGACGGTTGGTCTGTTAACGGTAAATTAAGCGCCGTACTTACCGGATTATTCAACGTAACGGTCAGCGAACTTCGCGACCCCGACGCTTCTAAGCTTATCCGTGAAACTTTCGGCGAATTAAGCATCGGCGACGTAGTCGGTGAATTTATCCCCGAGCCTTACGTTTCCAAGAAATTCGTTGCAACCATACTTTTAGTAACGGTAAACGATATCATCGATATGATTCAAAGCAAGACCGCGGAAGAACTCGTTCAAGGTTTACAAAACGCGTTCAAAGATCTCGATATCGGTGACTTAATCGACGTTTTCGCGGACTTATCCGCTTACGATTACGGCGTTATTTCGAGAGTATTCGGAACCGACTTCCACTTCATATTCGGTCTTATCACGGCTTCCGATATAATGCAAGAAGTAATCGCTAAGTACGGCGATATTTCCTTGGGTGAAATCGCTTACACCGTATTAAAGACTATGGGGATCGAGGACGTAATCGTTCCCGAATACGGCACCGCGGGACGTTCCGTAAGAGCCGCTCAAGAAGTTATCGGTTACACCGTTTCCGACAAGTACGCGGACTTCATTCCTTTAGGCGACAAAGTTTTAACCGTTTCTTTCGACGAAGTTTACTCCAACTTAAACGGAGAATATTGGGTAGACCGCATGGGCGAAGTTTCCGTCGGTGACGTATCCGCTTACGTTATTAACCAAGTTCTCGCGTTAGACGGATTAAAACTTACCCACAACGGCGACAAATGGGAAGTTCAAAGCGATTACTTACAAGAACTTTTAGAAAACTTGATTAACGTAAACGTCTCCGCCGTTTCCAACGCGGTTGCCGGTAAAGACGACGGCGTTCTCGGTTTAATCTCTCAAACCTTAGGCTCGACTTACGTAGGCGACGTCGTATACTCGATATTAAATATCGTAGGCGTTACGGACGTTATAACCGAAGGCGCTTCCGCTTCCGGTTACGAAATCCCCGAGGCTTACCAAGAACTCAACGAGATTGCTCAAGTAGTTTTAGGTCTTCAACTTTCCGATATCGTCAATAACTTTGCGGACGGCGAATTCTGGCTAAATAAATTCGATGCTATAACCGTCGGCGACGTAGTAGATATCGTTCTTCCCGACGACTTGGAAACTAACGAATTCTTAGCGGCGGTTCGCGGAATCTCCGTAAACGAAGTAAGAGGCTGGATAGGCGCTGACCTTAACGCCGTTATCGGTGATTTAAGAAACGACTTTGACGACGTTACCTTACAACACGCGGTTAACCTCTTCTACGCTCAACAAATTTCTAACGACGCTTTAGCGAGAATTTTAGAAACCGAAGTCGACTTCTTGTTATCGCTCTTCACGACGGAAACCGTCTTAGACGATATCTTACACGAATTCGGCGACGTTGATTTAGACCTTATCGTAGGTCAATACCTCGGTGACGCCGTTTACGACAACGCTTTCGTATCCGCTACTTTAGGCTTCGGCGTAAACACGGTACGTAGAATTTTGTCGGGCGAAAACGTAATCGACGTAATTTGCTCGCTTTACGACGAAGTAACCATCGGCGACGCGATTAACGCTATTTACGATACCTCTTCCGTCAAATACAATCCTTTGACCACCGTATGCGGTCTTAAGATTAACGACGTAATAGACGCCGTAACGGGCGGAACGATAGTAAACTTCTTAATCGAAAAATTCGGCGAAGTTTCTATCGGTGACGTAATTCTTCCTCGTAACGTAGAAGTAACCTTACTAAATCACGCCGTTAAATACGACGGCGGTTGGGTAGTTACGGGCGAACTCGGCGAACTTTTCACTAACGTTTTGAACGTCAACTTAGACGATATTTTAGATAACGTTGAAAATCAAAACAATTTAAGAGCCAATATTCTCGAACTCGTAGGCAACACCACTATCGGCAACGCCGGTAAGTTGATTTATGCAAACGACCTCGGTATCGGCGCTTTAGACTATATTTACGGTATTAAGTTAAGCACCATCGTAAACGAAATCTTCGACGGAACGATACTTAACTTCTTACTAAGCGACGTAGTATTCGAAATCACTTTAGACGACGTCGTTGGCTTTATTATTCCTTCGGATATTCGTACGAACGCTTTCGTTGAATCGACGCTTTCCGTAAACACTAACAAAGTTTTACAAATCGTAGGTCAAGACACCGTACAAGATATCCTTATGCAAGTGTCTTACGTTTACGACGGCGTAGACTTCGGCGATATCTTCGCTCTCGTAGGATTGGAAGAAGCGCCTATCTCCTCGTTAAAACCCATCTTTAACGCGGGCATCGACGACCTTATCCAAGCGATTGCTAATAACGAAATTTTAGACTACGTCATGAACGACGTTATCGGCGCGCTTACCGTAGACGACGTAATTACCGATATCGAAACTTTAACCGGTGCGGCAATTTTAGGCGATTTAAGATACAACGCCTTCATCGGCGACGTATTAAGCATTTCCGTCGGCACCGTTTATAACGCGGTAACGGGCGAAAACGTCTTATACGATATCGGCGGAATGTTCGTCAACTCCACTATCGCGGACGTAATCGAAATCTTCGTAGCGCTTCCCGAAATCGACTACTTACAAACCTTATGCACCATCAATATCGGTGAAACGTTGCAAGGTATCGCTACGGGCGACTTGACCAAACTTACCGAAACGTTAATCACCGTTTTCGAACAACTTCCCGAAGGCGTTCAATACGGTATTATCGCGGGCGTAGGCGTAGCGGGCGTAGTATTATACTTCGTAGACAACGCGACGTTAGTCGAAATAGTTAACTATTCTTTAGGCGAAGGCAAGACTTGGGGTGAACTTTTGGCGGAAACCTTAGGGTACTCCTATATCGACGGAGAATACGTAAGCACGATCGGCTACAACGGTCTTATGGATACCATGTTGAAGGAAACCGTAGCGGCAACCTTAACCGCGGGATATCCTTTACTCGACACCATAAAAGCCGAACTCACCTTAGGTAACTTATTAACCGTTTCCGCAAACGTCGGAAAAGTTATAGAAGCGGCTATCGGCATGAACTTTATCGAAACCGCAAACGGTCTTGCTTTAGACGGCGACTTCAGATACTTGTCGGATAGCGTATTAAATCTTTCCTTAGGCGACTTTTTGACGAGCGAAAACGTATTTATCGACGGCGCGGCGGTTTCCGATCTTATGATGAACACCTTCGGCAGCAACGATATCGGTGACTTGGCGGCTTACTTTATCAACCTTTTAAGTGCGGAACCCGTTGCGGAAAAGGTAAGCGGCAAATGGACGGTCGAAGGAATGATTCTTTCCGAAATCGTTTCCAATATATTAAATATAACTTACGGCGAAATTCACGACGCTATAACCGCGGAAGACAAGACGCCTTATATCGAAAAGGCTAAATCACTCTTCGGCGACACTAACCTCGGCGACGTTGCTTACTCTATCGTAAGCTTAACCGGCAACTCCGACGTAATAATCGAAAGCGCCGAAGCCGCAAGCAAATACGTCTTGGGCGGCGGATTGGAAGACTTCAACGACCTTGCTCAAATCGTATTCGGCGTTAAACTCGTCGAAATCGTAGACAACGTAACCAACGGCGAATATTGGCTCAACCTCGTTAAGCCCGTCGAACTCGGTTATATCGTAAACTACTTCCTCTCCGACGAACTAAAAGCCAACGACTTTATCGCGGCAACCACTTCTATTTCCGTAGAAAACGTTCTCGGTTGGACTTCTTCTTCGGTAAACGAAATCGTTTCTGATTTGCAAACCAAGTACGCCGCGGTTGAAGTTAACGACGTAGTAGCGATTTTCTACGCTAACGAAATTCAAAACGAAGCGTTAAAAGAAATAGTCGCTATAAACTTTGCGGACTTATTAGGTCTTATCACCACCACCGACTTAACGGGTAACCTTCTCGACCTCTTCGGCGATATAACCTTAAACAAAGCGGTCGGTCAATACCTCGGCGAATTAAGATATAACGAATTCATCGCCGCAACCCTTTCGATAAGCGTAAACGCTATCGTCGATATGTTCGGCGAGAAAGGCGTTTTAGGCGTAGTGAAAGAACTTTACGACGGCGTAATCATCGGCGACGTTATCGAAATTATAGTAGCGGTACCCGACACTAAGTTCACGAACGTTTTGGCGGCGATTCAAATAGTCGACGTTATCGACGCTATCGTAGACGGCAAGGTATTAGACTTCTTACACGAAAAATTCGCGGATATCACGATAGGTGATATTGCTTACTCGGTAGTAACTATTTTAGGCGCTCAAGGCGTTATCGAAGAAACCTCGGCGGGATACGTTTTAGGCGAAGGCTTAGAAGAACTCGAAGGCTTAGCCGACGTTACTTTCGCGGTTAAAGTAGTAGAACTTGCCGAAAACTTTGCAAACGGCGATTGGTGGAAGGCTAACTTTGCTTCCGTAAGCGTAGGTAACGCAATCGACGTAATTTTACCCGAAGAAGTAGAAGAAATGACTGCCGTTGCCGCTATCCGCGCCATCACGGTGGGCGATATCGTCGATATCGTAACGGCAAATACTACCGACGCGCGTATTGCTAAATTGCAAGATATTTTCGAAGGCGTTAACGTTCACCACTTATTAGGTAGCGAAACCGCCGACTTAATCGGTAACAAAGCGGTTGAAAGCGTTTTAGATACTTCCGTTAACTACTTACTCGGCTTAATCGTAAGCGAAGACGTACTTTCCGCTATCCGTTTAGAGTTTAACGATATTACCGTCGGTTCTATCGTTGCTCAATATATAAATATTGAAAACGACTTCTTAAGCGCTACTTATAGCCTCGGCGTAGACCACGTATTCCAAATCCTCGGCGTCAACACCTTAAACGAAGTTTTGGCTATCGTTAAAGACGTTTACGAAGGCGTAACCATCGACGACGTTTTGTCGCTCGGCGTAAGCCTCAAAGATATCAACGGAGCGCTCGATAAGATTCTCGACTCCAAGATTAACGATATCATCGATATTATAATATCCGACGACGTAATTACGGCTATCGGCAACGCTTACGGCAGTATTAGTCTCGGCGACGCTCTTACCGACGTATTGAGCACCGTTATTAACGTATTCAATCCTTTCGTAGACGCAACCTTAAGCATTAAGGTTCAAACCGTTCTCGATTTGATTAAGGCTACGACTACCGAAGAACTCTTGAGCGTAATCTACGGCGTATACGAAGGCGTAACCGTTTACGATTTAATAGACGTTATCGTAACGCCTCCTACCCTCGTACAAGCGACCAACAATATTTACGACCTTGTAATCAACGATATAATCAAAGCAAGCGTTGAAGGCGAGATAGTCGACTTCTTATACGAAAAATTCGGCGACGTAAGACTCGGCGATATCGCTTTCAATACGGAAGAAACCGCTAACTTGTTAGGTTACGAAATCTCTTACGTAGGCGACGCTTGGAGCGTAACTTCCGAAAGTTTAGACCTCGACGAACTTTTCACTAACGTTCTCAACGTTACCTTCGGTTCGCTTAAAGACGACGTTACCGGTAAGACCGCTTGGGCGGATCATATCATCGCAATCGTCGGCGCAACCACTATTGGAGAACTCGGCGACAAGTTGTATAACAACGAATTAGGTATAGGCGTTCTCTCTAAACTTTACGGTTTAGGCGTAGGCGAAATCATCCGCTCCGCATTTAACGGAACGATATTGAACTACTTAAAAGACTTTGCTTTCGATATCACCATCCACGACGTAGTAGGATTCTTAATCTCCGACGAAGGAATAAGGGATAACGCTTTCGTTAAAGCCACTTTAGGCGTAAACGCCAACACCGTAATCGATATCGTAAACGCGGGAAGCACTTCCGCCGTATTGAACGCGGTTGCAGACTTATATAAAGGCGTTAAATTCATCGATATTACGTCTTTAGTAGGCGTTAAATCTTCTCCGTTAGAAACCTTAGCACCCGTATTCGACGCAAGCATCGAAACTCTTATCAGAAAGATTTCCGACGGTGCGTTAGGCGAATACGTTTTAGACGTAGTCGGTTCTATCTGCGTTGAAAACGTAGTTAACGACGTTGAAAAATTAACAGGTGCGACGATTTTAGGCGAATTAAGATACAACGAACTTATCTCCGCACTCTTAGGAATAAGCGTTAAAGACGTTCGCGACGTAATAGTTGAAAAGGACGTTTTGAACGACCTCGGCGACATCTTCCTCGGCGTAACCGTAGAAGACGCGGTATCTATCTTCGTTGCTCTTCCCGAAATCGAATACTTAAAGACTTTATGCTCGATAGATATCGGCGCAACCTTAAAAGGCGTTGCGGCTAACGATTATACTGAACTTACCGAAACGTTGACGGATGCGTACAATCAACTACCCGCCGCCGCTCAATACGCGATAATCGCGGGCGCGGGCGTAGTCGGTACGGTATTGTACTTCGTTGACAACGCTAAGTTGGTCGAAATAGTTAACTCCGCGCTCGGTGACGGAAAGACTTGGGGCGACTTGCTTGCCGCAACCTTCGGCTACTCCTTGAACGGCGAATTCAAATACGAAAGCGTAATCGGCTACAACGGTCTTATGGACGTTATGTTTAGCGAAACCGTAGAGGAAACCTTAACTACGGGATATCCTTTACTCGACACCGTAAAAGCCGAACTTACCTTAGGCAACTTGTTAACCGCTAACGTAGACTTAGCAAATACGATCGAAGCGTCTATCGGTATGACAATAGTCGAAACCGCCGACGGCTTTGCGTTCGAAGGCGACTTCAAGAACTTGTCCAACAGCTTGTTCAACCTTGCGTTAGGCGACTTCTTGACCGTAGACAACAAACTTAAAGACGGCGAAGCGATTAAGAACCTTATGCTCGATACCTTTGGTAGCAACGATATCGGCGACTTGACTGCTTTCTTCCTCAATCTTTTAAGCAAAGACGGCGTTCCCGTTGCCGAAAAATTAGGCGGCAAGTGGATGGTTGACGGTCCCGTTCTTCCCGAAGTTATCGCAAACGTATTAAACGTAACCGTTCGTGAAATTTACGACGCTATAACCGCGGCAGACAAGACCGAACATATTGAAAAGGCACTCGACCTCTTTGGCGATACCAACTTAGGCGATATTATTTACTCGATAATCGGCTTGACCGGTTCTAACGATATTTTAGCCGAAAGCACCGAAACCGCAAGCGGATACGCTCTTAACGCGGCGTACGGAGACTTCGACGACCTTGCTCAAATAGTTTTAGGCATCGAAATCGTTGACGTAGTTAAGAACGCCGCAAGCGGCGAATACTGGCTCGGCTTGGTTAAACCCGTCAAACTCGGTTATATCGTAAACTTCTTATTATCCGACGAATTAAAGGCCAACTCCTTCATCTCGGCGACGACTTCTATTTCCGTAGAAGACGTTATCGGTTGGACTAAGGGCGTTAAAGACCTCGTTCAAGGATTGCAAACCACTTACGACGGCGTTCAAGTTAAGAACATTGTAGAAACCTTCTATAAAGGCGAATACGCTAACTTAGCGCTTCAAAAACTCGTAGGCGTTAAACTTTCCGACTTGTTAGGACTTATCGTAACGGAAGATCTGGAAGGAAACCTCGTTGCAATCTTCGGCGACGTAAGCGTTGGCGACGTAGTATCGTCCGATAACGATAACGGCACCACGTTCCGCGACGAAACCTTCGCAATCGACGTAAGCGACGTATACGGACTCGTTAAGAACTTAATTAACGGTCAAGGCGTAGACGCAATCTTTAATTGGATTAAATCTATTTACGTCGAATCGGCTATCTCCGATATCGTTACGACTATCGGCTTCAAAGTAGACAACGCCGCGCTCGAAAAGATTATCGCAACCAAGATAACCGAAGTTGTCGATATTATAACCAGCGACGACGTACTTTCCTCTATCCGCGCTAAATACGGCGATATAACCGTTGGCGACGCTATCAAGGGATACGTACCCGCTAGCGACAACGCTTTCTTAGACGCGACTTACGCGTTCTCCGTCGACACCGTATTCGAGATGCTCGGAAAGAACGAACCTATGGACGCGCTCAAAGTAGTTGCAGACCTTTACGAAGGCGTAACGATTAGAAACTTCCTCGAAACGATCGACGGTATAGCGGGCACGACTATCGTAAGCACAGGCTCTACTAACGACGCGCTTTACGAACTTATGGCTCTTGAATTCAACGATATCGCGAGAGCGATCGTTGCGGAAGACAAGGCGGCGGCTTTACTTGACCTCGTCGGTCATATCACCGTAGGCTACGCAATTTCCAAAGACCCTGCGCGCGACACCGCTTTCTTAAACGAAACTTACGATATCAGCGTTAGAAAGGTTTACGACCTCGTTACCTCTATCTCTAAAGGTAAAGTAGCGATCGCAGACGCGTTCAAGGCTATATACCCGACCGCGACCGTAGACGCTATCGTTAAGAGCTTCGGCGACGTAAAAATCGGCAACGCGGCTTTAGCTAAACTTGCAAACGTTAAACTTGCAACCCTTGCCGATATCGCGATAAGCGAAGATATCCTTAATTCGGCGCTCACCACCTTCGGTGACGTAAGCTTAGGCGACGCGGTAAGTCAATATATCAAGGTAGAAGACAACGCCTTCTTGAACGCGACTTATCAATTCAGTGTTTCCACGATATCCGAAATGATCGACGCAGGCTCCGTAACGGGCGCGTTAAAGGTAGTTGCAAACCTCTACAACGGCGTAACCGTAGGCGACGTATTAGCCTTAGCCGGCGTTAAGAACGTTAAGAACGAAGCGCTTAACAAGTTATTCGATATAGAACTTCTTGCTATCGCGAAAGTTGCCACCGCCGACGATAAAGTTTGGGCGGTAGTAGACCTTGTTGACGATATCACCGTCGGAAACGCAATTTCTAAAGAACCGTCTAAAGACACTAAGTTCTTAAAAGAAACTTACGCTATAAGCGTTAAGACCGTTTACGACTTAGCAACCTCCAAGAGCTTAAAAGGCGCTATTGACGTAATTAAAGGCGTATACGCCGAGTCCAGCATTGCCGACGTAATGATTACCTTGAACTTCAAGGCAGACAACGACGCTCTTCAAAAGATAGTAGACACGACTTTCGTCGAAATCTTAAATATAGCAACTTCTGAAAACGTCCTCGCGAGCATCCGTTCGACCTTTGGCGATATAACCTTAGGCGACGCTATCAAGGGATACGTACCCGTTGGCGATAACGCTTTCTTAGACGCGACTTACGCGTTCTCGGTAGACACCGTATTCGCGATGTTAGAACCTACCGATCCCGTAGAAGCGTTAAAGATATTTGCAAACCTCTACGACGGCGTAAAAGTTTGCGACGTAGTCGAACTTATCGACGGTTTAGCGAATACTTCTATCGCAACGGTTAACAACGCCGCGCTTAAGAAACTTTACGCAATCGAACTTCTCGATATCGCTAAAGCAATCACCGCGGGCGACAAGATTGGCGAGATACTTAAACTCGTCGGCGATATTACCGTAGGCGACGTACTCAACAAGGCCGAAGACGTTAACAAGTTCAAAGCGGAAACTTACGCTATAAGCGTTAAGACCGTTTACGACTTAGTTAAATCGGGTAGTTTGAGCGGTGCTATAAACGGTGTTAAGGATATCTATAAAGAATCCGCGCTTTCCGACGTAATTACGACGATAGGCTTCAAGACCGAAAACGTTGCTTTAAACAAAGTTCTCGACACCAAGATTGCAAGAGCGTTAGAAATCGCGACGAGCAAAGATATTCTTTCCGAAATCCATAAAGAATTCGGCGAAATCACCGTACAAGACGCAATCGGCGATCTCGTTAAAGGCAAAGTCGACCTTACCAACGCTTTCGTTGCGGCAACGCTCGGCGTAAGCGTAGACAAGGTATTCGAAATGATCGACGCAGGCTCCGTAACGGGCGCACTCAAAGTATTTGCAAACCTCTACGACGGCGTAGTAATCGGCGATATAGTTAAACTTGTCGACGATTTGGCCAAGACTAAGATATACGCTATCGACAACGCCGCGTTAAGAAAAGTTTGCGCAATCGAACTTCTCGATATTGCCAAAGCAATTACTGCGGGCGACAAGATCGGCGCAATCGTTAACCTCGTAGGCGATATTACCGTCGCAGACGTACTCAATAAATCCACCGACAACGCGAATAAGTTCAAAGCGGAAACCTTAGCGATAAGCGTTAACACCATTTACGGCTTAGTTAAATCGGGCAGTTTGAGCGGCGTAGTAACCGGCGTTAAGGGTATCTATAAAGAATCCGCGCTTTCCGACGCGGTTCAAGTAGTAGGCTTCAAGACCGAAAACGTTGCTTTAAACAAAGTTCTCGACACCAAGATTGCAAGAATCGCGGACATCGTCCTTAGCAGCGGTAAGCGTGCGGAAATCCGCAAAGAACTCGGTGATATTACGTTAGACGACGCAGTCGGCGGTTTAGTCGGCAAGTTCGTTGACGTAAATAACGTATTCGTTAAAGAAACTCTCGGTTTAAGCGTAGAACATATCTTTAAAGTTCTCGACAACTTAAGCCTCGGCAACGCCGTAAGAGTTGCGGCAAGCCTCTACGAAACCTCTACTTTAAGCGACGTGGTTAAGGTCGTATTACCTTCCTTCTCCACCTCGAGAGACTCTATTAACGTAGCGCTCTCCTTAAAGATAGGTTCGGCTATGACCGCGGTTGCCGATCGCAACCTCACCTTCTACAAAGATTACGCTAAGTCCGTATACGGCGTTATGACGAGAAACGAAAAACTCCTTCTCGTAGGCGTTGCGGGCGTAGGCGCAGGCGCGCTCTACTTTGTAAAGAACGACCTCTTAGTAAGCCTCGTTGACAAAGTATTAGGCGAAGGCGCAACCTTCGGTGATATAATCTCCGGCGTATTCGGTTACGAAGAAGACGACGACGGCAAATACGTTATCAACGGTATATACAACTCGCTTATGAACAAGTTCTTAAGCGAAGAAATAGCGACCTTCTTAACCAAGGGCTATCCGTACTTCGAAACTTACAGACACGACGTATCTATCGGCAACTTGGTTACCTTACACTCCGCTATAACTAACGTCTTTGCAAAATTAAAACTCCCCGTTGCGCAAGATAAGAACGGTAATATATTCCTTTCCGGCTACCTTGCAAACATCACGAGATCTATCTTCTCGTTGAAACTCGACGACGTTTTGACGGCGGACAAAAAACTCGTATCCGGTCCAACCTTACGCTCGCTTATCCACGAAAAGTTTGATTCCAACGTATTGGGCGACGTGCTCGGTATATTGGTTAACAACCAAAAATTCATCGAACTTTCTGCGGAATATAGCGACCTTGCGGGACAATGGGTAGTTGAAGGTAAAGGCGCGGGCTTCTTAACGAGGCTTATGAACGTTTCGTTCATTGAACTTTACAACGTACTCAAAAATAAAGATTACACGGTTATTTCCGAACTCATAGGCGATACCACCTTGCTTAACATAGCGACTGCCGTTAAACCCAGCCTTGCTAACAACAAGACCGCGGTACTAGTCCTTTCGCTTAAGGTTAAAGACGTTATCGATTTGGTACGCGGAAGAACCAGCTTAGGCGCTTTAATCGGCGGCTGGACTCTCGGCGAATTAGCGGGCGATTACCTCCCCTCGTCGATCAATAAAGACTCTGCCTTTGCTCAAGTATTCCTTAACTTGACGATAAGCGACCTCAACGTTATCAAGAACAATCCTTTACAAGAAGCCGTTTCGAGATTCGGCAACTTCACCTTCGGTGAAGCGCTCGGTTTCGTAGGTTACGACGCTTCTTCTAACACCGACGAACTCGTCAAGACCGTTTTAGACCTTAAACTCGACGTCTTTGCGGGCGGCGCCAACGCAGGCTTACAAGCAATCGTAGACGCGGTTAAGGGTAAAGAACTCGGCTTAATCCTCGGTTACGAAAAGAGAGACGACGGCTGGTATAACGGCGGTACTAAGTTAACCGGCATTTTAGCAACCGTTGCGGGTAAGAACATTAACGATATTTCCGATCCCGACTTCTTCAACAACCTTAAACTCGGCGAAGCGTTAGGCTACACCGAAGGCGCCGACGGCTGGTACGACGGTGAAACTAAGGTTACCGGTATTATGGCTACCTTCGCGGGTAAGATGATTAACGAAATTTCCTCTAACCCCGGCGGCATTATCGACACCGTAGTATTAGGTGAAGCGTTAGGCTATACCAAGGACGGCGGTAAGTGGACTAAGGGTACCGGCGAAAGCGCTAAGGAATTAACCGGCGCGTTGGCTTCCTTGGCTGACAAGACTATCGGCGACTTATCGGGTGATCCCGACTTCATAGACGACTTGACTATTGCCGAAATTTTAGGCTACACTAACGAAGGCACTGAAACCGATCCTATTTGGAAAGATTCCGACGGCAAACCCGTAACCGGAGTTATGGCTGCGTTTGCAGGCAAGTCCATCAAGGACATTTCCAACGATCCCGACGCGGCAATCAATACGGTCGTATTAGGTGAAGCGTTAGGCTATACCAAGGACGGCGGTAAATGGACTAAGGGTACCGGCGAAAGCGCTAAGGAATTAACCGGCGCGTTGGCTTCCTTGGCTGACAAGACTATCGGCGAATTAGCGAACGATCCTAACTTCATAGACGATATGAAACTCGGTGAAGCGTTAGGTTACACCCCCGTTAAAGACGGCGAAGGCAACGTCACCGGATGGACGAACAACGGCGCAGACGTAACCGGTATTATGGCTAAATTTGCAAGCCTCTCTATCGGCGGACTCAACGACGCGGAAATTAGAGAGCAAATTAACACTCTCAAGTTAAACGAAGTTATTGCTATCGGCGACGATACGCACCCCATCCTTAAAGCACTCGGCGATACCGAAATCAGAAACCTTTCTACCGGTATCAACGATATCAAGTTGGGAACCGCTTTAGGTTATACCGAAGGCACCGACGGCAAGTGGTATACCGATGCCGAACGTACGAGCCTTGTAACCGGCGTTATGTCCATACTTGCGGGTAAAAAGATAAGTGAAATTTCAGGCAATGCAACCGATATTATCAACGGTATCGAATTAGGAACCGCTTTAGGCTATACTAAGGACGGAGACGTTTGGACAGATTCTACGGGTGCTGCGGTAACCGGCATAATGAAGTCTTTCGTAGACGTTAAGATCGGCGATCTCAACGAAACCAAGATGAAGAATATCGTTAACGACCTCACTTTGGGCGACGTAATTACGATCGATACTAGTAGCGTTAAAGTTCTTCAATCGTTAAAGGATGCTAAGATAGGCGAACTCGGCGACAAGTTTAACGACTTAGAGCTTGGTCAAGTTATCGATTGCAGTGGCAACAACATCCTTGCAGCCCTTGAAAACGTTAAGATTACCTCTATGAGCAGCGAAATTAACGACATGAAACTCGGCACCGTAATGGGCTACACCTATAACGAAACCACGGGCACGTGGCTCAAAGACGGTGTGGCAGTAACCGACGGTTTAGCGAAGAAACTTGCCGACAAGACTGTTTCCGAAATCGGAAATAACGGCTTAAAGGCTAGCGACTTCACGGTAGGCGACGTCTTTACTAAGACCGGCGGTACCGACGCCAAGACCGACGCGTTGATAGACTTTATCGGCGCCGATACGAAACTTGACAGCGTACCTTCAACTATCACTACTAACTTCGAAACTATTACCGTAAGCACGGCGATTAACCTTGGTATCTTCGGTAACTTCTTCGACGACGATCCGACTAGAACTGACGATAACTACGACAAGATCGACGGTATCTTTAGGGCTCAGTACACGATAGACAACGGCGGAAGTGAAGTAGGTTACACGGACGCAGTTTGGAAGAATATGGAGTTCGTTGACTTTATGCAAGCGATCTTCGATATGATTCCTACTATCTAAACCTTAAATTAACCGTATAAAAACGGTTGACAAAAATAATTCAATTTGCTACAATATCTTGGCTTGGGCGGGAATCGTCCGTTCAAGCCGAGATATACCTTGCAAGCGTTATTCGCTTGTACACCAAAACTTTGCGGATATCCGCAAAACCTTGTCTATTTACAATAGACCGAATAAGACCGGGAGGTAAAATTATCATGACTAAGTATGAAATGCTTTACATCTTGAACGCCGAAACTACCGACGAAGTCAAAGAAGCCGTTATCGCTAAATTTGAATCCGTCGTTAAAGAAAACGGCGGCGAAGTCGAAGCCATTGACAAATGGGGCAACAAAAAACTTGCTTACGCTATCGACTACAAGACGGAAGGTTATTACGTTCTCATGACGTTTGCGTGCGAACCCTCTTTAATTAAAGAGTTAGACCGTATCGCGGGCATCAACGAAAACGTTTTAAGAAGACTTATCACCAAACGTAACGCGTAGTATAACGGAACTTCATCACTAAAAACAAATTCCCTTTATCAATAAAATCACAATAAAGGGATTAACTCAGGAGAATTTTATGAACAAGGTATATCTTATTGGTAATTTAACGAGAGATCCTGAACTTGCCGAAACCACGAGCGGTATTAAAGTTTGTCGTTTCGCAATCGCAGTAAACAGAACCTATGCAGGTAGCGACGGCAATCGCGAAACAGACTTTTTCAACATTACCGTTTGGCGCACTCAAGCCGAAAATTGCGGCAGATACCTCAAAAAGGGTAGCAAGGTTGCAATAGTCGGTAGCCTTCAAAACCGTTCTTACGAGGACAAAGAAGGCGTTAAGCGCAACGTTACCGATATCATCGCAAGCGAAGTTGAGTTTTTAGCGTCACGCTCGACTCAAGAAGGTTCTTCCGACGACGGCGCTCCCCAAAGAAGGGAAAGACCTAAGTTAGAACCCGTTTCCGATGACGATTTGCCGTTCTAAAAAGTGACCGTGCGACGAAGTAGGTAGTCCCTAAGATTAAAAGAGGGGCGGTTTCGTCGCGCATTAAAAAGTTTTATAAGGAGTATTATTATGGAAGAAAGAGCGAAAAAGCCCGCAAGAAGACCCGGCAGAAAGAAAGTATGCACCTTCTGTGTGGAAAAAGCCGAATATATCGATTACAAAGATTCCGCTAAATTAAGAAAGTTCGTTACGGAAAAGGGTAAAATTCTTCCCCGCCGTATGACCGGCGTTTGCGCTAAGCATCAACGCGCACTTTCCGAAGCAATCAAAAAAGCAAGAATCGTAGCGTTACTTCCCTTCAAAGGAGAGTAATTTTAAGCCTCCGTCTAAGTAAACGAAGCGTCGTTAAAAACGCAGTTTCCTTATAGAGGTTCAAGAAACGACAAAAGAGCCCGTTGCCCTTATCGGCACCGGCTCTTTTTCATTTATCCGCATTTTTAGTAAAAAACAAAAGGATCTACTCAAACGTTGGGTGTGGGTTAAAAACAAAAAAAGAGTATTATAGTTCTAAAACATAAAATTTAAGAAAGAAAAAAGAAAGGCTTCACCTTTTTTTTGGGGGGGGGACTCCGCCGTAATAGGTAATGAGGTGTAGCCGAACTCTTTCGGCGTAGCATTATATAAATCTCGCGGCACGTTAAACGCTGCACCCTCTCCGTCGGCGTGCGCCGCCACCTCTCCCAAGTGAGAGGCTTCCTTTTGACAGTTTTCGAGTGAGAGGCTTTCTTTTGTCGGCTTTCGAGTAAGAGGATTTCTTTCGCAAGGCTCCCACCTGGGGGAGCTCCCGCGTAGCGGGTGAGAGGGTAAAAGAAACAATTAGCAGCAGCGTAAGCGACCCTCTCCGTCGGCGTGCGCCGCCACCTCTCCCAAGTGAGAGGCTTTTTTTGGCAGCTTTCGCGTGAGAGGCTTTCTTTTGTCGGCTTTCGTGTGGGAAGCTTGCAAAAAAAGGTTTACCATTGAGGGGAAACCGTCGTTTAATACCTGACGAGGTGTAAAAATAAAAAGAGCGTTGTACGAAAACCGTACTGAAAAACCGACTAAATTACATAAAAATCGTCAAAATTGCGTAAAAAAACGAAAACGGGGTAAAAATTATGGTAATTCTTAATTTACTGTGATATAATATAATAGCGGAAGTATGTTTATACTAAGCGAATTTTAATTTTTCAGGTGAGCTATGAAATATTGTTTATTCAATCCGTTATCCAACAACAAAAAAGGACAAGACAAACTTAAAGAAGTTCTTGCAAAAATAGGAGATGTCGAAACGATAGATGTTACGACGATGACGCCGGAAAGCCTTCGTGAATTTTGCCAAGGCTTAGATTTAGTAAACGACAAAATTTACCTCGTCGGCGGCGACGGCACGCTTCAAAGATTTACAAACGCCGTATACGGTTTAGAACTTCCACCCGTAATCTTTTGTGCGGGCGGCACCGGCAACGACTTTTGCAACGACTTAGGTAAAGATTTGATAGTCGACGGTATGGTTGAAGTTAACGAGTACATAAAAAATCTTCCAACCGTTCACGTCAACGGTAAAAGTTTCCACTTTATAAACGGCGTAGGTTACGGCATAGACGGTATGTGTTGTGAAATCGCCGACGAACAACGCGAAAAATCGGATAAACCTATAAATTACACGGCGATAGCGCTTAAATTGCTTTTAGGTCAATACAAACGTCGCAACGCCGAAGTAACGGTCGACGGCGTTACGCGCGTATATAAAAACGTTTGGGTTTGTCCCACGATGAACGGCAGATACATTGGCGGCGGTATGAAGATAGCGCCCGATCAAGACAGGCTTAACGAAGAACGCAACGTATCGGTCGTTATCGGGCACGGTTGGTCAAGGCTTCATATGCTTTGCATCTTCCCCCGCATTTTTAAGGGCACGCACGTAACTAGTCCCATGGTTGACGTTTTGGTCGGAAAGGAAGTTTCCGTCAAGTTTACCAAACCTTGCGCTATTCAAGTCGACGGCGAAACCACTAAAAACGTATCGAGTTACACCGTTTCCGTCGAAAAGTAAAAGTCGGGCAATAAGCCCGTTATCGGCGCTTTTTAACGGTTTTATTAAAAGGGGGAATCGGGTAATAATATGTTAATGACTATAATTTGCGTTATAGCGGGGATAATCTCGTCCGCGCTTATAACCATTTTAAACGATTTGTGTTCGTCAATCGGTGATATTTGGATACCCGCGCTATTGTTTTTAGGTTGCACGGTGTGCTTTGCCGCCGCTAGTATAGTAGCGCTTTTTATAGCAACGCTATTCGTCGATATGAAAAAACCCGTAAAAAAACCGAGTAAAGTTTGGTTTTTCCTATATAACGTTTTCAACGAGTTTTTAGTCTTTTGGGCGGGTATAAATTTAAAGATTACCGAAAACGAAAAATTAGGCGACGGACCGTATTTGTTCGTTATAAATCATCGTTCCGATTTTGATACGATGCTTTTATCGCAATATTATAAAAAGTATAATATTTTGATGGTTTCCAAGCCCGGAAACTTTAAAATACCCATCGCGGGGCCGGCAATCAAAAAATCGGGATTTTTCTGTATGCCGAAAGACGATCCGAGGGAATCTTTAAGGGTAGTCAATCTTGCGGCGGACTATTTAAAAGAAGGCAAATATTCGGTAGGCGTTTGTCCCGAAGGCACTCGAAACAAAAAGTCTCGCGACCTATTGCCTTTCAAAAACGGCTGCTTTAAAATGGCGGTAAAGGCAAACGTTCCGATAGTCGTGTTTTGCGTTAACGGGACGGAAGAAATACATAAAAACTTTCCGTTTAAAAGGACCAAGGTGTATTTAGACCTTTTAAAGGTTATCACCCCCGACGACTATAAGGGTAAAAGCACGACGGAAATCGGCGATTACGTTCGCGATTTAATGCTTGAAAATATCAACTTTTACAAGCCTTTAGCGGGAAATAACGAGGAAAATTTAGATCAATCTTCCGCCGCGTAAAAACAAAAAAGCCCGATAACGGGCTTATAGGCGGACTTTATCATTAAAAAACCGAGCGATTCGTTCGCTTTTTAGGTTTAACGAACACGAAAATAAGAAATAATTTTAAGATAGACTAAAAATAAAGCGGAATAAATGTTAGAATTAAAAAACGTAAGTTTTGCCGCGTCAAACGGCGAAGAAGAAAAAGAAATAATTAAAGACGTAAGTTTTAAAATAGACGAAAAATTCGTTTGTTTAACGGGGCCCAACGGCGGAGGAAAATCCACCCTCGCCAAAATAATTATGGGCATTATAAAACCTACTTCGGGACGCATAATTTTCGACGGTACGGATATTACCGATTTAACGGTTACCGAAAGAGCGAAAGCGGGATTAAGTTTTGCTTTTCAACAACCCGTCAGGTTTAAAGGTATAACCGTAAGCGACCTTATAAATTTTGCGGGCGGAAGAAAACTTAAAGTTTCCGAAATTTGCGACTATTTGTCGGAAGTCGGTTTATGTGCGCGCGAGTACGTCGATAGAGAAGTCAACGGAAGTTTATCCGGCGGCGAGTTAAAGCGTATAGAAATCGCTACGACTATGGCGCGCGGCGCTAAACTTTCCATTTTCGATGAACCGGAAGCGGGTATAGATTTATGGAGTTTCGGAAGCCTTATCAAAGTTTTTGAAAAACTTCGCGATAAGATGGGCGGTTCGCTTTTAATAATTTCCCACCAAGAAAGGATTTTGAACATTGCCGACCGCATTATAGTAATAAGCGGAGGAAAAATAACCGCCGACGGCACGCCGAAAGAGGTTATGGACGGGCTTTTACTTTCTAAAAGTTGCAAAATGCTCGGGGGTGAGTAATTATGAAGCAATTTACTTCGCTTGAAAAATCTTTATTAAAAACCATTGCGGAAATCGAAAGCGTACCCAAGGGCGCGTTTAATATTCGTGAAGACGGCGGTTTAAAAGAAAGGCAAGTTACCGCCAATATTGATATAGTTTCCAAGTCGGACAAGCCCGGCATTGACGTAATCGTTAAAGAAAACACCAAAAACGAAAGGGTGGATATTCCCGTAATTTTGACCAAAACGGGACTGAACGATTTAGTTTACAACGATTTTTATATAGGCGACAACGCCGACGTTTTGATAGTTGCGGGGTGCGGTATTCATAATCCCGGTTGCTCGACGTCGCGCCACGACGGTATTCACTCTTTCCATATCGGAAAAAACGCCAAAGTCAAGTACGTCGAAAAACATTACGGCGAGGGCGAAGGCTCGGGCGAGAAAATTTTAAACCCCACCACGGTTATTGAAATCGCCGAGGGCGGATATATGGAAATGGACACCCTTCAAATTAAAGGGGTTGATTCCACCGTAAGAAAAACCGACGCGGTTTTAGGCAAAAAGGCGACTTTGGTTATTCGGGAAAAGATTATGACGCACGGCGCCCAGTTTGCCGAAACGCATTTTTCGGTGGACTTAAACGGTGAAGACTCCTCAACGCACGTCGTTTCGCGTTCGGTTGCTAAAGACGATAGCCGTCAAATTTTCAATTCACTTATAAACGGAAACGCAAAATGCAACGGGCGCACCGAATGCGACGCTATTATTATGGATAACGGCAAGGTTTCGGCGATTCCGCGGATTAACGCCAATTCCGTCGACGCAACGCTCGTACACGAAGCGGCAATCGGAAAAATCGCGGGCGAGCAACTTATAAAACTCACCTCCTTAGGACTTACCGAAAAGCAGGCGGAAGAAGAAATCGTTAACGGATTTTTGAAATAATAGACGCCTCTTAAAAGCCTCCCCGTTGATTGCAGGGTAGGCGTAAACGCTGTTGGCTGAGGGGGTTGAACGTTTGAAAAATCTGTTCATTGATTTCAATCTCTTAACAGACCGAAAAAGCCCGATAACGGGCTTATAGGTTGACTTTTTTAAAAAATTAGCGGCAATTTTGCCGCAAAAATACGATTAAAAGGAACGGTTTATGAAGATTTGTTTATACGGTTCGGCTTCCGAAAACATTGCCGATATCTACAAAACGGAAGTTTACGCGCTTGGTAAACTTCTTGCCGAAAGAGGGCATACTTTAGTTTTCGGTGGCGGTTGTTTCGGGCTTATGGGCGCGGCGGCAAACGGCGTAAAAGCCGGCGGCGGCAAGATAATAGGAGTCGTCCCCGAATTTTTCAAAGGCGGCGAAGTCAACGTTATTTTTAACGACTGCGACGAATTTATCCCTTGTGAAACCATGTACGAAAGAAAACAAATTATGGAAGAAACCGCCGACGCGTTTATAGTAACGCCGGGCGGCATCGGCACTTACGACGAATTTTTCGGCGTAACCGCCACCCGTCAATTAAAAAGGCACGATAAGCCGATAGCGCTTTTCAACGTCAACGGCTTTTTCGATAAACTCAATCAAATGTTAAAAGACGGCGACAAGGAAGGTTTTATCAAAAATTTTGACGGGCTTTACTTTATTTCCGCCGACAAAACCGCCCTTTTGAATTATTTAGAGAAGTAAGATTTCCCTTTGTGAAAAGGGAATGCTTTCTTTTGGCAGCTTTCGAGTGGTAGGCTTTCTTTTGGCAGCTTT
>CAZMOD010000018.1:0-35629 GCA_964567885.1 uncultured Christensenella sp.
GAATTGACAACGTAAAAATCACAACCGAAACTTGCAATGAAATCGAACGGCAGAGTGAATCTGCCGTTTCCCTTACTTTGAGTTCGTGCTTATTGTGTCCTGTTCCACCAGAAAAAGCACTTCGTCACGAAGTGCTTTTTTCAATTAAATCCGCCTTGCGTGGAAGAAATCGCTACGCGATGAAATCTTGCTTCGCAAGGTGAAGTACGCCTAACGGCGTGAATTAAAAACCGTAACTCCTTTTCTTTACGCACGCTTTTTTAAACAAACTTGCAAATCACGACGCGTACTGTTTCCTTATGCAATCGAAGGAAAACGGCGGATTTTATTCTACAATATAGGAAAAAATAAAGACGAAGAAGAACTCAACGTTGATAGAGAAGATTTCAAAATTATAGAATAAGCACTTAATTTGTACTATATTCATTTTATCAAACCGAAAGGCGTCAAAAAAGACGCCTTTTTTCGTATAAAACGGTAAGGGGAATCATTACGAAATAAAGTGTATATCTCTGCGAGAGTAGGCGGTTTTTTAATACCAATCTTATAACGTAGCGTCTTTTGCTTGTTTTATAATCTATCGGTTATCTTTTTTTTAGTTGCATAAACTTATTTTTAGTGGCTAAGCCGCCGCGGACGTGGCGTTCGGATAGGTTGAAGGATAAAATTTTTCTAACGCTAAGATAAAGTTTTTCGTTTACGTAGTAAAGTTTTTCCGACAAATCTTTATGGACGGTTGACTTGGAAAGTCCGAACTTTTTCGCCGTCGCTCGAATCGTACATTTATTCTCGATTAAGTAAATTGCTTCCGAAATAATTCTCTCTTTAATATCGCAATACATTTTTAAACGTCCTAAAAAGACTTTATGACGGAAAATCTCGGTTTATAACAAAAGGGTGGCGTTCTAATAAAGATTTTCGCAAAATACAATTAATCGTGAAGATTTTTTTACAAAATCGTCAAAAATTCACACAATTCGACTAAAATAATCAAAAAACCATAAAGGAGACGTGGTATTATGGTAACGGAAAATATAGACGAAACGAAAAACGGCAAAAATTCACCCGTAAAAAGCGTGGTCGCGATATTGTTATCGACGGTAATAATACTTACTTGTTCGTTTTTAAGCGGAAGTCAAGGTCTTGCGGCTTATTCGGGCAAAAGTATAAAAAGCCTTCCTATTTATCGCGTAGATAGAGACGATAAAAAAATATCAATATCTTTTGATTGCGCGTGGGGCGTCGATTACACCGACAAAATTTTGGAACAACTGGAAAAATTTAACGTCAAATGCACGTTTTTCGCGGTGAAGTTTTGGGTGGATAAGTACCCCGACTACGTCAAAAAAATTTCCGCTTTAGGGCACGACGTGGAAACGCATAGCGCTACTCACTCGCATATGTCTAAACTTTCAAAAGAGGCGATAGTAAACGAACTTAACGACTCCAAATCCGCGATAGAAAAACTCACGCAAAAATCCGTTACTCTATTTCGTCCGCCTTTCGGGGAATATAACGATCTTTTGATAAACGTCGCAAAGCAACTAAACCTTTATTCCGTGCAATGGGACGTGGATAGTTTAGATTGGAAAAATTTAAGCGCGGCGGAAATAGCGGACAGGGTGCTAAAACGCGTAAAAAGCGGCTCGATAATTTTGTGCCACAACAACGGACTACACACCTATGAAGCGCTTCCAATGATATTTTCAACGCTAATAGCGCAAGGTTATAGTTTTGTGCCGATAACTTCGCTTATTTATAAAGAAAATTACTTTATCGCCCCGAACGGCGAGCAAAGTCAAAATCACTAATAATAAAAAAATCAAAAAACTTTAGGAGTAAACCAATATGAACGAAAAACAATCTAACAAAGTGTTTTTGCGCGGAGAAGTAGTTAGTGAAAAACGCTTCTCTCACGAAGTCTACGGGGAAGGCTTTTACGAAACCGATTTAGCGGTAAAACGCCTTTCAGGTCAACGTGACGTCATCCCCGTCACCGTTTCCGAAAGACTTATGGAAACCGAAAAATTCGAGATAGGTTCGACCGTTTCCATTTTAGGTCAATTCAGAAGCTACAACAAAATCGTCGACGGAAAAAGTAAACTTATCTTAACCGTTTTCGTAAGAGAAGTCGTCGATTATCCCGAAATGAAAAACCCCAACGGCATCGTTTTATCCGGCTACGTTTGCAAACAGCCTACCTTCCGCACCACCCCTTTCGAAAGGGAAATAGCCGACCTATTAATTGCGGTCAACCGTGCGTACAACAAGTCGGATTATCTTCCTTGCATAGTTTGGGGAAGAAACGCAAGATTCGTTAAGAATCTTCCCGTCGGCGAAAAAGTTTGCGTGTACGGGAGAATTCAAAGCCGCGAATACCAAAAAAGAATTAGCGATAAAGAAGTAAAAACTTTAACCGCGTACGAGATTTCCGTTTGCAAAATCGCCGCTTACGACAACGTCGAAAACTTCGATTTAGACGCCGAATTAGGTTTAGCGCCTAAGGAAAACGAATACCTTAAATCCGACGATTACGCTCAAAATAAGTCTAAAAGCGAATATTTAAAAGAAATAGTTTAATCGTTTTCAAACGGTATAATTCATTAAAAAACGCCGATAACGGGCTTATAGCCCCACTTATCGGCGTTTTTTTGTCGTTATTATAAACGAATTTATCTTAAAAAATAAGTTGACGGAATCAAAATAAAATGTTAAACTAAATATAAGGAGGCGTTTATATGTTTACCCCTAAAATAATTGCCAAAATCCAATCGCCCTTTCCGACTAAATTCGGCGTTCCGCGCCAAAGCGGTATGATAGGCGGTAATATATCAAAAGTGATTTTTGAAAAAGAATACGCCAATCCCGACGCGTTAAGGGGATTAGAAGGGTTTTCGCATATATGGCTTATATGGTACTTCGATAAATCGGAAGAAAAAGCCTTTACCCCCACCGTAAGACCGCCTAAACTCGGCGGCAATACGCGCGTAGGGGTTTTTGCAACGCGCGCTCCTTATAGACCTAACCCGATAGGACTATCGTTAGTTAAACTCGTACGCGTAAACGCAGAAGGCGGAGTCTACTTAGAAGTAGAAGGCGCAGACCTCGTCGACGGCACTCCGATTTTAGATATAAAGCCTTATCTTCCTTTCGCGGAAGCGGTGGAAGGCGCGCGCGGCGGATATACCGAAGAAACTTCAAAAGTCCGCCTATACGTCGATTTTCCCGCGATTTTGCTTGAAAAAGTCCAAGAAAATCATAGGCAAATCATCAAGGAATTTTTGTCGCTTGATCCGCGTCCCGGTTACCAACGCGACGCCGAAAGAATTTACGGCGCGTCGTACTATAACTACGATATTAAGTTTAAAGTGAACGGCGATACGCTCACCGTCGTTGCGGTCGACTTTTTAAACGTTTAAGCGTAAGTTTTAGGCGGCGTTAAAAAGTTTTCCGACTTCTCCGTTCTTAAATTACTTATATTATACAAAAAGCGTGTAACGGTTTTTATCTTTTGGAAAAACCATTGCACGCTTATTTTTTTAAGACTAAAAACCGCTAATCTTCTTTAACGTATTTTCTTCTGTATATAAAGATTACGGTAACGACGAGCGCTATAAACGGAATCGTGCAAAGAAGCAAATTTCTTACGACCGTTTGCCCCTTGGGTTTTACGTCGTCGGCTAAAATGTATCCGAAAGTGCCTTCGTACTCGATTTTATAAACGCCATCGGTCTTTTCGTAAACTTTTACCGATTCGAAAGCCTTTAAACTGCCGATCTCGGTTAAAAGTTCTTTTTCGGCAAAAACCTTAGCGCCAAGCCTCGATATCGTTAAAGTGGAATACTCTAACGGACTTTCGGTAAGCGCTACGCCCGTTTTCAACGTCGAATAGGGGATATACGCAAAACCGTCGCCGTAGGATACGATTGCAAACTTTACGCCGTTAAACTCGAAAACGTAACGAACGGAAACTTTTTGGTTTTCTATTACCTCTCCGCATCTAAAATATTCCGTCAAAACGGGTGCGGTGTAAACGTAACCGTTGGTGCAGGAATAAAGTTCCTCGTTGTTTTCGACTTGGTTTAAAGGGCGGCTTTCTATATCTTTGGTACGGACTATGCAAGATAGTTCGTCGTTTGCGATAAGAGAATATTTTTCGTCGCTATATAATACCACGAAACCGTCTTTTCCCGTATACGTAGAGTACCCCGCGTAATCGAAGAACTCTCCTTGCGTTTTTAATAGGTCGACCTCGAAATATCTCGTTCTTTCCTTTAAATTGCAAAGGTTAATTCGGTCGCTAAATTGATTTACGTAACTTTCCGGCACGCCGATTTTTTGCGGACTTGAAACTTTTATGTCCGTAGGGTTAATCGTTAAAATAAATCCGTCGTAAAGCGCGTAAATTATATCCGTTGCGGGGACGATAGTTAAATCCTTGCACGAAGCGGAAGCGGGAAAGTTGTCGGAAAGTTTTAAAACGAAGTTTTCCGCTTGCAATTCGTCGGATATTCTAACTACTTTATTGTTAAGTTGTAAAGCGTAAACGTTGCACTCGAAGTCGACTACGATAGACGAAATGCGGTCGCTCTCGTTGGAAACGGAATAAATATTAGAAACTTCCGTTTGCTTCTCGTTTCCCTCGTCGTAAAACGCTACGATCGAATAATTGGTGTCTTTATATATTAAAAGATAAAGTCTACCGAAAATATCCGTGCAAATATCGTCGCCGCGCCCCATTATACGGGCAATTTTTTCGGCTTTTAACTGCTCGCCGCTTTGCGTTTTGGCGGCTTTTATTTTTTCGGCGGAAATTTTATAAACGTCGGCGCAAAGATTGCTGCTTTGGTCAACGGTGTTGTTTACGAAATAAAAATCGTTCGCAAAAGAGGTAATCGCGGTAACCGATAAACTTCCGTCAAGGGTAACGATAGATAAATCGCTTGCGTTAGTTAGGTCGTTTAAGTCGGCGGCGTATAAATCGCTTCCCGTCGTCAACAAAACGGTGGTGTCGATAACCGAAAACCCTTTAAACGGTCCGTTTACGGGTAATTTATAAATTCCGTTTTCGTTGCCTTTAAAGGTCTTAATCGCGTTGCCGTCGAGCGCGTACAAAACGTCGCCGTAAACTTGTATATCTTCCGTTTGAGAAGAAACCCTTCCAGCACCGTCCGACCTCGTAGTGATTGCAAAGCCGGTAAATTTGCCGTCCAAAGTAAATTCGGAAACAGCGTTTAACGACGCGTCGGTAAGGTAAATTTTATCGTCTAAAGCGCGTATTCCTTTGGGGTTGCATACGTTGCCGAGCTTTAATTCCGTTTGAGTTGATTTAAGTAAACTAACCGCGCCCGTCGCGACGTTTACCGCGCCGACTCCGTTAGAACTCGTAAAATAATAATAACCGCCGTAGTAAGAGCCGTAACGCACGTCGTTTAACGCCGAAGCGATTTGACTAACCGTGTCTGTTCCGCTGATTTTGTACAAAGCGCCTTCGTTTACGCAAAGCCACTCGTCTTTAGAAATTATCGAAACGGAGTTATAAGCCTTATCTTTTGATAGGACGGCGACGGTGGTTGCCGAAAGCGAATCGCCGTTTTCGCTCAAAGTCGCTTTAATAAAACTGTTGCCGGATGCCGTTACGACTAAATCGCCGAGTACGTCGAAGTAGTTTGCTTGCACTAGTCCGTTATCGTCGATTTCCAAAGTGTCTAAACTTGCGCAATAAAGCCTTCCTACCGAAGTAAACAACAAATATTTGCCCTTATAAATTCTTACGTCGTCCACGTTGTAGTCGGTACCCGATAAATCTTTGGTCGTAAACTTGCCGTTTTTATAAATAACGAATCTTTTTGCTTCGGCTATCACGTAAACTGAAGCGTCCTCGTCGAAAGCGTAGGCGACGGGACTATTAAGGTCGCAAAACTGTAAATAGTCCTCGGGTGAAAATATGTCGGTTGAAACCCAAGTATCGGCGTAAGCGATAACTTGCGTCGTAAATATTATCGATATTATAAATAAAAGTGGAAGTATATATTTAACTTTCTTCATATCGTGCCTTACCGTTTTTAACTAAATATATATTATTATAACAAATAATCTTAATAAATACAATAATTTAAAAGTATTTTTTACGCGCTGCGACTAAAATATTTAAAAGGTATCTAAAAGCGACACCTTTTTACAATATAATATAGAACAAATGTTCGATAAACAAAAAATTATAACACGAAAAAGGGTAAAAATGCAATATTGTATGACAAAATTTAAAAAAATAAAAAAATATTATTCAAAATTGTCATAAAGTATTGTAAATTTCCCTTTCGGTCTTGTATAATGAAAGCGTAAAAAAAATTAAGCGAGATGATTTTAAATGTGTTACGCAAAAGTAATTTTATTGGCTTATCCTTATTTGGACGACGCCGTGGCGCTTATTGACAAGCAGGTGGAAAAGCGTTGTAAACTAAGTTTTTATTCCACTAAGCCTTGTTATTTGTACGCCGAAAAAATTACGGAACTTATTTCCGATAAAAGATATTTGCTTCTTTTAAAGGAAAAAATCGGCAAATTGCTTTCTAAGTTGACGGAAGAAGAAAGGCTTTTGATAGGGTATAAATACTTCAAAAACCGACCTATAGACGGGTTTGATTATAAATCCCGACAATATTTCAGAAAGCAAAACAAAGTTTTGGAAAAGTTTTTAAAAATGCTTAAAGCAATTAAACTAAACGAAGAAACTTTTTTAAAATACTACGGCAAAATACAATACATAAAAAGCGTAATGATACGCGCCGGCGCTTTAGACGCAGCGTAGCGTTAGGTTTATGCCAATTAACGGAATTTAACGTTGTAGGTTTTTCAGATTGTGATTAGAAATCGTATTTAGCCTCGTTATTATATATTGAAACGAGAACGGCGGAATATTTTACGAATATTGAATTTCATTTATAAATCGTCCGAAAAACCTATTTCGTCCCTCTTTTGGTTTTTGTTTGGTTTTAGAATAAAAAATATCAGCGTAAGCCCAGCAACCACCATTACGGCGATTATTAAAATTTCCGATACTTTTAAATTTTTATCGTCGTTATCGCGTTCGTTTAAAAAACTGCTTTCGCGCTCTTCGTCGTAGTTTACTTCGGGCGCCTTAACGATTATAGGGTTTTCGGGTATACTAAACGGCGAAAAACAACCTTTTCTCATATACCCTACGTAACCGTTGACGTAAACGTACAAGTACGTATCGCTTTCGATTACAATTTCACCGAAAAAATTCGCCGAACTTCCCGCGTCGATTACGGCTTTAGGCTTTTTTAAGTCAAAATCACCGAAAATCACTTCGTCTGATAGGGAAGTAAGCGTAATATCGGGATAGCAAACCTCGGGTTTTTCGTCCAAAAAGTTTAAACAAACGTTTAAAACGTACCCTTCGGCTTTCGGTAGATTCGGTGCGTCGTCTAAGTAGACTACTCTCGAACTTTCAACGCCTACGCTAACGATTTTAACGCAGTAGGTTTTAGGAATATAAAACTTTACGATTTTTAAACTTGCGTCCGAAAAAAAGGCGCAATCGTCCGATATTACTTGCGCGTAACGCCCGACGTAGGTTTCCGCGAAAGCGCGCTTAAAAGGCGAACCTAACTTAGCGGCGCCGATAAATATAAATAATGATAATAAAATCGCAAGTTTTTTCATAACGAAGCAATTTTACCAAATTTTTCGAGGCGTATTACGCTTTTTATTAAATAATAAGGAAGAATAATGACGAAATCAAAAACTACCGCTCTAAAAATATTGACTTTATCAAAAGAACTTGAAAGAAGAAAAATTAACGACAAACTTTCTTCTTACAATAAAGAAAAAGTGCATAAAAAGCAAATAGCCTTTCACAAGTGCAAAAAGCGAAACCGTTGGGTTTTCGGTGGTAACCGAAGCGGAAAAACCGAGTGCGGCGCCGTGGAAGTCGTGTATATGGCAAGGGGGATTCATCCGTATCGGGAAAACAAAGAAGAAGTTTTCGGGTGGGTGGTTTCGCTTTCATCTCAGGTGCAAAGGGACGTTGCTCAAAAAAAGATTTTGTCGTATATAAATCCCGATTGGATAGACGGTATCGTAATGAACGAAGGACGGCGCGATAGCCCCGAAAACGGTATTATAGACCAACTTATTATAAAAAACGTGTTCGGAAAAAAGTCGGTTATAGGCTTTAAAAGTTGCGATCAAGGTCGTGAAAAATTTCAAGGCAGCAGTCTTGATTTCGTGTGGTTCGACGAGGAACCGCCTAAGGATATTTACGACGAATGTAAAATGCGCGTCCTCGATAAAAAAGGGGATATTTTCGGTACGATGACGCCGCTAAAAGGCTTGACGTTTATCTACGACGAAATTTATATGAATAAGTACGGCTCGAAAGAAGTCTGGTACGAATTTATGGAGTGGGCGGATAATCCGTACCTTGATAAAAAGGAAGTCAAAGCCATGACGGACAGTTTATCAAGCGACGTAATCGAATCGAGGCGTTACGGAAGATTTTGCGTTCAGTCGGGATTAGTATATCCCGAATTCGACGAAAACTTCCACGTAATCGATCCCTTCGACGTGCCTATTGAGTGGCAAAACAATATTTCAATCGATCCGGGGTTGAATAACCCGTTATCTTGCCACTTTTACGCCGTCGACTACGACGACAACGTGTACGTAATCGCCGAACATTACGCGCAAGGCAAAGACGTTTTTTACCACGCCGAAAGGATAAAAGAGATTGCGAAAAAACTTAATTGGAAAACCGATTGCAAAGGTCGAATAGAAGCGCTTATAGATAGCGCGGCTAATCAAAAGACGTTGGCCTCGTTAAAAAGCGTTAGCGAACTTTTTACCGAAAACGGCATACTCGTAAACCCTCGCGTTAACAAAGACGTTTTTACGGGAATATCGCGCGTAAAAGGCTACTTTAAGCAAAAAAGAATTTTTATTTTCAGAAACTGCACTAATTTAATAAGAGAGTTAAAAAGTTATTGGTGGGGAAAGGACGATGCGCCTATAAAGCGGGACGACCACTGTTTGGACGAGTTAAGATATTTCATTATGTCAAGACCTAAAAGCGAAAAGCCACCCTACCAAATGACCGAGGTAGAAAAGGACAAAGAAAAGCTTATGAGAAAGCTAAAACGGCAACGAAGGGGGTAAATTATTCAAGACTTAGAAGACAAAGTTAAAAACGCGATAGTCAAAAAAGCCACCGGATACGAAGCGGAAGAGGTGGTGGAGGAATACCAAATGGAAGACGACGTTATGACTCTTACGAAAAAAAGGGTAAGCAAAAAGCATTATCCGCCCGACACGCAAGCGGCAAAAATGCTTCTTGACGTTATCGACGGACAGTCTTCCGATATAAAAATGAGCGACGAAGAAATAAAAGCGCAAATAATGCGACTTATAAAAGAATATGAAGGAGAATTAAATGAAGAAAGCAAAACTTGACGCGAAAATCGTTTGCGACCGTATCGGATGCGGCGGTTTATCGACCTATAGGCTGACTTTTAATAACGGAGAGCCTATATTCCTATGTAAAAAATGTTACGAAGAAATGAAGGAGTTTTTCTTAAATGAAGAAAACGAAAGAGTTGGCGAAGCAAAAAAATAATCGTTTTTACGAGGACTTGGTTTCCGAAGTAAAAGAAGATTTTTACCGCCGCAGAGAGGAGCGCCGCGTTTTAGAAAGGCAGTGGAACCTCAATATGAATTACCTTGCAGGCAATCAATATTGCGAGATTTCCCCCAGCGGCGATTTGCTGGAAGAAGAAAGTTACTATTATTGGCAAAACCGAAACGTTTACAACCACGTAGCGCCTATAATCGAAACGCGACTTGCGAAACTTTCACGCGTTCGTCCCGACATGAGCGTACGCGCCGCAGGACGGGAAGACAGCGACTTAAAGGCGGCTAAAATCGCGTCGGATATTTTAAAAGCGACCTCCGGGAGAGTAGGCTTAGACGGGGTTATCTCTAAAGCGACGTTATGGAGCGAAACTTTAGGCACCGCCTTTTACAAAGTTATGTGGAACGGCGAAAAGGGAAGCCTTATCGGCGAAATCGACGGCAAAAAGGTTAAAGAAGGCGACGTCGATATTATAGCGGTATCTCCTTTCGAAATCTTTCCCGACACCCTTTTTAAGGAAGATATTTCCGACTTAAAAAGCCTTATCCACGCACGTGCTATGAGCGTAAAGGATATTAAAAGCCTTTACGGAGTTGAAGTAGAGGGGCGTGATATCGACGTGTTTTCTTTATCGTCTCTCGACGGAACGCGTTCGGTTTCGCAAGGCAAGATAACGAGCGGAATTATGCACGATAGCGAACTAGTCATCGAACGTTACGAAAGACCTTGCGAAGAATTTCCGAAAGGCAGAGTCGTAACTGTTGCCGGCGATAAAATTTTAAACGTTTCCGATCTTCCTTACGAAAACGGAACGGATAACGTTCGAGATTTTCCTTTTATTAAGCAAGCGTGTATTCAACAAGCGGGTGCGTTTTTCGGTACGAGCGTTATTGAAAGAATTATTCCGTTGCAACGCGCGTATAACGCCGTAAAAAACAGAAAGCACGAATTCTTAAATCGAATAAGTATGGGCGTTTTGGCGGTCGAAGACGGTTCTTTAGACACCGACGAGTTAACCGAAGAAGGTTTATCCCCGGGTAAAGTCATCGTATATAGACAAGGCAGTAATCCTCCGCAAATGATGTCGACTGGCAGCGTCCCCATAGACTTTTCTTACGAGGAAGAAAGGCTTGAAAACGAATTCATCACGATAAGCGGCGTAAGCGAAATTTCAAGGAATTCAAAAGTACCGACGACCGCAACCAGCGGCGTTGCGTTGCAACTTTTAATCGAGCAAGACGAAACGCGTCTTTCTCAAACCGCCGAAAACATCCGCTCGGCTATAAAACTTATGGCTAAGCAAATAATAAGGCTTTTTAAGCAGTTTGCAAAAAGCACGAGGATTATGAAAATCGCGGGGACGGGAAGAAAAGCCGAAATCTTTTATTACGACGGTAACGATTTAAACAGCGACGACGTGGTTTTCGACACCGAAAACGAACTTAACTCGACGCCCGCCCAAAAGAAGAATTCCGTTTTCGAACTTTTAAGCAGCGGCATTTTAACCGACAAAGACGGAAGTTTAAGTTCGCGTACTAAAGCCAAAATATTGGAAATGTTAGGTTACGGCAGTTTTGAAAACGCTCAAGATTTAACGACGCTACACATAAACAAGGCTGCGGAGGAAAATTTGAAGTTTTCCGAGGAAAGCGACGTTTCAGTCGATGATTACGACGACCACGAACTTCATATATCCGAGCACACTCGTTACCTATTATCCGGCGAGATTTCCGGCAAAGAGTACGAAAAAACAAAAAAACGCGCGGTAAAACATTTAGCCGAGCATCAAAAAATCAAAGAAGAGCGCGCGGCTCGGCTTCTTAAAAATTACGAAACGGCTTAAAAATAAATAATTTTACGGGGAGAATTTAAGATGAAACAAAAAATCCAACTAAACGCCGAAGGCGGCGAAACTACGCACACCGAAGCGTCGGAAAATATTTTAGGCGGTAAGATTGCGCCGACCTTCTTAGGAAAGTTTAAGGACGTTGAATCTTTACTCAAGGCGTACGACGCGTTACAAGCAGAGTTTACCAAGCGTTGTCAGCTTGTAAAAGCGCTCGAGGGGGAAATCGAGAGTTTAAGACTTTCAACAAACGAAAATTCCACCGAAAAAGACCAAGCGGCTTCGACTGCTTTTGATAAAAAGACTCAAACCGAAACCACTTGCTTTTCCGAAAATTCTCGGGATAACTTATCGACGGAACCGGTAAACGCCGATAAATCGTCCGAAAAAATCGAGCAAAATTACGCGGAATTATCGTCTGAAAGCAACGATAAAAAGACTATCGACGACGGGGAAAGCATAAACGCGGTTTTGGAATTTTTCCAAAACTATCCTTCCGCGGTAAAGTACTGCGGGAGATTGTCTTATTTAATCGGAAACGGCAAGGCGAATAAAGAAAATCTTTTAAAAGCCTTTTTAGACGTCTTGCTGGAAAAAGCCGCAAATCCTATTCCGCCCGACGAGGTAATTTACGAAAATTTAACTCCTTCCTTAAAGGAAAGAATAATTAAAGAGTATCTTATTAGCCTTCGCGGAGAAGGAAAAGCGGCTACCTTAATCGGCGGCGGAGGAGTTATACCTTTAACGCCGCCGTTAAGACCGAAAAACGTAGCCGAAGCGGGTGCTTTGGCAAAAAACATTATTAAAATAAAATAACGGGAGAAATAAAAATGGTATCAATTTCAAGTGCGGAAAACGCTTTAAAAACAGTCTATTTAGGACCTGTTGCGGAACAAATCAATACGGAAATCAACCCTTTACTTGCTAAAATCAAACAATCAACGCAAGACGTTTGGGGTAAAGAAGTCAAACGCCTCGTGCAATACGGCATCAACGGCGGCGTAGGCGCGGGTACCGAAACCGACGCGTTACCTTCAGCCGGCGGAAACAACTATAAAACCATCACCACAACTTTAAAAAACTTGTACGGAACTATTCAAATCTCCGACAAGGCTATAAGGGCTTCGCAATCGAGCGTAGGTTCCTTCGTCAATTTATTAAACGCCGAAATGGAAGGTTTGATTAAAGCGGCTTCTTTCAACTTCGGAAGAATGCTTTTCAGCGACGGCAGCGGTGTTTTGGCGACCGTAAAAAGCGTTAGCGGAACCGAAGTAACCGTAGACGACGCAAGAAACTTAGTCCCCGGTATGACGATAGAGTTCAGGAGTTCTACGGGAGGAGTTATAGAGGGCGTTACGGTAAAAAGAATCGTTTCCGTCGATAAGGCGAACAAAACCTTCCAAGTAAGCGGTTCTACATTGGGTAGTAGCATCGTTAGCGGGGTTTTGGTAACCGTACAAGGTTCTTACGACAAAGAATTAACCGGGCTAAAAGCGATTTTCAAAGATACGGGCTACATTTACGGACTTAACCGAGCAAACAATAAATGGTTGGTTCCTTATATTAAAAACGAAGTAGGCGAAATATCCGAGTCGGAAATCCAAAAAGCCATCGATTACGTGGACGAAAACGCCGGTTCTAAGGTTAACTTTATCATTTGTTCTTCGGGTGTTAAAAGGGCTTTCCAAAACCACCTTGCAACTTACCGCAGGAACACCGACGTAATGGAACTTAAAGGCGGTTACAAGGCAATTTCTTATAACGGTATTCCCATCGTATCCGACAGATTTTGCCCCGAAGGCACTATGTTCTTGCTTAACACCGACGATTTTATGCTTCATCAACTTTGTGATTGGAAGTGGTTGGAAGGCGAAGACGGAAAGGTTTTAAAACAAATCCCCGGTACCCCGACTTACACCGCTACTTTGGTAAAATACGCCGATTTAGTATGTTCCAAGCCTTGCGGACAAGCAATGCTTACGGGTATAACCGAAGCGTAACTTAAAAATAAGGTTTCAAGTGTTTGCGGCGGTTTTAGAAACCGAAAAGTACGGGCTGCGCCCACGGCGTAGCCTAAACCGCCGACGATTTTAAGGAGGAAAATATGAAGGTAGGAAAAATTATTTCTATGGCGGCGTTTTTGGGTGGCAACGTAAAACTGTCTAAAAAAATAGACGGAGTTATAAACGGCGACGAAACTTTTACGAAAGAAGAAAAAGAAGAAGTGGAAAAATATATGAAGTATTACGATATCACCGTGTCAGAACTCTCGCAAGAATACTATCCGCTTACTTATAAAGAAGACCTAAAAAGCCAAGACGGAAAGTATTATTACAAGGATTTTAAAAAAACGGTTTTAGAGATAAAGTCGGTCTATAGGTCGGATATCGCGTTAAAATATCGAGTTTATCCCGAGTATTTTACTTGCGGCGACTTATCTTGTACGGTGGAATACGTATACCTTATTAAAGAGGCTAAAAGTTTGGACGACGACTGCGTTTTCGACGCTACGCCGATTACGGGACGCGTTATAGCGGAAGGCGTCGTTGCGGAAGCGCTTATGAACGACGGGATGTTCGAGGAAGCGATTACTTGGCGCGACAGATACGAAAAATCGCTAAAAACTTGTTTGCTTCGCAAGAGAGTAAAACGCTTAAAAGCGAGGGGTTGGTATTGAGTTACGATAATTATTATATCCCGTCTTTAAAAAAGAAAAAGATAGACTTTTTCAACTTCAAAAACGCCGTTAACGGGCGTATAGATGGACTTTTGGGTAAAAACACGTTGGCAAAAACCTGCTATAACTTCGATTATACCGACGGCGGACTTAAGTGCGGCGTAGGGGTTAAGCAACTTGAAATTTTAGTCGGGGATAAGCATTACGTACCCGCGCCTCCTAAAAACTTAATTCCCAAAAAAGTTTTCTACTACAAGCGCTACGACGACGATTTATTAAAACGCGACGACAGAATTTTAGTGTACTACGCAGACGGCTCTATATACGAATGGAAAATTTACGGCGGAAGCGGCGAAATGACAAAAGTTGCGGACTTGAATTTTTCAAGCGTTCCGTTTTCGGTAAACTATAGGCTTAACTCGGATGACGTAATCTTGTTTTCGACTAAAGACTATTCTTGCGTGTACGACGGCAGTACCGTTTCTGAATTCACCGCGCCTCACATTACCTCCTTATGCGTGCATAACGAAAGACTGTACGCGACGACGGGCAATTCCGAAACCGAACTTTGGTTTTCAAAAACCTTTGATCCTACCAATTGGAACGTAAGTTTAGACGAGGGCGGCTTTATTGATTTTCGCACCAAAGCGGGGCGTCTTATAAAGGTGGTAAGTTTCGGCGGATATCTTTACGCCTTCGCAAATTACGGCATCTTTAGAATATCGTCTTACGGCGACCAATTAGAAACCGTCGTTGACGCCGTTTACTTAAATTCCGGAAGAATTTACAAAAATTCCGTTACCGAATGTGGAAAATACGTCGTATATCTTGCCGAGGACGGTTTTTACCGTTTCGACGGAAGTAATTCGTATAAGATTATGACCGAACTTGACGAGTATTTGCGCGGCGTCGATAACGAGGACGTTTCCGCTATTTATCACAACGGCAAATTTTACGCGACGGTAACCGTAAAAAACGACGGCAAACTGTCGAAAACGGTAGTTTGTTACGACTTAAACGGACGCGACTTTTATTTAGCCAAGGGGCTTAACGCTTACGACCTCGAAAAAATCGACGGCGACGAGTTTTCTTTTTTGGCAATTTTAGTCGAAGGGTATTCCGACCTTGCCACTTTGTCGGACGACGGAGCAAAATTCGGCTTGCCTCTCACAAAACTTTGGCGTTCGTATCCTAACGACTTCGACGTTTTCACTAAAAAAACTCTGTCTTACGTAAGCTTGTACTGCAAAGGCGTAATAACTTTAGAGTTTGAAAGCGACGAGGGCAAAAAGACGGTTGAGTTTTTCGGAGGAAATAGTCGCAAGCGTGCGAAAATAGGACTAAGAGGCAACGACTTTACGGTTACCGTCAAATCACGCAGTAAAAACGCCGAGGTATCGAAAATGCTTTTAGAAATTCAATACGTATAGGAAGATTATGAGAGATTACGATTTAGAAAGAAAAATTCAGTCTATTGAAAACAAAAAATTGCCGCAATATAAAAAACTTTTATATTCGCCGTCGGACAATTTGTCGGAGGACGCCGGCGTTTACGTCGTAAAGTTTAAGCAAACGGTGGACGGCGGCGCGTATTTTACGGTTAATACCACGGGAAACGGAACCGCCGCGATATATTTAGACGAAGTAAGGGTTGACAAGTTTACCGCCGAAGGGGATAATCGTTACGACTTTTCCTTAACGCTTCAAGGCGGCGAAAAGTCTTTGAAAATTCAATTTAGCGGATTGACGGTAAAATCAGTCGCGGTTTTCGGAGCGATAGAAGAAACGCCTTACGAAAGTCAAACGACATATTTAACTTGCGGTGATAATAAAGTCGTTTGTTTTTACGACGGGAGAAAACGCAATCTAACCCTATACTCGCTATCAGGGAAAACTTTGACTAAAATTTACGCCGTGCCGAATGCGGACGGCGGCTCGATTTCCCGCGCGTCTTCAAACCCCGACGTAGTAAACGTTTATTACTTATTAAGCGGCAATCTAAAATGCAAAACAATTGATTTGAAAACGGGGGATTTGGGCGAAGAAGTCTTAGTGTCCGGCAGCGTTTCCTCGGTCGCAGGTACTTTTATAGAAGGATACGCTGCGGCTTACTTCGTAAAGAACAAGACTTTGTATTTACTTAAAGGACTAAACGGCACTTTGTTTTACACTGAAAAACCGGTTAAAAACTTGTATAAAGTAATTGCGTCGCCGGATTTAGAAGGTAAATTTATCGGTGTAAATTACGATAAAACCGCAGTCCTTTACGTATCGTAAACTTGCAAAATTAAGGAGAAATTTAATGAATAAATATGCGTTAGGCAAAGGGGCTTCGTTCAATTTAGGAAGTCTAAGCGGCAAAACCGTCGTGTACAGAAAAGGGGTTGGCGGCGTGTATTCGAGGCAGTTTGCGAACCGATTAGGCGAGGAAAAATTAATCGGTTACGGCGACGAGGTATTTTTTATCAACGAAGAAGATTTATTAAAACGTTGTAAAAGCACTTTGCAAATTATTTAAGGAGAATATTATGATAGAATATATAAAACCAAAAAAGGAAAAATCGCTGGCGAAGATTGAAAACGGTAAAAGTAAGGATACTTTAAAGGAGACCGCGTTATCGACGAGCGATAAAACGAGCGAAAGAAAAGATAAAACGTACGTCGGCGGAGACGATATTACCCGTCCTTTAACCTACGTGCCGCCTACCGACGAGGAACTTTTAGAGGTTGCTAAATCAACTTACGAAAACGCTAAACAAGATAGTATAAAATCGGCGACCGACGAAGCGGAAAGGAAGAAAAAGTCCCTAAATAAGTCGATTATCGACCAAAACGAGGGCTTAAAAGCAGATACTTTTACGGTCGAAAACGCTTATAAAAGCGCCGAGAAGAATCTTGAAAATCAACTTTTAAAAAGGGGCTTGCAGCGTTCGAGCGCGGCAATCGGCGGTGTAAAGGATTTGGAAAGTGAAAAACTTTCCGCCGTCAATAAATTAAGAAGCGCCGCAAAAGAAAAAGTGGCCGAGTTAAACGCCGAGATCGACGATTTGGAGTCCGACCTCGGTAAAGAAATCTCGGCGATCAACGAAAAATACGCAAACGCCGTTCAAGTAAGGCTTCACGAACTCAAAAACGAGCGCGACCAAAAATTAAACGAAGTCATAAAATACAACAACACCTTAGACTTGTTTTACGACGACGAATATTATCAAGGCGCAAACGCCGACGATAAAAATAAAGAGGAAGAAGACGTCGATCTTAATGAAATCAAGCCGCGCTATCGCGAAAGAATAGAAGAAGTCCTAAAAGACTACACGGCGTTTTCCGATCCGATGGAAGCGTTAAGTTTATTCGAAACCAACGATTCAGTAAAAAAATATTTGGGAAAATACTACGACTACGTTCACCGCGTTTTAAAAAATAACGCCGCTTCCTAATTTTAAAAAACTTTAACAATCGGCTTATAGCCCCACTTTTATAAAAATTCCTTTGCGACTTACTTAAGATGCAAAGGTTTTTTTACTAAAAGTTTTTTAAAAAGGTATTATATCTTAAATTTTTTAAAGTTTTCCTTCATATAATAACGGCGGAAGGCGTTTTAGTTGAATTATTTAGAAGTAAGTTTGGAAAACTCGCGGTTTAATTACGAATTTATTAAGCGGTTTTGCGATAAAAAAGTAATTTGCGTAGTAAAATCCGACGCATACGGGCAAGGAGCCAGCGTTTTAGCGAAACTTTATCAAAACTTAGGCGCTTACGCCTTTGCCGTAGTATCTATCGACGAGGCGATAAACCTTAGAAAAATCGGTATAACGCGAGATATTTTAGTGCTCGGCTACACACCGATAGAAGACGCTTTTTTATTAAACGAATACTCGTTAACACAAAGTTTAATATCCTATCGTTACGCAAAACTATTAGATGGTGCGGCGCAAAAAAGCGGTTTTATCATTAAATGTCATATGGAAATAGATACCGGCATGGGGCGTTACGGTTTTAGTTATAAACAGGAAGATTTTCATTTTATACGCGAGGCGTTAAAGTTTAAAAATTTATCGATAACGGGCTTATACACCCACTTTTGCGTTTCAAACGAAAAGGATAACCCGTTTAATTACCTTCAAATCGAAAGGTTTGAAAACGTAAAATATTTTATCAAAAATAAATTTCCTAAATTAAACCTTATTTATCACTCTGAAAACACTTCCGCGCTTTTTAACGGTTTTCAAGCGACGGATGACGCGGTAAGGGTAGGCTTGGGATTATACGGATTCGGCTACGAATTTTTAAAACCCGTTTGCGCTTTAAAAACTCAACTGACTGATATTAAAAGACTACAAAAAGGTGAAACCGTCGGTTACGGAAGAAAATTTAAAGCGTTAAACGACGATACCTATATAGGCGTTTTGCCGATAGGGTATAACGACGGCTTTTTCGTGCCGTCTAATGCCGTGTATAAATATTGCGTAGTTATAAATAATCATAAATATCCCGTCGTCGGCGAGGTCTGTATGAACCATACGTTTATAAACCTATCTTTAAACGAGGATTTTCTTGTGCCTAATTTACGAGACTGCGTAACCGTCGTTCAGCAATCTACTTTTCAGGATTATCTTAAAGCCGCCCGTAAATCCGCGTACCGCGCGCTTTGTGATCTTGGAAATTTAAATAAAAAGATCTACGTTTAACGGCGAAACTGTTTTAGCGCGCCATTATCTAAACGCGTTTTTTAAAGCCCTTTTTTAAAGGGCTTTTTTATAAACGCTTTTTTACGTCTTTTCAAAGTTTTCGTACGCCTTTTATTTGATTGACAAATCGCATTACGTCGTTTATAATATAAGTCGTAAGCGCGTACGCGACTACGCGCGCCAATATTTTGGTTTTGAATAACAAATTCCGCCTTATCCGCACGCAAAAAACGCAAACGCATTTTACGGCGTAAAATAAAACTCTGCTATCGAAAAAATACTCGGCTTCGCGCCGTATGGTTGCCGTGCGGTTTTAATAATTCGTTTTCAACTAATAAATTATTTTCAATTATCTGTTTTTAATCATTTTAATTAAAGAGGTGAGTACAATGACCGATCTCGAAATTGCTCAAAGCGCCAATATTCTTCCGATTACGAAAATTCTCGATAAAATCGGCGTCAAAGAAGACGATTACGATCTTTACGGCAAATATAAAGCAAAACTCAGTCTTGACCTTTTAAATAAAAACGCCGAAAAAAAGAACGGCAAGCTTATTTTGGTTACCGCGATAACGCCAACCCCCGCGGGAGAGGGCAAGACGACTACCACCATAGGCTTGGCGGACGGTCTTAACAAACTAAATAAAAACGCCGTCGTCGCTTTACGCGAACCTTCTTTAGGTCCCGTTTTCGGCGTTAAAGGCGGAGCCGCAGGCGGTGGATACGCTCAAGTGGTTCCTATGGAAGACATAAACCTGCATTTTACCGGCGACTTTCACGCGATAGGCGCGGCTAACAATTTACTTGCCGCAATGATAGACAACCATATTCAACAAGGCAACGCCCTTAATATTGACGTAAGAAGAATTACTTGGAAGCGTTGCGTGGATATGAACGACCGTCAACTTCGCTTTATAGTCGACGGCTTGGGCGGAAAGGCTAACGGCACCCCGCGTGAGGACGGCTTCGATATAACGGTCGCAAGCGAGGTTATGGCGGTACTTTGTTTAGCCGACGGAATAGACGACTTAAAACGTCGTCTCGGCAATATCGTCGTCGCTTATAATTACGACGGCGAACCTGTTTATTGCAAAGATATAAAAGCCCAAGGCGCCATGACCGCACTACTTAAAGAAGCGTTAAAGCCCAACCTCGTTCAAACCTTGGAAGCAACCCCAGCGTTCGTTCACGGCGGACCGTTTGCCAATATCGCGCACGGCTGCAACTCGGTTATCGCAACCAAACTTGCCCTAAAATCGGGTGATTATTGCGTAACGGAAGCCGGTTTCGGCGCCGACTTAGGGGCTGAAAAGTTTTTGGATATAAAATGTCGTTCGGCAAACCTTAAACCCGACTGCGTGGTAATGGTCGCGACGATTCGCGCCTTAAAAATGCACGGCGGCGTTGACAAGAAGAATTTAAAAGAAGAAAACCTCGACGCGTTAAAAGCGGGACTTCCTAACCTTATTAAACACCTAGAAAATATAAAAACCGTCTACACCCTTCCCGTAGTGGTTGCGGTTAACCGCTTCCCGACCGATACCGACGCTGAAATCCGAACGCTTATAGATTTATGCAAGCAAAACGGTTATATCGCCGTTTTAGCCGACGGATTTTCTCGCGGCGGGGAAGGAATGATCGATTTAGCGAAGGAAGTTTTAACGCTTTGCGAAAAAGAAAGCGTATTAAACCACCCGTACGATTTAAACGATTCAATCGAAGACAAAATTCTTGCTTTAACCAAAAAAGTTTACGGTGGAAGCGGCGTAATTATAACCCCCGCAGCCAAAAAGCAAATAGAGGAACTCGAACGTTTAGGTTTTTCAAACCTTCCTATTTGCGTTGCAAAAACCCAATACAGTTTGTCCGACAATCCAGCGCTTTTAAGCGCGCCTAAAGACTTCACCGTTACCGTAAGGTCGGTTAAAGTTTCCGCAGGCGCCGGCTTTATAGTGCTTTTGACGGGCGACGTCATGACTATGCCGGGGCTTCCTAAAAAACCCGCGGCGGAGAATATAGACGTTACGTCGGACGGGAAAATCGTTGGATTATTTTAAGCGGTGAAAAATCATGAAAAAGTTATTTTCCGTCTTAATACTTTTAATTTTATCCGTAACCTTATTAGACTGTTCCAATAAATATTTATGGCAAACTACGTTTTGCCGACTTCCGAAAGCGTATAAAAATTTGTCCTCGGACGACAAAACTTTTTTCAAAGAAAAATTGAAAGCGCTTCTTAATACGTATAAAAACACTAAAATAAAACGATAAGCCTTATCCCTCGGTGGGAATAAGGCTTTTTTGTTTAAGATTTTTTAAAAAAAACGGAAGCAATACTTCAAACGGTTAAGGAACTAAACGGGTAAGTGTGAAACGCTTGACGAATTCCGTGACGCGTTGGCAAGAATAATCGCCAACAAATAAAAAAAGCCGTTTCGGTTGCTGTTCTCAAAAAAACACCGAAACGGACGGAGCGAGGGGGTGCGCCTGCCACCCCTCGACTCTCTTATTATAGCAGGTATAAAAATGAATGTCAATCATTTTCATAGAAGAAAACGACAGCCGTCCTCAAAAAAGAAAAAGGACGGCGTTATTTACCGTAAAAAGTAAATTTTCGTTTTATTTTAGATACAAAAAAATAACCCCCGATGGTTTTAAGGGGCTAAGTTTTTTTGCAAAGCTTACGCTATAGCGTTGATTCTCTTGGCAAATCCGGACTTTTTGTTAGCGGCGGTGTTGATGTGCATTCTACCCGCGCTTACCGCTTGGTCTAAAAGTTTGGAAGTTTCCCTGAAAATCTCTTGAGCGCCTGCTTTGTCACCGCCTTCGATTGCAGCGTTTAACTTTCTGATGGAAGTTTTAACTTCTGCAAGGGCGCTTCTGTTACGAGCGTTCTTGGTTGCGGTTACTAAAACACGTTTCTTAGCAGATTTAATATTAGGCACGATAATCTCTCCTTATGTAATAAGCCGAAAAGCGGCTTGTTGTTTTTTCTTCCGTAGTATTTTATCATACTTATTTAGATTTTGCAAGGATTTTTATCAGATTTTGCAAGGATTTTTAGTTGATTTTCGTTTTTTAAGAAAACTTTTTCCGTTTCCCCCTAAAAACCATTTGTATTCAAACAAAGTTTGTCCCTCGAGGGGTGGGGCTGTCGCGGAGTGACCGACAAGGTGATAATCGGTACGCACGGGGCTTTTTCGTCCGTAAAGAAATCGTAGCCGCATAGCAATAAATCGGGACGCACGGGGGATTTTTCGTCCGAAGTGGGATTAAACTTAAAAAAATCTCGTAAAAATTTTCAATCGTTGACCAAATCAAGACGATTTTTGGATTTTTCGTGGGTTTTCTGCCCACCAAAGCAACGAGGCGGCGTTCACGCAATAAAAAATCTCGAACGGCACACGACGAGATATTTTTAAAGACCTCAAAAATCCCCTTAATAATTGAAATTATCGATTATCCGAGGTTAAAAAGCCAAAATTTTCCAACTGCGTCGATTTTAGCACGAACGTTCTATAAAATATTTAAAAAAAGTAAAAATTTTTTGATTTTTTTGCTAAAAGTGGTTGCAAGTGGGCAACTTTTATGATATAATCATAGCGTCATCAAAAACAAGGAGGGTTTTGCTATGTTCTTCGGCACGTACTTTCATCAGATGGACTCCAAAAACAGAATAAGAATTCCCTCCAAATTCAGTAAGGAGTTAGGGGCTAATTACGTAATCGGTCGCTCGGCGATGGAAAACACTCTTTCCATCTATACGATTGAGGGCTTCAAAAAGATTTCCGAAAAGAAGCACTCGCCGTTTAACAGAGCTGCCGAAAAGGCTTACACCTTGTTTTTCGGTTCGTACTTCGACGTAACCGAGGACGGGCAAGGCAGGCTTTTGATAACCGAAGCCATCAAAAAGATGGTAAATCTTGAAAAAGATATAGTTTTCGTCGGCGCGGAAGATCACGTAAATTTAATGAGTAAGTCGACTTACGACGCGTTGAACGCCGATTTAAGTTACGAGGAAGCGCTTGCAATACTTGATAGCGAGTACGAAAAACACCAAAACGGCTAAACGGCTAAACGCTAAACCGAAAGTTTACTAACCGAACTTTAACTGAAATAATAGATACGAAATGGAATACAAACATCTTCCCGTAATGCTAAACGAATGCATGGAAGGGTTAAACTTAAAAGACGGCGGAATATATTTTGACGGAACTATGGGCGCGTGCGGGCACACGAGCGAAATGTTACGTCGGAAAAACGTAAAGGTCGTTGCAACCGACCTCGATACCGCCGCGATAGAGAACGCGAAAAAATATCAAACCGAATTCCCCGGTAGGCTAACCGTGGTGCACGATAATTTCAAGAACTTTTCCGAAATATCCGATGAAATAGGGGTCGAAGGATACGACGGCGTGCTTCTTGATTTAGGGGTTTCGAGCTACCAATTAGACGAAAGGAAACGCGGTTTCAGTTATATGGGAGAGAGCGAGCCTTTAGACATGAAGATGAACCCCGAAGGAAGCTTTTCGGCTTACGACGTGGTGAATACTTATAGCGAAAGGGAAATATCTCGAATTTTAAAAGATTACGGCGAAGAAAAATTCCACGCTAAAATTGCGGAGAGTATAGTAGAACGGCGAAAAATTAAAAAAATCGTAACTTGTGGAGAACTTAACGAGATAATTGATAAATCTATCCCCGCCAAGTTCAAAAAAGACGGTCATCCGTCCAAAAGAACTTATCAAGCGTTAAGGATAGAAGTAAACGGAGAACTCGACGGGTTATACGATGCAATCGTCGAAATGGGAAAAAGACTTAAAAAAGGCGGAAGGCTTGCGGTTATAACCTTCCACTCTTTAGAAGACAGAATAGTTAAAAACGCTTTCAAATTTTTGGCAACCGATTGTGTTTGCGATAAAAGTTTGCCAATCTGCGTTTGCGGAAAGAAAAAAATAGTAAATATTATAACCGCGAAACCCATAGTCTCGGACGAACAAGAGCTGGACCGTAATCCGAGGGCTAAAAGTGCCAAGTTAAGAGTGTGCGAAAGGGTTTAAAGGGGTAGTTTTATAAACCTTCGACAAAAATTTAAGTCGAAAGGAGTTGAAAACTAAAACTTAGAAAAAAATAATTCGGTCGGCGTGAATATTTTTAGAGGAGAAAAAGTAATATAATTATGTCGTATCAATATGAAAACAACTCCCAAAAGTATAGCCGCGGTTATGCTGAAAGGGATAGAGAATATAATAACGAATACAACCGTCAGGATGCTTATCAACCTAAATCAACAGGGTTTGCCGATAGTTTAGAAAGCCAATTTTATTTCGATCGTCCTGCGGTTTCTCAAGATAGAGCGGTAGATTACCAAAATTCTTACGCCGAAAACACTCGTGCGGAAAGAACCACCGATTACGCTTACGAAACGCAAAATTCCGCTAATCAAGCGGCTTATCAAGCAAACGAAACTTCGTCTTATCAAAATAGCGCTTACGCCGACGATTATTATCAAGCGGCGGAAAACCGTAGGGCGGAGGAATTAAACAGACGTTACGAAAGAACTTACGAGCGTGAAGAACGCTATAAAGAAGAAATGGATTACACTACCGACTCCGCTCCTTCCGATACGACGATGCAGTTTTTCACCGGAAGAGCCCAATCGGCAAGCGACGATCCTTACGAATTCTCACGCGAAAAGGGTGAAGCCGTCGACAAAAAATACACGGTAAACACCAAAGGTAAGATACTTATCGCGGTATACGCGCTCGTCGTCGTTACAGTTTTCGCGCTCATCATTTTAAACACGAGATTATTAAAAACCATGAACGCCACTTCCGAATTAAAGCGCGCCGAAATCGCCGCTTTATCCCAAGAAGTTAGCGATTTAAAACAAGAACTCGATTACGTTTCTTCCGATGAAGTAATCGAAGAAAAAGCCTCCGAAAAGGGTATGGTTAGAGAGTAATTTACGAAAAATCCTTGCAAAAGGCAAAATCACGAAAGAGGTTGATCGCAAAGCGCGGTCGACCTTTTATTTATGTTTTAAACGGGAGAAATCAAAATTTCAAATTATTCGATATCGGTTTTACGAAAGAGGTTATTTGCGTACGTTTTCGCGATAACCCTTCTTTTTTTATTCGTTATAGTAAGGCTTTTTATAGTGGAAGTCGCGTCCTCCGATTTTTTGCAAGAAAAGGCTATAGACCAGTGGACGAGGGAACTTCCCGTTAAAGCCAAACGTGGTGAAATTTTATCCGCGGACGGTAAAATTTTAGCGGCAAACGCGCCGTCGTACGCAGTGTACGTGCGTACTAAATCGGTCAAAGACGCCGAAAAAGTATCCGAAGCGCTCGGAAATATTTTCGATTTGGATAAGCAAAAATTAAAGGAAAAAATCCAAAGCAAGAAAACTTCCGAAATAACCGTACAACGCCAAGTGTCTAAGTCGGTCGTCGAAAAACTTACCGAGTTAGATTTAGACGGCGTTTATTATTCCGTCGACAATACGCGTATTTATCCGTACGGGGACTTATTATGCAGCGTAATAGGCTACGTTTCGGTGGACGGATTAGGACAGTCGGGCGTTGAAAAGTATTACGATAAATACCTAAAAGGCGTCGACGGCGAAATTTTGTACGAGTCCGATTTAACGGGCGGCGATTTGGAGGGCAAAACCCCCGTCTACACCGAAAGTTGCGACGGGCTTACCGTCGTGCTTAATATCGATTACGAAATACAATCCGTCGTCGAAACGGCGCTTAAAAAACTTATTGACGAATACTCCCCGAAGCGTTGTTCCGCCGTGGTTTTAGCACCCGATAGCGGCAAAGTTTTGGCAATGGCTAATCTTCCTTCGTACGACTTAAACGAGCCGCCGAGGGACGATATTGACACCCTTAATTTATTGTCGAGAAACTCAATCGTAGTCGATTCTTACGAGCCGGGTTCCACCTTTAAAATAGTAACCGCGCTTGCAAATATCGAGGAATATTTAAACAAAAACCCAGCCGCAAAATCTTTAAATTACGTTTTTCCGTCGTCGGGATATCGGGTGGTTCAAGGGGGCAAAATTAAATGTTGGTCGTCGCATAAAAACGGCAAGCATTTAAATCAAACGCTAACGGACGCCTTAAACAACAGTTGCAACCCTTGCTTTACCGATATCGCGTTATCGCTCGGAAAAGATACTTTTTACGAGTATATAAGCGGTTTAAACTTCGGAAAGGTTACGGGTATAGACTTTAACGGCGAGGCTTTAGGTATGATTATCCCAAAATCCGCGGTAACCGAGGGCGATTTAGCGCGTATAGGATTCGGTCAAAGCGTCGCGGTAACGCCTATTCAACTTGCGGCGGCTTGCGCGGCGGCGGTAAACGGCGGTGTTTATTACCAACCTAAAATACTTTCGGAAATAAAAACCAAAGACGGAAAAACGGTGGAAATAATAAGACCGTCCGCGGTAAAAAGAGTGGCTTCCGAAAAAGCGTCGCGCATCTTAGCGTCTTACTTAGAAAGGGTAGTTAGCGAAGGAAGCGGCAAGCAAAGTTATATCGAAGGTTACAAAGTAGCGGGAAAAACAGGTACGGCGCAAAAGTTTGAAAACGGCGTTTTGTCGCAAGGCAAATACGTAACGTCGTTCGTAGGTTTTTTTCCGTCAAGCGAACCAAAATACTTATGTCTTTTGACCGTCGACGAGGCTGTGGGCGGAACTTACGGCTCCACGGTCGCCGCGCCCGCGGTAGGGGAAATTTTCCGAGGAATAATCAACGCAAAATCTATCGCGCCGTCAAAATAAAACGTAAAAATTACTAAAATCAAAAAGGAAACGTTATGAGACTAAACGAAATATTAAAAGACTTTAAGTCGGCGAAAGTATATTCCGATTTTCCCGATTTAGAAATAGAAAATCTCACCAAAGACAGTCGCGTTAAAGTTAAAAACGGACTGTTCTTTTGTTTGCGCGGAAGAAACTTCGACGGTCATAATTTTGCCGAAGAAGCCGTTAAAAACGGCGCGGTGGCGATCGTTACGGAAAAGTTTATGCCGAAAATTAGTTGCGCGCAAATAGTTTGTAGCGACGTAAGACTTGCGTATTCTTATTTAGCCGCGGCGTTTTACGAAAATCCTCAAAAAAAACTCAAAATAATAGGAGTCGTCGGCACTAACGGCAAAACGAGCGTCGCGTCCATCGTGCGCGATATTTTAAACGCGGCGGAAAAACCTTGCGCGTCTATCGGCACTTTGGGGGTAAACTCCCCGCTCGGAAAATTTGATTCGGCGCTTACGACGCCCGATCCCGAAAATCTTTTCAAAATCTTGTCTACGCTATATAAATCAGGGATAAAGTACGTCGTAATGGAAGTTTCCGCCCACGCGATAGCGCTACGTAAGGTGTCGGCAATAAACTACGAAAGTATGATTTTTACCAACTGTACGCGCGACCATCTCGATTATTTTACCGATTTTTACGGTTACAGGTCGGTAAAAAAATCGGCGTTTAATAATCGCGCGCGCTTTTTCATCGTCAACGCCGACGACGAATTAGGTCGCGAAATCTATTCCGAAAACCCTAAAAAAACGCTAACCTACGGCGTAAACGAGCCTTGCGACGTTTTCGCGATGGAAATAACCGAAAGTTTAAATCAAACGACTTTCGTTTTGAACGCCTTCGATATGGTTTACGCGTTGCGTACCGATTTGTTGGGCGAATTCAACGTTTACAATCTTTTATCCGCAGTATGCGCGGCGTTTCTATGCGGTATAAAACCGGAAAAAATAGTTAAATATATAGATAAAATTCCCGTGGTAAAAGGACGTATGGAAGAGGTCGCAAGTATAAACGGCGCAAGGATTTTCGTCGATTACGCGCACACCCCGGACGGACTTAACAAAAGCCTTTCCTTTTTATCCGCCGCAACGAAAAACTACGCCTATCTTCTTTTCGGCGCGGGCGGTAATCGTGACGCGGGCAAACGCCCTTTAATGGGAAAAATAGCGGGCGAAATAGCCGATTTTACCGTTATAACTTCTGATAATCCGAGGGATGAAGACGAAAACGGAATAATTTGCGATATCGAAAAGGGGATAAAAGAAGTTACCGACAAATATATAATAATACCCGACAGAAAAAAGGCGCTTTATTACGCGATCGAAAAACTAAGCGAAGGCGACGCATTGTTAGTCGCGGGAAAAGGTGCGGAAACTTACCAAGAGGTAAAAGGCGAAAAACTTTATTTTTCCGATGAAGAAGAAATAAAAAATATAGTAAAATCTTTAAATAGCAAACGGTAAATCGTTCTATGGTAAAAAAACTTGTAATAATATACGTTATAGCCCTCGTTTTAAGCGCGATAGCGACCAAAATTTTGGTAAGGCTTTTATCTAAAAATGCCGAGCAGCCCATATTAAAATACGTAAAAGAACATTATAAAAAGTCGGGTACGCCTACGATGGGCGGAATAGGTTTTATTTCGGTTACCGTTCTTTTATATCTTTTTTGCGTAAGAAAACAAGGTATGCCTCTCGTTACTCTTTTAATTTTTATAATATACGGCGTAATAGGTTTTTTCGACGATTTTATAAAAATAAAGTTTAAGCGTAACGACGGTTTAACGCCCGTACAAAAAATAGTATTGCAAGTTTTGGCGGCACTTATCGCGGTGGGTTTTGCTCTTTATCAAGGTTTTACCGTAGTTTATATACCCTTTACAAAAAAACTCGTCGACTTGGGATTATGGTTTATTCCTTTCGGGATTTTCGTGTTTTTAGCGACCACTAACTGCGTAAATCTTACCGACGGTTTAGACGGTTTAGCGGCGTCTACTTGCTCTATAACGCTAACGGCTATTGCCGTAATAATTATTTTACAAACCAAAACTTTAAGCGGTTATTACCTTCAAAAAGGGGAATACGAAGGTTTAGCGCGTCTATCCGTCGCTGCGTCGGGCGCTTTAATTGGCTACCTTCTTTTTAACGCAAATAAAGCGAGTATTTTTATGGGGGACACGGGCTCTTTGTCCTTAGGCGGACTTATTGCAAGCGTTTTTACTTTTAGCGGAAACGCTTTGTATATACCTATAATAGGGCTTTGCTTCGTTTTGTCCGGCACGTCGGTTATACTTCAAGTTTTATACTATAAAAAGACTAAGAAAAGAATATTTTTAATGGCGCCGTTGCATCATCATTTTCAACATAAAGGGTATACGGAATGTAAAATCGTAGTTTGGTATTCCGTTATAACTTTAGTCTTAGGACTTATATCAATAGCGTGTTTTTTATGAGGTGAAATATGAAATATAAAAACCAAACCTTCCTCGTTTTCGGGCTAAAGGAAAGCGGGATTTACGCGGCTAAACTTTTAGATAAATTAGGTGCTAAAGTTTACCTTTTCGACGAGGACGAACGCGTTTACGAAACTTCAAGAGTAAAAGAACTAATTGAAAAAGGTTTTAAAATCGCTGATTTTATCGTTGAAAACGAAGAAAATTACGAAGTCCGTAAAAATCTTATAGACGGCATAGAAACTGTCGTGGTAAGTCCCGGCGTTAAAATAGATAACCCGATTTTAGTAAATCTAAAACGGTTAAAAAAGCGAATTATAGGCGAACTCGAATTAGGCTATTTAAACCTTAAAGCCCCGATTGTCGCGGTAAGCGGCACCAACGGCAAAACCACCGTTTCGACGCTTATTCACGACGGACTAAGCCGCGCGGGGGAAACTTGTTATCTTCTCGGAAACGTCGGCACGCCTTTGACGGAGTACGCTTTGGATATAGATCAAACAGACGTCGCGGTGGTGGAGGTATCTTCTTTTCAATTAGAAACTATTTTTTCCTTCACGCCGCATATAGGAATAATGTTAAACGTAACCGAGGACCACCTCGACCGCCATTACGATATGGATAACTACGTCTATTTGAAAAAGCGGCTATTTAAAAATATGCGCGAAAGCGAGTACGCCGTTTTAAATTACGACGATCCGATCGTAAAAGATTTTTCAAACGATTTAAAATGCAAAGTCGTTTGGTTTTCTTTAACCGAAAAGGTAGACGGCGGATACGTTGAAAACGGCGGCTTGTTTTATCGCGATGAAGAAATTATGCAAGTCGACGATTTAGCGTTTTTAGCAAAACACGATATACAAAACGCCCTCGCGGTAATTTGCGCATTGAAACTTTACGGCGTCGAAACTAAAACCGTCGTTGAAACGCTTTTAAACTTTAAGGGAATAAATTACCGCTTGCAAAATATCGGAAACTTCGGCGGCGTAACTTATTATAACGATTCCAAATCTACGAACGTCGCGTCTTTACTTAAAGCCGTCGAAAAAATGAATTCAAACACCGTGCTTATCGTCGGCGGAAAAGATAAAAACCAAGATTTCGCGCCGTTTTTTGACCTCGTTAAAAACCGCAAAGACGTAATTAAGCATATAATATTCACCGGTGAAAACCGTTACGAACTTTTAAAATCCTCGATAAATGCGGAATACTTCGACGTTGCCGTCGCAAAAGACTTGTTATCTTCCGTTTTAGTCGCGAAAAGTTTAGTAAAAGAAGGCGATACCGTTTTGTTTTCACCGGGCGCGGCGAGTTTCGACCAATTTAAAAATTACGAGGAGAGAGGGGAAAGGTTTAATTATATCGTAAAAGGACTGTATGAAAATAACTTTTAAAGGTGATATATTTATTCCTTTAACGGTAGTCGTTTTATCCGTTTTGGGCGTCGTTTTCGTATATTCCGCTTCAAGTTACGTCGCAAAGGAAGACTATGGAAACGCTTACTATTTCGCGTTAAAACAAGGTGCCGGGGTTATCGTCGGGATAATCGCAATGATATTCACCTCAAATTTTAATTATAAAAAACTTTTCGGAAAGTGTAAGTGGGGGTATTTGTTCGGCTTATTTTTATTGGCACTGTGTTTCGTTCCTTTTTTATCGGTCGAAGTCTACGGCGCAAAGCGTTGGATAAACTTAGGATTTTTCACCCTTCAACCGTCTGAAATCGCCAAATTTTGTTTCGTAGCCTTTTTAGCAGAGTATTTTGCCGCGGATCCTTCCCGTGCGCGAAGTTTTAAAGGTATAATAATCCCGGTTCTATCGGGAATTATTACGTGTTTACTTATCGTAATAGAGCCTAATATGTCGATAACCGTATGCGTGGGGGCGGTAATGCTCGCGATACTTTTTTTGGCGGGCGTAAAGGTTAAACATTTTTTACTTATTTTGATACCGTGTATCGCTTTGATTCCCGTACTTATAGTAATAGAGCCTTATAGACTGAAACGCCTTACCGCCTTTTTAAACCCGTGGGAAAGCCCTAAGGGGGAAGGTTATCAACTTCTTCAATCGTTATACTCGTTAGGTTCGGGCGGACTTTTCGGCGTAGGGCTTTTCAATTCTCGTCAAAAATACAGGTTTTTGCCTTTTTCCGAAAGCGATTTTATATTGTCGGTAATAGGCGAGGAAACGGGATTTTTCGGTACTACGTTACTGTTTTTAATAACTGCTTTTTTGATTTGGCGCGGAATTCGCGCCGCAAACCGAGCCGACGATTTTTTCGGCTATATCCTTGCCGTCGGAATAACTTCTACGTACGCCGTTCAAGTTATCGTAAACGCGCTCGTCGTAACGGGTTCCATACCGCCGACGGGACTGCCGCTTCCGCTTATATCCGCGGGCAACACTTCCATTTTAGCGTTTTCAGCCGCTTTCGGCGTGCTTTACAATATATCGAAGGGCGGCGGCTCGTTTAAAAAGCCTTTTAGTTTAAGAGAAAAAGAACGAAAAATTATAAAACCCGCGCCGCAAGATTGAAAACTTAAAATTAACTCGTAAAAAATTTTCCGCATACCATATAAGGTGATGCGGAATTTTTTCGCCTTTAAACGAAATGTATAAATATCTTATCGAGGGCGGAAGCCCTTTATACGGCGAGGTCGAAATAAGCCCCGCCAAAAACTCGGTACTTACCTTAATATGCGCGGCAACCTTGCTTAGCGGCGGCGTTTTGATAGAAAAATGCCCTAAAATAGGAGACGTAACCGTCATGTGCGATATTTTACGCAAAATAGGCGCTACCGTCGTTTGGACGAAGGACGGACTTTATATAAACGCCGAAAATATTCGTACCGCCGACCTTCCTAAGGAAGAAACCAAAAAAATCCGCGCTTCGTTTTTTTTAAGCGGAGCGCTTCTTAGAAAATTCGGCAAAGTAACCTTGTATAAACCGGGCGGTTGCAAAATAGGCGAGCGTGGATTAGATATCCACCTTGCGGGGCTTGAAAAGTTAGGTGCAAAGGTTTACGAAACGGAAGAAAAATTCGTCGTAACTTGCGAAGAATTGCACGGCGCAAACTTTATTTTACGTTATCCAAGCGTAGGCGCTACCGAAAACCTTATTCTCGCCGCCGTTACCGCAAAAGGCGAAACGGTCTTAACAAACTGCGCCAAAGAACCTGAAGTCAAAGACTTATGCGACTTTCTAAAACTTTGCGGAGCAAAGATTTACGGCGCGGGAACCAACGAAATAAAAATTACGGGCGTTAAAAAATTAAGGGGTAATTTAAGTTATTCTCCCGTTTTAGACAGGATTGAAGCGGGTACTTTTTTGCTTTTGTTTCTTTTAGTTGGCGGAAAAGGCGAAATTAAGTTTAACGAAGGAAAAAATATTTACTCTTTAACTAAAAAAATCCTCGATAATACTTGCAATTATGCGGGTATATATGTTAAAATATATAAAGAGAAAATATGCGTGCGCGCGTGCGGCGAAGCAAGAGGGCTCGGTAAAATTGTTACCGCGCCGTATCCCGGGTTTGCGACAGACCTTCATCCGATACTCGCCGCCTACGCCGCTACGCTTCAAGGCGAAACCACCGTTGAAGAAAGGATTTTCGATTCGCGCTTTTTATACCTCGACCAACTAAAAAAAATGGGTGCGGATTTTATAAAAAACGGCAACGCGGTAACCTTTAAAGGCGCGCCTCTACGCGGTGCCGAGGTTATAGCGCCCGACCTTCGCGGAGGCGCGGGCTTGGTGCTTGCCGGTTTAAAGGCGCAAGGTAAAACCACCGTTTTAAACGCCGACGCCGTAATGCGCGGATATGAAGATTTTGACGGTAAACTTCGCAAAATAGGCGCTAAAATCAAACTTACCAAGGGATAACTTGATTATGAAGTACAAAAAACTGCTACTAATAAGCGGAATAGCGACGGTTATATTATTTTCCGTTTTGGTTTTCGTAACCGTTTTTAGGACTTACGACGTCGTCGTAAACTATTCCGTTTACACTTCCGACGAAACCGAAGACGTCGAAAATATCTTGTCAAATTATAAAGGCAAAAACCTTTTATTTTTAGACGCTAATAAAATCGCTGAAGAAATAACCGAAAACACCAACTTTAAAGTTCGCGGCGTAACTAAAAAATACCCGTACACCTTAGTAGTCGATTTGTATTCCGAAGAGGAAAGATTTGCTTTAAAAGAAGGCGATAGTTATTACGTTTTGGACGTTGACTACGTCGTTTTGAAAACGCGCGACACGGCTATAAACCCTGCCGACGGTCTTTCCGACGTATTACTCGTATTTAACACGACCGAAACGCCTACCGTGACTTTAAAACGTCCGCTTGAATACGCTAACGAAAGTTTGTTTAGCGCTTTAAAAACGGCGATATCTTGTTTTGAAAGTCCAAGGGACAGTTTGTATTCGGTAACCGTTATCGAAACGCCCGAAAAAGGCAATTACCGTATAGAACTTTTATTAAGAAGCGGCGTAAAGATGCAAATTCAAAAAGCCGACTTCAAAACTTACGAAAAGGTTTCCGCGGGGATCTCTAAATACCGCGAACTAACGGATAACGACCTTTTATCTGGCGTTATAACTTGTTTAGAACGCGACGACGGACAAGTCGTTGCTACTTATACCAAAGTAGTCGTTGACTAAAACTGAAAAACGCGACGATACTTATTAAAAATAACCAAAGAGGTGCGACGATGCTAAAAGACGCAGTTGCAATTATTGATATAGGCGCTTACGCTTTAACCGCCGTAATAGGCGAAAACGGTATAAACGGCAATTTCGCCATCCGCGCGATAGTTAAACGCAATCACGACGCTTTCGACGAAAACCGCATAGACGAAAGAAAACTTTACGACGCTTTATCCGAAAGCGTTCGGATTATTTCTTCTACCGCAAAAGCAAAACTCGATAAGATTTTCGTAGGCGTTCCGAGTGATTTTTTATCCCTTATAAATACCGAACAGCGTTCCTTTTTCAACCGCAAAAAGAAGATACGCGAAAAGGATTTAAGGGACTTTTTGGACTCTTCCGTAAAAGGCTTGGATACCGGCGATTACGAAGTTATAAGTCGCACGGGCGTTTGTTATTTTTTAGACGGCGCATTACGCGTTGAGGACGTTTTAGGAAGCGTAACTTCCTCTTTGTCCTCTTACGTTTCCGTCTTTTGCGCCCGTCGCGATTTTACCGACGCGGTAAGAAAAATGTTGGCGACTTTAAAAATCTACGACGTAACCTTTATCCCCGTCCCTCTTGCCGAAGGAAAACTTTTATTTTCCAAGGAAGAAAGACGCTCTACCCAAGTACTTTTAGACGTAGGTTACTTATCCACGTCGCTCGTCGTTTTGTCGGGTGACGGGGCGCTTTATAAAGAAGCGTTTCCTATAGGCGGAGCCCATATAACGGCGTATTTATACGATAAATTCGACGTCGATTACGACGTTGCCGAAAGATTAAAACGAAAAATCAATCTAAGCATACACGGAGACGCAGGCAACTACGTCGTTTTATACGGAGAAGGTCAATATACTTTTTCCACGAAGGAAACCAACGAAGTCGCACGCTTCGTTTTAGACCAATTAGCGGAAAATTTCGACAAGGCGTTATCTAAAAGTCGCGTAAGACTTCCGCATAACGTCGCGGTATCGCTTACCGGAGGCGGAATCTCTTATATAAGAGGCGGCGCCGAATATTTAGCGGGAAGAATAGAAATGCCCGTTTCTATCGTAAGCCCTAAAACGGCTTATATGTCCAAGCCCGACGACAGTTCTTGCCTTGCCGTATTAAATTACGCGCTAAACCAAAAGATTTATTAATGGGAGAGAGTTCATGAGCAAGCAAAAATATCAAGCGAAATTAAACAAAAAGAAACACAAATTCGGTAAAGGAAACGGCGGTTACGGTTCGCTAAACTCCGAAGCGCTTACTCCGCTTGAATTTACCGCGACCGAAATCCCCGAGGAAGACATAAACGATTCTTACCAAGACTTAACCCAAGACGTAGTCGAAGAAGTCGAAGAAGTCGAAGAAATAATGGAAGGCGAGGAAGGCTACGAAGTAGACGAAAGTCTTGCCGAAACCGAAGAAAGTGGCGAAACAGTCGAAAACGCGCCGACTTACGCGGAACCTATTGAGGAAACGATAACCGAATATTCCGAAATCTCCGCCGCGGTTTATCTAACCGCCGACGGTGAAACCGACTTGCCCGATTATACCGAAGAACTTACCGAAGAACCCACCGAAGAAGAACTCATCGACGAAGTTGAAGAACCCGTCGAAGAGGAAATCATCGACGAAGTTGAAGAACCCGCCGAAGAAGAAATCATCGACGAAGTTGAAGACCCCGCCGAAGAAGAAATCATCGACGAAGTTGAAGACCCCGCCGAAGAAGAAATCATCGACGAAGTTGAAGAACCCGCCGAAGAAGAAATCATCGACGAAGTTGAAGAACCTATTACCGAAGAGGTGT